>DATAFJ010000255.1:0-61071 GCA_036257535.1 Vicinamibacterales bacterium | reverse complement strand
GGACGTCGGTCGGCCTGATGGGCGCGGCCGCGACGGTCGCGGGGCAGAATCTCGGCGCCGGCCATCCGGATCGTGCCGAGCGCGGCGTGCAGGTGGCGGCGCGCTACGGGGTCATGATTGCCGCGGCGGTCGGCATCCTTTTCGTGACCATCCCCGACGTGCTGCTGGGTCTTTTCGGCCTCGTCGATCCAATCGTCGTGGCGCTCGGCACGCAGCTTCTTCGATTCCTGAGCGTGTCGGGGTTCTTCATTACAGTTGCCCTCACTTACACCGGTGGCCTGCAGGGAACCGGCGACACGCGGAGCCCGCTCGCCATCACGCTGGTATCGCAGATCGGCATTCCACTCGGCCTGTGCTTTGCGCTGCAGGCTGCCGGCCGCCTCACGCCGGCCGGCGTCTGGATGGCCATCGTGTGCGGACACTTCACGCGCTGCGTGTTGTCGGTCGCGCGATTCCATCAGGGAAGGTGGAAGACGATTCGGGTGGAGCACTAGCCCAGTGTCGAGTTACGAGCCTGAAGTGTGGTTGAAGGGGCCCGTGCCTGGCGTGCCGGTGCCGCTTCAGCCGGCGGCGCACGCGTTACTGCAGACGATCGAAGACGTCAGACATGCGCTCGGCGGATTCAGCGACGATGACGTCTGGGTAACGCCCGGCGGGGCTGCGTCGGTCGGCTTTCATCTCATTCATCTCGTGGGCGCGACCGATCGCCTGTGCACCGCCGCACGAGGCGAGCGCCTGAACGACGCGCAAAAGGCGGCGCGTGACGCGGAGAAAGCGCCGCCGTCGCCGCGTCCGCCGCTCGCCGCTCTAATCGATCGAGTTGCCGCGACGCTCAATGCCGCGGTCGACCAGCTGCGCGCCACCGATCCCGCGACGCTTGGAGACGCACGAGCGGTCGGCCGGGCAGGGCTCCCGACCACGGTCGGCGGTCTGCTGTTTCACGCCGGCGAGCACGCGCAGCGGCACGCGGGACAGATCGTCACGACCGCAAAGATCGTTCGATCCGGTATCGTGATGCGAGCCTGAGACTCTCCGGCCTACTTCAGCTCAGCGTAGATCCTCGCGACGTTGTCCTTCGCCCGCTGCATCCCGTAATCCTTCCACCGGTCCGGAAGCTGCATGGTCGCAGCCGCCTCGTCGGCCGTCTTGCCCGCTTTCTTCGCCGCTTCTACCGCCGTCAGGAAATCGGCGTTGAACTCGGCGTAAGCCTGCACCGCCTTCCAGTCCGTGATGTCGCTGTGGCCAGGAATGACTGTGTCAATGTCCTTGATCCCTGCGGCCACCTTCGAGAGCGTCTTCGGATACTCGACGCCGCTGCCGCCGTTGTTGGTATCGATGAGCGGCGTTGCGGGCCGCGCGAACAGGTCGCCGAGGTGCGCGGTCCTGAGCGACGGGAACGTGACGATCGTGTCGCCGTTCGTGTGGCCCGCGCCGAAGTAGTAGAGATCGACGCGGTCGCGTCCATCGAGCAGGCTGAGGCGATCCTTGTAGGTCCGCTTCGGCAGGAACGCCTGCTTGTCCCCCTGGAACATGGGCATCTTGTCCATGTTCGCCTTCGTGTTCTCGTGCGCCACGATCTCGACCGTCGGCGGAAACGCCTCGTTGCTCCCCACGTGATCGCCGTGCGTGTGCGTATTGACGATCATCGTCACAGGCTTGTCGGTGAACGACTTGATCGAATCGAGGATGCGCGGGCCCCAGCCCGGGTTCTTGGTATCGACAACGACGACGCCCTTTTCGGTGATGAAGGCCGCCGTGTTGCCGCCGCCGTTCTTCAGGATGTAGAGGTTGTCCTTGAGCTTCTGAACTTCGATCTCGGTCGGCTGAGGCGGCGGCTGCTGCATGCGGGCGATGCCGGCGGCACCCGACAGAACGATGATGCCCAGAACGATCAATCGCTTCATGATGGTCTCCAGATCCTCTCCACGAACCAGAAACAACCCGCGGCAATGACGACGACGGAGCCTGCGACGGCGACGAACTCGGCGGCGCGATGGTTCCGCGATCGCACGAGCGACAGGATCCACGCGGCTGCCGCTACGATACACGCCTGACCTACCTCGACGCCAACGTTGAAGGCGAAGAGCGACCAGCCGAGCGCCGCGGGCGGCAGGCCCATCTCGCGCAGGACGCCGGCGAATCCGAAGCCGTGCACGAGCCCGAACGCGAACGCGATCCAGGCCCGCACGTCGCGCCCGCCGCGGCCCAGGACGTTGTCGGCACCGACATAGATGACGCTGAGCGCGATCGCCGGCTCCACCACGCGCGAGGGAGGGTTGACCAGCCCGAGCGCGGCGAGCGACAGCGTCACGGAGTGTGCGACCGTGAACGCCGTCACGATGAGGAGCAGCCGCTTCAGCGTGCCTCCCAGAAGGATCAGGCCGATCAGAAAAAGGATGTGATCCGGGCCGATCAGGATGTGATGGATGCCGGCTGGCAGGAACCGCCGGATGACCTCGATCGCTCCCTGGCGAGTGCCCGAGAAGAACTCGATCGTTCGCGGCTCTTTGTCGAGGATGGCCTGCTGGCGTAACTGCCGGTCCTCATAAATGTTGACGAAGGTCTGATGTTGCGGGTCGTACGGGAAGAGCGCCGCTCCGGATACCTGTACCATTCCGGCGGACGACTCGAGCGGGTAGCGGAGCGCGATCCGAAGGGCGGCGCGCTCGGATGAGGCCTCCGCGCCGACCCAGGTCGGCAACAGCCGGGTATCGCGTCCGTCGGCTGTGATCCTGAGCCGTTCCGTGAGCAGTCGCAGGATTCGATCTTTCGCCGCCTCGACCATCGACGGATTGAACACGAAGAGCGGATCGAGCTCGAGATCGTGCCCGAGATCGATCATGTGAATAGTGACGTTCGCGTCGATGCGGTCCGGCGCCAGGTGGAGATCGACGTAGCTGAAGGGCGCCGGGTGGGCCGCGGCGACGCCCGGGAGCAGGAGGCTGAGGACGAGCCTGAAGCCTCGTGCCACGACGACGCTGAAGCGTCGTACTACCATCTCAGATCTCCATGAGGTCGGTGCCGACGATGATGCGGCCTTTGAAGAGCTTGCGCGCGCCGGCGGCCCAGTCGTCGTCCGGTAGTTCGGCGTTACCGGGAACGAAATGGGAGAGCACGAGCGTCTTGACGTTCGCCTCCGCGGCGACGCGGCCGACGTCCGCTGTCGTCGTATGGCTCGCGAGCAGGTGCTCGCGCAGGCGCGTGGCGTTCGGATCGCCCTCGAGGAGCGGCCCGATCGCCGGTACGTGCATGACCTCGTGCACGAGAACGTCGGCGCCCTGCGCCAGCCGGATCACGTTCTCGGACACGTTCGTGTCGCCGGAAAATACGATGGAGCGATCCGGCGTGTCGAAGCGATACGCGAACGATGGGGTGACCGGCGGATGGCGATTGAGCGCCGCCGTCACTTTCACCCGGCCGTCGTCGAAGACCAGGCCATCCTTGTCGATCTCGTGCGCGCGAATCGACGGCGAGAGCGGAGGGCGTCCCTCGTCTCGCTGGCGGACCTCGAGGTCGTACGCGTTCATCTCCAGAAAGAGACGCGTCATCTTCTGGAGCGGCGGTGGACCATAGGTGTCGATCGGCGCGCGAAGACCGGCGATCCACGCGAACATCAGCAGGTTGCCGTAATCCGCGTTGTGATCGGAATGCTGATGCGTGATGAGGACGGCGCGTATCGACGGCAGCGGAACCCTCGCCATTGCGAGCTGCCGGCTCACGCCGTCGCCGCAGTCGACCATGTACGTTCGATCACCCACGATGACCGCCTGCGCCGGGGCCGATCGGAGGCGCTTCGGCGTCGGGCCACCGCCGGTGCCGAGCAGGATTACGCGGGTGCCGCCGCTCCGCACCCTGATGCCGGACGCGTCCACGCCAGTGCCTGGCGCCACACCTACACACCCGGTCAGCGCGGCGACGAAACGGCGTCGGGACGGCATGGGAGGCGCCAGCTTACTCGATCTATACTCCCCGAAACGGCGATCGGATTCAGGGAGTTGAAATGGCCTACACCTACCACGAGCTGAAGCTGAAGAGCGTCGCGGAGCTCAGAGAAATCGCGAAGACCACCGAGAACGAAGAACTGAAGGGCGCGATGCAGATGAACAAGGAGCACCTGCTCCCGGTTCTCTGCCAAGCGCTCGGGATCGACGCGCACGAGCATCACGAGGCGAAAGGGATCGACAAGTCGGCGATCAAGGTCAAGATGCGCGAGCTCAGGGCCGAGCGGGCCAAGGCGCTCGAGGCGCACGACGCGGCGCGGCTCAAGGCCGTGCGGCGCCGACTGCACAAGCTGAATCATCAGATTCGAGCTGCATCGGTCTGAGCCCCAAGCCCCAAGCCCAAGCCCTAAGCCCCGTACCGTCTCGAGTACCGGGCGACCCCGACTTTCCTGGCAGTCCGCTCCGAGCTCATGGAGCGGACCTGTCCGTAGATCGGGCGCTCGGGCCAAGGCGATCGAACTGTCCCAGCGTCCAGCGATAGCCGGCGTACGAGTTCGGGTTCCGGCCGTCGAGTGCCCACCTGTTCATGATGTGAATCATCGTGGCCAGCGCGTCGCGCGGCGTTGCCGACCACTCCAGGATCTTCTCCCCCATTACATGCGCAGATAGTTGTGGAACCACCCTTCGCGGCGGAGTTGACGCTGCGCGGCGTTCCACAATTCATCGTGGGTCGCGGCGGACTCGAACCCGCCCGCCAGCAGCCAGTCCGCGGCGGGCCAGTGTCGCAGCGACTATCCGTGGGCATCCGATCGCTTGCACCGCTTCGTCATCGAGGGAATGGCGGACAACTTCGTGTACGACGATCGGCTTGTAGAGGGCACGCGCCCAGGCAACAGCGCGGTCGAGGGCGTAGTTCCACCCGGGACGTCGCGCGGCAATCATCCAGTAGAGGACGTACTTTCTGCTCTCGTCAATCCTCCGGTCGTTTGCAGCATGACCCCGATGCGTGTGGTCCGGTGTCGAAGGATCAGGGCTCCACATCGACCCAGCCTATCGCGTCGGGACCGTTCGTCCGAGGATCATGCGATAGAATCGCGGGCATGATGCGTGTGCTCGCGGCCTTCGCTCTGATCTTGACCGCCTCGAGCGGGACGGCCGTTCGTGCTCAACGTGCTGATGCGACTCCTCCGGATCGCTCGGAGATCGACCGCGCCGTCGATCGCGTCCGACCGAGCCTCGTCCGCATCCACGTCGTCGCGGTCGAGCAGGAACAGGGCCGGGAGATCAAGCGCGAAGGTGCCGGCAGCGGAACGATCATCACGCCCGAAGGGCACGTCCTCACCAATCATCATGTCGCCGGTCGTACGCGCCGCATCGTCTGCACGCTCCCGGATAAAGAAGAGATCGATGCGGAAGTCGTCGGCACCGATCCGCTGTCAGACATCACGATTCTCAAGCTGAAGCCCCTGAAGCCGCGAAGGTTCCCCGCGGCGACGTTTGGAGACTCGTCGACGCTGCGGGTCGGCGATCGCGTGCTGGCCCTGGGCAGCCCGTTCGCGCTCTCCCAGTCCGTTACTCTCGGCATCGTCAGCAACACCGAGATGATCATGCCGGCACTTTTCTGGCCCTTCAATCGCCTCAGGCTCGAGGGCGAGGACGTCGGCTCCATCGTCCGCTGGATCGCGCACGACGCGGCGATCTACGGCGGCAATTCGGGCGGTCCCCTCATCAACCTCAAGGGGGAGATCATCGGCGTCAACGAGATCAGTCTGGGCCTCGCGGGCGCCATTCCGGGCAACCTCGCGCGGGACATCTCGCACGCGATCATCCGCGACGGCCGGGTCGCTCGCAGCTGGATCGGGCTCGAGGCGCAGCCGCTGCTGCGGTCGTTGGGCAAGGAGAAGGGTGTTCTCGTCAGCGGCACAATAGCCGGCTCACCGGCGGCCGCCGCCGGCTTCCAGCCGGGCGACGTCCTGGTGCGCATCAACGGCGAGAACGTCAACGTGCGTTTCGCCGAGGAGCTGCCGCTCTTCAATCAATTGATCATGAAGCTGCCTCGCGAGCAGAAGGTCGAGGCGGTCGTCCTCCGTGGCGGCGAGCCAAGAACGTTGACGGTCGTCCCCGAGGATCGTGAAAGCATCGAGTCGCGCCCGCGCGAGATCTCGGAGTGGGGGATCGCAGCCTCGGACCTCACCGGCTGGTCCATGAAAGAGATGCAGCGCACGAGCCGCGACGGCGTTCGCATCCGCGGCATACGTCCCGGCGGCCCGGCAGACGATGGAAAGCCGCCGCTGGATGAGAACGACGTCATCGTAAAGGTCGACGACACAGCGGTGGCGCGTGTCAACGATCTGATCGCGCTGACCGACAAACTGCGCCTGACCGACGGGCCGCGCGAGGTACTCGTCACCTTCGATCGCGGCCGCGATCGGTTTCTCTCCGTCATTGAGCTGGGGCGGCCCGGACTGGAAGATCCCGGCGCCGAGGCGCGCAAAGCGTGGGTCCCGGTGTCGACGCAGGTGCTGACGCGCGAGCTCGGTGAGAAGCTCGGCCTCGAGGGAAAGACCGGCGTTCGGATCACCCGCGTGCAGGGCGAGAGCGCGCGCAAGGCCGGTCTCGAGGTTGGCGACGTCATCGTCGCCGTGGACGGGGAGCCGGTGCGCGCATCGCAGCCGGCCGACATCGAAGTATTCCCTGCGATGATCCGACAATACAAGATCGGATCGACTGTCGAGCTCACAGTCGAGCGCGGGGGCGCCGAGAGGAAGGTAGCCGTGGCGCTTCAGTCGTCGCCGCAGCTCTCGCGCGAGATGCGGAAGTATCACGACGACAACTTCGAGTTCCGTGTTCGCAACCTCGCACCGGAGGATCGGGAGGAAAAGGGCGTTGCCGAAAAGGAGGGCGGCGTGCTGGTCGACGCGGTCACCGAGGGCGGATGGGCGGCGCTCGCGCGTCTCGCGGTCGGCGACGTGATTCTGTCGGTCGACGGTGAGTCCGTCGCCGACGTCCGCGACGTCCAGGCCCGCATGCTCGAGATCGCAAAACGCAAGGCGCCGGTGGCGGTCTTTCACGTCCGGCGAGGCATACGGACATTGTTCGTGGAGCTGCAGCCAACCTGGGCCAGATAAATGACCAATCTTCTTCTGAGCGTGTGCCTGCTCGTTCCGACGGCCCTCGCGCAATCGCCCGACGAGCGGTCCGCCGCCCGGGAGATCGTCAAGAAGTGGCAGGATGCCGTCGTCAACGTCCGCGTGGTGCTCAAGACACGTATGTCGGTGGGTGGTCGCGAAATGAACGCATCAGAAGAGACGGTCGACGGCGTCGCGACGATCATCGAGCCGGACGGGCTGGCGGTCATGTCGCTCGCGACGCTCAACCCGGCCGGGATGATGAACCGCATCATGGGGCCCGGAACCGGGTCCGACGAAGAACGGTTCCAGATGAGCAGCGAGCCGACCGATCTGAAGATCCGCCTCGCCGACGGGCGCGAGATCCCCGCGAAGATCGTGCTGCGCGACGAGGACCTGGACCTCGCGTTCATCCGCCCGACCACGAAACCAGACAAGCCGTTCACATCGCTGGCCCTAGGCGACGAAGGCCAGCCGCAGGCGCTCGACCCGGTCGTGCTCGTCTCGCGCCTCGGCCGCGTCGGTGGGTGGGTCCCGGCGGCGTCGCTCCAGTCCATACAGGCCGTCATCGACCGTCCGCGCACGATGTATGTCGTTGATGGCGCGAACGGAATGGGGGGCGGCATCGGCACGCCGGTGTTCATGCTGAATGGAAAGCTGGCGGGCCTGCTCGTGCTTCGCAGCATGTCGGGCGGTCGGCCCGGCATGTTCTCGATGATGGGCGGATCCGAAGGGCTCGGCCTGCTGCCGGTCATTCTGCCCGCAAGCGACATCAAGGAAGTGGCGAAACAGGCGACCGAGAAATAGGTTTGAGCGGTGAGCTTTGAGCGGTGAGCTTGGAGCGATGAGCTTGGAGCGGTGAGCTTTGAGCTCGAAACCCGAGGCCCCAAGCCCGAAGCCCCAAGCCCCAAGCCCCAAGCCCCAGGGTAGTAATAACCGGCGCGTCCGGGTTCATCGGCGGTGCCGTCACCGAGCGGCTGCTTGCCCGCCGTAGCCTTGACGAAGACAAGTCGGTTCGTTCCCGCACATCGCATCCGCAGAAGAATCGCTTCGGCGACCGCGTGTCGAGCGTGCGCTACGACTTCGACCGGCCCGAGCGGATGGACGAGGCGTTCACCGGCGCCGACGTGTTCATCCACAGCTACTACATCAGGTTCCCGTACGCGGGCGACACCTTCGAACGTGCGGTCGATCGGAGCGCGGTGCTGCTGGACCGGGCAAAGCGTGCCGGAGTCCGACGCGTCGTGCACGTCAGCGTCAGCAACGCCGACGAGTCCTCCGTCCTGCCGTACTATCGGAACAAGGGCCGGCAGGAGCGGCTCGTGCGCGAGTCGGGGCTCGAGTTCGCGATCCTGCGGCCCGCCCTCGTCTTCGGTCCCGGCGACATCATTCTCAACAACATCGCCTGGTTCCTGCGGCGCTCGCCGGTCTTCGGCCTGTTCGGCGACGGCTCGTACCGGGTCCAGCCCCGTCGAACTCGGCGCGTTCGCGCGTGTCGTAACGGACGCCGCCGAGTCCACCGGAACGGCCACGACGACCGCGGTGGCCGGCCCCGTGGACTACACGTACGTGGACGTCGTGCGCTCGATCTGCGCCGCTGTGGAAAGCCGCGCGAAGATCGTCCGCATGCCTCCGTCCGTTGCGCTCGCCGCCTCGTGGGTCACGAGCTTTCTCGTGCGCGACGTGGTGCTGACGCGCGACGAGGCCACGGGCCTCATGCGTGAGTATCTCTTCTCCACGAATCCACACCGCGTCGGGACGAGCCTGGGGAACTGGTTGCGGGGATCGGACGTGCGGCACGATCTCGGTCGTACCTATTCGAGCGAGGTCGCGCGTCATTTCAGATGAACCGCGTCACGTGTAGCGACTGCTCTGGAACACCTTGAAGTCCGGCAGTCGTATCGCCGTCAGCACGCCGCAGGCGATCGAGTCGATGCCCACGGTACGCTCGCCGCGCCTCACCGACGGCCAGCCATCGGCACCCATCACACAATCGTTGCGATGGCCGTAGACGATGAAGTCACTGCCCTTGTAGGACTCGGGGAAGCCGTAGCAGCCCCAGATGAGATCTCTGAGATCGGCGTTCTCGACCGGCGTGTCGTCAAGCGGAACGCCTCCATGGACGCAGACGGCATCCGCGGTGCGCCAGAACGGTTGCAGGTGTTCGAGAAGATCAACGTGCGTGGCAGGAAGCTCGTTGAAAAACAGATCGTAGGGCAGCGCGACGTGATCGGTGTAAAGGCGCGACCCCGCGCCGGACGCCGCGGCGCGCAGCATGAGGGCCGCGTCTGTCGAGTAGCTGCCGATCGTGGCGAACGCTTCCATTCCAAGCAACCAGCTGTGGCTCGTGAAATCGGCGCGCGTCTTGAGCATCCACTGCTCGTGGTTTCCGAGGAGGAACACGACATGGCAGGGTGGAGTCGCTCGCAATGCAATCAGCCGGTCGAGTACACCGCGAGAATCGGATCCACGATCGATGTAGTCGCCGAGGAATACGAGCGTGTCGCTCGAGTCGAGCTCGGGGAGCAACCGGTTCAGCAGGTCATCGAGCGCCGCGAGATTGCCATGCACATCGCCGACGCAGACGGTCGCCACGCTACGAACCGATCAGCAGGATGCGGTTGTTGACGGGGTAGAGCCACTCGACCCCGCGCTCGGTGACGATCGCATCATCTTCCAGCGGAATCCGGACCTTCTTGCCTCCCCACTCGACCGCCGGCGTCCAGGCGAAGAATTCGATGGAGAACATGTTGGTTGGTCTGATCTCGAAGGTGAGCCGGAGCGGGTTGAACCAGGCGATCGACGGGCCGATGTCGTGCCCGAGGTTGCCGACTGAGTGGCAGCCGATGATGACCTCGGTCTTCGGCGTGTCGGTCGTCTTGTTGAACGTCTCCATGATTGCGAAGCCGGCTTCCGCAACCTTCTGATTGAGAGTTTTCAGCATCTCGTCGGCGCGCGGCCCCGGTTTGATCGTCCGCCGGATAATCTCCCTGACCTTGAGCGCCTGATTGAAGGCGTTCTGAATGCCTGCGGGCGGCGCGCCTTCCCCAGGCTTGAGGACGTAGGCGAGCCGCTTCACGTCCGTGCAGAAGTTCATCAAGCAGATGCCCCAGTCGATGACGACCAGATCGCCCGGCTGGATCACGCGCCGGTTCGAGACGTCCTCGATTCCGCCCGGGCCTGTGATGTACACCGACGGCATGTCGAATGCCGACGTGACGCCGCGCTCGAGCAGCCGGTCCTGCATCCACCACGCGACGTCTTCGAGCGTCGTTGCGCCGGGATCAATGACCTCGTTCGAGAGCGCCCGCTCGGCGATGAGGCGTGAGAGGTGGGCCGCCTCCGAGAACGCTGAGACCTCGGAGGCCACGCGGCGTGCGCGAAAATCCGAGACCAGCTTCTCGGCCGACGTGAGGCGGGACGTCCAGGGCTCGCCCAGCCCTTTCGTCAGCTCGAGATAGGCGGCGTGCGAGAGACCGTCGGCTGCGCCGATCTCGTCCGACATGTTGACGCCGATGCGTTTCGGCGCTCGCTCGGCGACGAACTTCTTCACGTCGAGCTCACCACCGACGATGTCGTAGGCGCCGCAGGCTTCGAGCATGTAGCCGTCGATGCCGAGCGCGGCGCGCTCGACGCGATCACCGCCGCGATCCGTAAAGATGTAGTAGCCGACGCGCCCCGGATAGCCGCGCCCGAGATCGTCATAGAGCGGGTCGTAGTGGCCCTCCTTCATCATCACGAGCCACATGTCGATCCCGTTGTCGCGCATCGCCTGCGGCAGAACGAGGTCGAACTTATCCTTGCGGATCTGGCACATCTGCTCCCAGCGCCGGCGCGCTTCCTGCGCCGGCGACGGCGTGGCCCAGAGGTTCATGAAAAGAAGCAATGCGGCGGCGCAGGAACGTCGAAGCATGCCGCATTAAACCCTTCGACTTCGCCCAGGGCAAGCCCCGCGCCTATAATCCGCCTGAGGGAGAAAGGCGTATGGCTACGCTGGGCGGTCGTCCGATGGAGGAATGGGTCGAGCGTTACGGGCACAGCCACACCCATCCATTCAACAGGCTGTGCCACACTCTCGGCATCCCCCTGATCGCGTTGTCGCTTCCGCTCTTCGTCGTTGCGCTCGTCGTCGACGGCTTCTGGAAGCTTCCACTCGTGATGTTCGTTATCGGCTGGGTGCTTCAGTTCGCCGGACATGCCGTCGAGGGCAAGCCGCCGGAGTTCTTCAAAGACTGGCGGTTCTTGTTCGTCGGCCTGCGATGGTGGATGACGAAGGTAGGGCTGCGCTAGACGCCGCGCAGGCGTTCCGCGGCGCGCTCGAGCGTCTCGTCCTTCTTGGCAAAACAGAACCGCAGGACCGGCGGCGCCGGCGTCTTGTAGAGGAATGGCGACGTCGGGATCGACGCGACGCCATGCTCCTTCAGCAGCCGCATCGCAAACTCGGCATCAGGCTCGTCGGTGATCGCCGAATAGTTCATCAGCTGAAAGTACGACCCGCGGCACGGCAGCGGCTGGAAGCGGGATCCTTCCATCAGCGACAGAAACAGATCGCGCTTGGCCTGGTAGAACGGTGTGAGCTCCGGATAGCCTTCCTTCCGCGCGAGAAACTCGGCGTAGGCGAGCTGCGTCGGCGTGTGCGACGCGAACGTCACGAACTGGTGCACTTTTCGGAACTCGCTCGAGAGCTCGGACGCCGCGGCGCAGTAACCAATCTTCCATCCGGTCGTGTGGTACAGCTTGCCGAACGATCCGACGATGAAGCTGCGTGCGGCAAGCGCGTCGTGTCGCGCCATGCTCTCGTGCCGACGGCCGTCGAACACGATGTGCTCGTACACTTCATCGCTCAGGATGAGAATGTCCGTGCCCTCGACCAGGTCCCCGAGGTGACGGAGGTCTTCGTCGGAGAGGATAGAGCCTGACGGGTTGTGCGGCGAGTTGAGGACGAGCATCCTGGTTCGCGGCGAGATCGCCCGCCGCACGGCGTCCCAGTCGATCGAGTAGTCCGGAAAACCGAGCGTCATCACGACCGGCACGCCGCCGTTGATCTGGATCGCCGGCACGTATGAGTCGTAGCACGGCTCGAACACGACGACCTCGTCGCCGGGCCGGACGACGGCCGCGACGGCGTCGAAGATGGCTTCGGTACCGCCGGACGTGACCGTGATTTCCAATTCGGGATCGAACCGGCGTCCGTACAGCTCGAAGAACTTCGCGGCGATCGCCTCACGAAGCGGCGCGACCCCCTGCATTGGGGCGTACTGATTCTTGCCCTCCCGCATGTGGCGGGCGACGGCCTCCACGAGCGCCGGGTCGCAGTCGAAGTCAGGAAAGCCCTGAGACAGGTTGATCGCGCCGTGCTCAAGCGCGAGGCGCGACATCACCGTAAAAATCGTCGTCCCCACGTCGGGCAGCTTCGAGGCAATTCTGAGTGCGGACTGGGGCATCGCTATAGTCTAGATTATGGACAGCCCGGCGCTGCCGATCGACGCCCGGCTCGCTGAAATCGCCGAAACTGTGCGCGCCCGCCGTGCGCTCGTCCTTTCGGCGCCGCCCGGCGCAGGCAAGACGACCCGCGTCCCACCGGCGCTGGCGGTGGACGGACCGGTCATCGTGCTGCAGCCGCGTCGGGTCGCCGCGCGGTCGATCGCGAGGCGGATCGCCGACGAGCAGGGCTGGACGCTCGGCCGGGAAGTCGGATGGCACGTCCGCTTCGAGCGGAAGTTCGGCGAGGCGACGCGCGTGCTCGTGGCCACCGAAGGCATCCTGACGGCGCGTCTCCAGCAGGACCCGCTCCTCTCGACCTTTCGGACGGTCATTCTCGACGAGTTTCACGAGCGCACCATCCACGCGGATCTCGGCCTCGCCCTCGCGCGGCAGGCCTGGCTCGCGAACCATGAGCTTCGCATCGTCGTCATGTCCGCCACGCTCGATACCGCGAGCGTGTCCCGCTATCTCGATAACTGCACTGTGATCGACATTCCCGGCCGCCTGTACCCGATCGACGTTTCTTACCATCCAGGCCGTCCGGCAGCTGACGCCGTGGCCGCCGCGCTCGCCGCCACGAACGGAAACGTTCTCTGTTTTCTTCCGGGTGCGCCGGAGATCGGGCGGGCGCTCTCAGACGTCCGCGACCGTGCGGGCGCCGGCGTCGACGTCTATCCGCTGCACGGCTCGCTCGACTCGGCCGCGCAGGACGACGCGATCAGGCCAGTCTCGCCGAAGCCGCGCGTCATTCTCGCCACCAACATCGCTGAGACGTCGCTGACAGTCCCGGGAGTCACCGCCGTCGTCGATGCGGGATTGCAGAAGGTCGCCCGGTACGATCCCGATCGAGTCGTCGACAGTCTCGAGACGGAGCGCATCTCTGTCGACTCCGCCGAGCAGCGCGCGGGCCGCGCCGGACGGCTGGCGCCGGGGATTGTGTTGCGGCTCTGGGACGCGCGTGACCGGCTGCGTCCGCATCGCGAGCCCGAGATCGCGCGCGTCGATCTCGCATCCACAGTTCTCGATCTGCTGGCGTGGGGCGCCGAGCCGAGAACATTCGAATGGTTCGAGGCGCCATCCCGACATGCGCTCGAAGCGGCGCTCGAGCTGTTGGATAGACTGGGGGCGATCGAGACGAGCCTGAAGGCTCGTACCACCCTCACGCCGACAGGCGACGGGCTGCGACGGCTGCCGATCCATCCACGCCTCGGACGGCTGTTGATCGAAGCGAACGGTTCGATGGAAGCGGCCAGGGCCTGCGCGCTCATCTCGGAGCGTCATTTTGTCGCGCCGCGATCCGCAGCGGCGCTGACCAGCTCCGATCTGTTGTCCGCCATCGACGGGTGGGCGCACATGCCGCCGCACGTGCAGCGCATAGCGAACGAGATCGCCCGAATGTTCTCAGCGAACGACCATGCAAATCGATTCGCGTTCGACGAAGAGGCCTTTCTGAAGGCAGTGCTCGCCGGCTATCCGGATCGCGTAGCGCAGCGGCGTGCGCCAGGATCGCCGCGCGTCCTGCTCGCGAGCGGACATGGCGCGGTCGTCGGTCCTGAGAGCGGCGTTCGAGACGGCGAGTTTCTCGTGGCGGTCGACGTGACGGCCGGTCGTCCGGGCGAAGGCTCCGAAGCCCGAGTCCGCCTCGCGAGCCGCATCGACCGCCAGTGGTTACAGCCGACCGTCACGACGAGGGAACATACGTTCGACTTGAAGTCCGGAACGGTCCGCGCGGTGGAAGCCGAGCGCTACGGCGCACTCGTCCTCGCCGAGCGTTTCGTGGCCGCTGATCGAGATGCGAGTGTGCGGATGCTCGCCGAAGCGTTCCTGACGCGAGGCCTGCCGGCCGACGCACAACGGCTGGTCCACCGCCTGCGCTTCGCTTCGCTGCTCGCCTCCGATGACAACGACGCAGCCGCAGAAGTCGAGGCGCTCGTCCGGGACGCTGCATCGCGAGCACAACGGCTCGACGACGTCGATCTCGCCTCCTCCGTGCCGCCGGATCGGCGGAAGCTGCTCGAACGGCTGGCGCCGGAGACGCTCACGGTTCCGAGCGGCCGCGCCATCACGCTCGACTATCGCGACGATGGAGGAGTTGCCGCGGCAGTGAAGCTGCAGGAGCTGTTCGGGCTGGCCGAAACGCCTCGGATCGGCCCGAATCGCGTGCCTCTGATCTTCGAGCTCCTCGCGCCCAACGGACGGCCCGTTCAGGTCACGCGCGACCTGCGCAGTTTCTGGGACTGCACCTACCCGGAGGTGCGCCGCGAACTCCGCGCCAGATACCCGAAGCATCCCTGGCCGGAGGATCCATGGACGGCCCCGCCGACGAGCCGCACGGTTCGCCGCCGCAAAAACTGAATACCCGATTACGACTCTGTTGATCGGGACGGGGGCTGGAGGTCGGAGCGCAGGCCGAGAATCTCTGCAACCATATGACCGGCTTGATGTTACCAGCCGATACGCGCTTCCGGCACGTCGGTTGCGCCTCAACCGCCCGGAGGCAGCATGTTCTACATAGTCGCCGCCGCGACGATCGGCGTTGGGTTCATTTATTGGAAGAAGCGGCGCGAGCGCAAGGGCGCCCGCTAGCACTTCGGCTCGACGGAGAAGCGGCGCGTCCGATCGAAGCGCCGCTTCCTCTTCTCATTCCGCGATAATGCCGGTATGGTGCGCCGTTTCTGGCGAACTGTCTCGGCGCAGCCAGCGATCCGGCCGTTCACCGAATGGCGCATCTGGCTGCAGTGGCGCGCCGCCGGCCGTCCCGTACCTCCTCCGCCCTTCGTCAAACAGCGCCTGCTCAGGCAGTGCGCCGCGCGTTACGGGCTTCGCACGTTCGTAGAGACCGGGACGTTCGCCGGGGAGACGACCGCGGCGCTCGCCGCCTCGGTCGAGCGGATCATTTCGATCGAGCTCGATCCCCCGTTGGCCGAAGCAGCGCGCGTGCGATTCGCGGCCGCGCCGCACATCACCATCCTCGAGGGCAACAGCGGCGAGCTGCTCCGCCGCGCAATCGCTTCACTGACCGACCCGGCGCTCTTCTGGCTCGACGGACACTACTCCGGCTCCATCACTGCCCGCGGCGCCCAGGACTCGCCGATCACGGACGAGATCGAGGCCATCCTTGCGCACCCGGCGCGCGGGCATGTCGTGCTCATCGACGACGCGCGGCACCTCAATGGCTGTGACGGGTATCCGACTAT
This sequence comes from Vicinamibacterales bacterium, assembly GCA_036257535.1. GTDB lineage: Bacteria > Acidobacteriota > Vicinamibacteria > Vicinamibacterales > 2-12-FULL-66-21 > DATAEE01. The sequence continues at coordinate 45,321 of DATAFJ010000255.1, read as the reverse complement.
CGATGCGCTGCGGGAGAGGATACTCTCGCGAGCGCCCGGCTCGCGCCTGGACGTCGCCGACGACATCATCACGTGGATCGGTCCGGGCTCAGCGTCCGCATGACCGACGTCGACGATGATGTTGCGCTGGCTCGTGCGTGCGCCGACGGCTCGCCGGAGGCATGGGATAGGTTCGTCCTCGAATACCGCCCGAGGCTGTACGCCGCCGCGCGAGCCATCGCCGGCCCGGACCGTGGCCGTGAGCTGGCGGACTCGCTCTACGCGGACCTCTTCGGTCTCGAGACGCGTGAAGGAAAGAGGCGTTCACTGTTCACGTACTATCAAGGCCGCAGCAGCCTGATGACGTGGCTGCGCGCCGTTCTGGCGCAGCGTCATGTCGACGCGCTTCGGGCCTCGGCACGAACACGACCGCTCGATGATGCGAGGACGGCTGCACTGGCGGCGCCTGATCTGGATCCGCACGCATCACGCCGGCAGGCGGCGCTGAACGTCGCGGTCCGCGAGGCTGTCGAGGCGCTCGATCCGGCCGACCGCTTGCGGCTCGCGTGGTATTACGCGCACGATCTGACGCTTGCCGAGATCGCCCGCATGAGCGGCGAGCACGAGGCCACGGCGTCACGAAAGCTCGCGCGAACCCGTCGCCGCATTCGTGAGGCCGTTGAGCGTACGCTCCGCGAGCGATTCGGGATGTCGGACGCCGAGATGAGGGAGTGTTTCGACCGCGTGCAAGAAGTCGGCGCCGCGCCGTTCTTGGAAAGAGGACCGGAGTGAGGGGAGAAGAGAGCGATCCGCTCGGCCCGATCGTTCGAGAGGCACTGGGGCAGAGCCGCACCGACTGTCCCAATGTCGAGCTGCTCGCGGCGTATGCCGATCGCACGCTCGACGCTTCGGCCGAGCTGGAGCTGCAGCGCCATCTCGCATCCTGCGCGCGCTGCCGCGAAACAGTTCTCCTCATGACCCGCGCCGCCGACGCGGAGGAGGCCGGTGGCACGAGGGTGCAGCCTCGTTCCACGCTTCAGCCTTATCTCAAGTGGCTCGGCGGCGCCGCTGCCGCCGGCCTGGCCGTGGCGCTCTGGGCGCTCGTCGCCCCGCGCGAGGATCTGACGCGGTTCAACAAAGCCGAAGAGAGGAAAGCTCAGGTCGCGGCCGAAGCGCCGCCAGAACGTGCGGTCCCACCCCCAGTTCCGAATGGCCTCCCGGAGTCCGCGCAGCGCCGCCCGGTCGCGAAGGATACGCCGGGCGAGCGCGAACGACGCGAACGAGATGATCGGGCGAAGCTGGCTGAAAACCCGGCAGTGCCCCCAGAGCCGCCGGCGGCTGCGGCGCCCCCTGCGGCCGCAGAAGAGGCCAAGGCCGACGCGTCTCTTGATCGGGCCCAGGCACGGCGGCGAGAAGCGCTTCAGGACTTCCGCGCGGGAGCAGCCGAAGGCTCGCTGGCGGCCGATGCGCCCGGCGGCGGCGTGCGCTGGCGGATCGGCGCGGCCGGTTCGGTCCAGCGGTCGAGCGACGGCGGCGCCTTCTGGAACGAGGAGCCCGTGAAGGCTCCCGGCGCCCGCGCAATGGCGGCGCCGGCGCCCGATGTGTGCTGGATAGTCGGCGACGACGGTCTCGTTCTTCGCTATCACGCCGGAGCCTGGCAGCGGCTGAAGCCGCCGGCGGACGCCGTGCTCGTGGCTATCACGGCCGTCGACGCGCTTCGAGCCACCGTGACGCTGGCCGACGGGCGGCGCCTGACGACGGAGGATGGCGGCGCGAGCTGGAAGTAGGCCGCGGAACACGCCGCGGAACGCGCGGATTACGCGGAAAACACGCTGTCTGCAAGAAATCTCCGGGTCCTCGTTCAGAGCTCAGAAGGAGGACCCATGGTCCGTTACATTTCTGGTCCGGTTCTGGCCGCCGCCCTCGCCATCGTTCCTTTCGCCATCCGTGGCGGCGTGGCTCCCGGCGCGGCGCCTGCGAATTCCACGGGCGCATCGTCGACGTCCACTCAGTCGCCGGCATCGACCGCTTCGGATCAGACCGAGCTCGGTCTCACGATATACAACTCCGACATCGCACTCGTCCGCGACGTCCGCCAGCTCACGCTGCCGTCCGGCGATTTCGACCTGCGCCTCGCCGACATTGCCGCCACCGTCAATCCGGCGACCGTCCACCTGCGGTCGCTGACAGATCCCGCCCGCCTCGGAATCGTCGAGCAGAACTATCAGTACGACCTTCTCAATCCGATGAAGCTCCTGCAGAAATACGTCGGGCGCGAGGTGCGCCTGGTTCGCCGGAGAACGGAGAACGGCGTGACGCGCAACGAGGAGGTCACGGCGACGCTGCTCGCGTTCAATGACGGGCCCGTTTGGAAGATCGGCAACGAGATCGTGACGGGATTGAGCGCCGACGAATACCGCTTCCCGCAGATCCCCGAGAACCTGCACAGCCGGCCGACGCTCGTCATGTCGCTCGACAACGACGGACCGGCGAAGCACCAGGTCGAAACCTCGTACCTCGCCCGATCGATGAATTGGGTTTCGGACTACGTGCTCACGGTCGGCCGTGACGATCGCACCGCGGATCTGAATGGCTGGGTCACGGTGACGAACAACAGCGGTACGACCTTCAAACGCGCATCGTTGAAGCTCGTTGCCGGCGATCTGCACCGCGTCCGTGAGAATCGCGCCGCGCTCGAAGCGGTTGCCGATCGAGCCGAGCGGGCAGCGGCCGCGCCGAAGGCGTTCGCGCAGGAAGCGTTCTCGGAGTACCACCTCTACAGCCTCGGCCGCAAGACGTCCATCCTGGACAAGGAGACGAAGCAGATCGCGTTTCTCTCGGGAACGGACGTGCCGGTCATCAAGCGCTTCGTCGTCGAGGGGCAGCATTTCTATTACCGGAACCGGCAGCATCCGGGATTGCCGCTCAAGGACGTGGTGAAAGTCTTCTACGTCTTCAAGAACGGAGAGAGAGAAGGCCTCGGTCAGCCGATGCCCGCGGGTGTCATTCGCGTCTACCAGGCCGATACCGGCGGCGGCGTGCAGTTCGTGGGCGAGGATCGAATCGGCCACACTCCGGTCGACGAGGAGCTGAGCCTCCAGATCGGCAACGCCTTCGACGTCGTCTGCGAGCGGAAGCAGACCGACTTCAACGTGATTGGCGGATCGACCTACGAGATGGCGTTCGAGATCACGCTCCGCAACCACAAGAAGACGCCGATCACGGTGCAGGTCAACGAGCCCATCGCGGGCGACTGGCAGATGCTGCAATCGACGCACACGGCGACGAAGACCGACGCGTGGGCGGCCAGATTCGATGTCCCCGTCGCCGCGAGCGGGTCGGCGGTGCTGCGATACCGGGTGCGGGTGCGGTTCTAGTGCTGGAGCCCGCTTGGGGCTATACTCCCGGACCTCTGCTGCCTGAAAGGAGCGCCGCATGTCCGGAATCAACACGGGCAAGGTCATCGTCGGCGGGCTCGTCGCAGGTGTCGTGCTGAACGTCATCGACTTCGCCGTGAACGGGCTCGTGCTCGGAGCGCAGTGGGAAGCGGCCACGCGCGCGCGCGGCGTCGATCCGATCGCGGTGGGCGCCTCGTCGATGGTCGGCTGGATCACCAGCGACTTCCTGATGGGCCTCGCGATCGTCTGGCTCTACGCCGCCATTCGTCCACGTTTCGGCCCGGGGCCGAGCACGGCGATCTGCGCCGGACTGGTGGTCTGGGCGATCTCGCACGTCGCGTATCTCTCGCTCGCGTTCACGGGCATGTATCCGGCGAGCACGGTGATGCTGTCGACGATCGGCGCGCTCATCAGCTATCCGGCGGCCGCGTACGTCGGGTGCCGGATGTACTCGGAGACTCCAGCGGGACGCACGGTGGGAGCATGACGACCGGGAAGGACGTCGAGGAGCTCGGCGGCATCACGGTGATCCGCGGCAGCGCCGATTGCCGGCAGTGGAACGGGATCCGCTACAAGCTCGGGATGTCGGGAAAGAACGTCGGCGCCAGAGCGCTGTCGATGAACGTCGCGACGATCCCGCCCGGCGGGGTCGCCGCGGCGCACATTCACGACGGCTTCGAGGTGATGCTCTACATCCTGCAGGGCCGCGTCCGCCACGAATACGGCGACGGACTTCGCCAGAGCGTCGAGAACGCGGCGGGCGATTTCATCTACATCGAACCAGGCGTTCCGCACGAAGTCTTCAACCTGAGCGACACCGAGCCGGTCGTCGCCGTCGTCGCGCGGTCGGATGCGAGCGAGTGGGACCGGATCATTCCGTACCGGAGATAACGGGATCTATCGCGTCTTTCCGTACAGCGCCTGATCGAGGATCCGGCCGTCTTTGATCGCGCTCGAGCGAAGGATCGCCTCCAGCTCGTACCCTGCCTTCTCGAGCACGCGGCGCGAGGCGAGATTCTCTGCGAAGGGCAGCGCGAAGAGCCGGTGGAGGTCGAACGCGGAGAACGCGAAGTCCGAAACGCCGATGAGCGCAGCGGTCACGATGCCGCGTCCCCAGTAGACCTGACCGAGCCAGTAGCCCACCTCCGCCGAGATGCGTTCGACGTCGGTCCCGGGAATGAAGCCGATCCCGCCAACCGCCTCGCCATCCACTTCGATCGCAAAGTTCGTTGGAGTGCCCCCGCCGTTGGCCGACGCGAGCCAGTGACGGCCCGCCTGCTCGGTGTACGGGTGGGGGAAACGATCACGGAGATTGATCCAGATGAGGCGATTGTCGGCGTGCCGCACGAGGCTTCGCAGATCACTCGCGCGCCAGGGTCGCACGCGGCAGATGTCGAGGTCGAGTTCCATACGTCGCCCGGCGGCTGCCAGAGTATAGTCACATTCAGATGAGCAAGAGCGTCTCGGCCGAGCGGACGTTGGCGGCCCGGCTCAGCGCGTTCGTGGCCGAGCGGTTTCCATTCGCGCTGGATCTCGTTCGCGACACGCTCAAGGCCTGCGCGGCCCAGAGCTTCGCGCACGCGCAGAAGGAATCGGATCGGATCGAAGCGCTTCGCGCCGCCTTCGTTCGCGGCCTGCAGTCGCGGCGCGACGCCGGCGACGTCGACGCCTCGGAACTGGGCGAGACGACGCCGGGCGTGGCGGCGAAGCACCGGCTGCGGCAGGCACACGACGAGCTCGTCGAAGCCTGTGACGGCTTCCTGCGGCGTGAATCCCTGAAGGCGTCGTTCACGCGTGACGAGCGCCGCGAGATGCTCCGCGGGATGCTCCTCACCCGGGCCACCGACAATCGGCTCAAGCAGTTCTTCACCGCTGGCGAGATCCGGTACAACGACACCGCGTTCCAGGGAAAAGGGTTCCGATCGCTGGGGCAGGAAGCGATTTATGCCGCCGCGATTCGCCTGCGCCGCGGCCCCGCATTTCGCGGCGACGATGGATCGTGGAACGGGGATGTCGTGGCGCCCGTGATTCGCGATCTGGGTGTTGCGCTGGCGATGCGGCCGGGCGAAGACGCCGGCGAGATGGTGCGGCAGGCCTTGTCGGCGCAGATGGCCAAGGCTGGCCCGCCCATGGACGGAAAGGATTTCCACGTCGGCGACTTCGCGTGGGGCGTGCTGCCGGCGACGGCCCCGCTGTCGATCGGATCGCTCGCCATCGCCGGCATGGCCATGTCGTTCTGGCTGCGGAAGAGCGGCCGCGTCGCGGTGTCCTTCATCGGCGAGGGCGGCTCGTCGCTCGGCGAGTGGCACGAAGCGATCAATCTCTGCGCCGCGCGCCGGCTTCCCGCAATTTTCTGCCTCGAGAACAACCAGAGGGCGCTCTCGACGCCGCTCGCCGATCAGTCGGCGGTACGTGTGTTCGCAGACAAGGCGGCGGGCTACGGGATCCCCGGCATCACGATCGACGGGACCGATCCCGAGGAGATCGCCGCCGCGTTCGCCTGGGCCGCGGAGCGCGCGCGCGCCGGCAGTGGACCGGCGCTCATCGAGCTCGTGTCGATGCGCATGTGCGGCCACGCGCACCACGACGACATGCTCTATCTCGGCAAGGAACCGCCGATCGGGTGGGAGTATCCGCCGCCGTCCGACCAGGGCTATGTGAATCGAGAGTCGTACGGTTACTGGGCCGCGCGCGATCCCATTGCGAGCTATGCGGCGCGACTCGAACGCGAAGGAGTCATCGAGCCCGGTACGCTCGACACGTTCAAACGCGACGTGCAGGCGATCGTCGATCGCGAGGCGGAGCGCGTCCTCGCCGCGCCGTGGCCGCCGGCCGAGCGCGCGGCCGAAGGCGTGTTCGCCGGGGAAGCGCCCCGGCTGCGTGTCGAGATCCTCGACCCCGAGCGGCGGGCGCCGGCGGCGCCACTGGTTCCGCCCGTCGATCCCGGGCCGCCGTTCGATCGAAAGGGGCAGACGTTTCTCGAGGCGGTCACGCTCGGGCTGCGCGACGTGCTCGCAGCGGATCCGCGTGTCTTCGTTTACGGACAGGACGTCGGCGGGGATTATGGCAACGCGTTTCTCCTGCTGAAACCACTCCTTGCGGAATTCGGGCCGCGAATCCTCAATTCACCGCTCGCGGAAGGAGCCGTGCTCGGGGTGGCAATCGGGGCCGCGCTGGCGGGCGAGCGGCCGATCGCCGAGATGCAGTTCAACGACTTCGTCGCGACCGGCTTCAATCAACTGGTCAACAGCGCCGCCAAGATCCGGTACCGCTGGGGCGGATCGGTGCCGATGGTCGTGCGCATGCCGTGGGGTGGGCTTCGTCACGCGGGCCCGTACCATAGCCAGAACACGGAGCCCTGGTTCTATCGCACGCCCGGCTTGAAGATTGTCGTCCCGTCAACGCCGGCGGACGCGCGCGCGCTGATGGCCGCGTCAGTGGCCGATCCCGATCCCGTGCTCTACTACGAGCACATTGCGCTCTACCGCGACCCGCGGATCAAACAGGCGCTCCCCTCCGATCCACCGGCGCCGCTGCCGCTTGGACGCGCCGCGTTCAGGCGTGCGGGCGACGACCTGGTCATCATCTCGTACGGCGCCTACGTGCACGTCGCACTCCGGGTAGCCGAGCGCCTCGCCGGCGAGGGCATCTCCGCCGGTGTCCTCGACCTGCGAACGCTCGTGCCGCTCGATCGCGCGGCAGTGCTTGCGGCCGCGCGGCACACCGGGCGCGCGCTGATCGTTCACGAGGACTCGCGCACGGGCGGCATCGGCGAGAGCCTTGCCGCGCTCATCCAAGAAGAAGCGTTCGAGTGGCTCGACGCGCCCGTCCGCGTCGTCGGTGCGCTCGACACGCCCGTTCCGTACTCGCCGCCGCTCGAAGCGTTCTTTCTTCCGAGCGAAGACGAGATCGCGCGCGCGGCCACGTTCCTGGTTCGATACTGACGCATCAAGCCGATGCCGACTCCCGTCCAGGATCTGAACACGTTTCTCCTTTTCGCGTTTGCCATCCTGGCCATCGTTGGCGCGATCGCGCTCGTCGCGTACTTCGTCCTGCGCGCGGTGCTAACGCGCGCCGCGGATCGCGTCGCGGATCAACTTGCGCGAGGAATTCAGCGAGCGGGATCTCGCGCGAGCGCCGGGCGGCCGGTGCTTCCGGCTGCGGGCGATCCGCTCGAGCTCGCCCGTCTCGACCGCCTGTCCTGGCTTCTCGACAGCACGATCCGGCTGCCGATCGTCGGCGGGATCGGACTCGACGCGCTGCTCGGCCTGGTTCCGGTCGCCGGCGATGTCACGTCCGCAGTGATCGGGGCCGGCCTCATCGCCCGGGCGGTTCGCCTGGGCGCGCCGCGCGCGGTCGTCTCGCAAATGGTGGCCAACCTGTGCGTCGACCTGGCGCTGGGCGCCGTGCCTGTCGTCGGCGACGCGGCCGATATCTTCTTTCGTTCCAACCAGAAGAACATGCGGCTGCTGCGGGAGCACCTCACGGGCGGGAAAAAGGTGTCAGGTACCGTTTCCGGGACGCTCGAAGGAAACGGTACATGACACCTTCTCCCTGTATCTGAAAAGCTGCGCAATCTGTATCCCTATTGACACATGACCGGCGCGATGGCACGATAGCTGGTCTCCCCACAACCCCCCGACCGTCCGGGTCCAGTCCGCGTGTCCGCGTGGGACTGAGAGAGCGAAGCTGTGTCAACCCGAGGAAATCGCATGTCAACAGCAGCGAGGGCTGTCAGAGCGCCGGCGCGCCTGCAAACCGCCGCGCGTTCGTGGCCGGCGGAGCTGGCCGGATCGTCCGATTCAATTCAGCTCGCGCGCGGCCGGGTCATCTCGGCGGCGTCGCGCGACGACGAGGCGGCTGGCGTGGCCGGCGTGCTCATCGTTACCGACCGCGGCTTCGACGCGGCGGCGATCGCGCGGGAGATTCACGCCCGCGGGCCGAGTCCGATGGCCCCGTTCGACGTCGTCGACGGCGCCGCCGATCGCGTCGAGCACCTGCTTTTCGGTCGTCCCGTCCGCGGGCGCGGCAGAAAGCCGACGCGCGCGGACGCCCTCGAAGCGATCGGTCCCGACGCGCGGCTGCTGACCGCGCGCGGAGGAACGCTCGTCCTGACGTCCGTTGTCGAGCTGCCGTCATCGGTGCAGCTGCGTCTCGCCCGCCTGATGCGCGACGGCGAAGCGCGCATCTCGGGCGGCGGCCGCGCCGAACGGCTGTCGCTTCGTGTCGTCGCGACCGCCCGCTCGCCGATCGAGCCTGATCTCGAGAGTGGACGGCTCCGCGAGGAGCTCTTCCGACGCCTTTCGTCGCTCCGCATCGACGTGCCGTCGCTCGCCGGCCGCCGCGAGGATCTTCCCGCGATCGCGCGGCTGCTGCTGCGTGACGCGCTCGACGCCGTTGGCGCTCCACAGCGGACCTTCACGCAGGCTGCGCTCGCGTTGGTTGCGGCGCTGCCGTGGGAGGGGAACGTCGAAGAGCTTCGACGCGTCGCGAAGGGGCTGGCCCGCGCGAGCGATCGCTCGGCCAAGAACGGGATCCGGGTCGAGGACGTGCTCGGCGAGATTCGGCTCGACGCGCGGCCGGGAGTGCTCGGGCCGCAGGCGAGCCTGCGCGAAGCGCGCCGGCAGTTCGAGCGCGAGTACATCGCGGCCGTGCTGCGCCACCATCACGGCCGGATGGAGCCTACGGCGCGCATGCTCGGTATTCAGCGCACCAATCTCTATCGAAAGGCGCGTCAGCTCGGCATCGCGCGGTCGAAGGTGGCCGAATGACGCGCGTCGTGCTCACGCTCGTCGCGCTCGTCATCGCCGCGCCTGCCAGCGCGCAGTCGCAGTCCGCGCCGTCCGGCGGCGAAGTGCATCTGGGCTCGTTCACGCTTCGCCCGCGACTTGAAATCACCGAAATGGGTTTCGACTCGAACGTCTTCAACGATCCTGTGTCGCCCAGAGAGGACTTCACGGCCACGATCACGCCGCGTCTGGGCGCCGACTTCGACGTGAGCTGGGGACGGCTGCGGTCGTCGACGTTTGTCGACTTCGTCTACTTCCACGAGTTCGATGAGGAGCGGTCGTTCAATCGCGGCATCGAGGGTCGGCTCGAGTTCTTCGCGGATCGATTCCGGCCGTACATCGGCGGCTCGGCGGTGAATACCCACGCACGCATCAACGCCGAGGTCGACGCGCGCGCCGCGCGCCAGGAATGGCGCGCGGATGTGGGCGCGTTGTTCGCGATCACGCCACGCACGATGATTGTCGTCGGCGCCAGCCGGGGCGCGCTCACGTTTGCGGACGACGAGGTCTTTCGGGGCGTGGAGCTCGCCGATACGCTGAACGCCGACGCGAATCGCTACGAAGCGGGCATGCGGTTCGAGCTGACGCCGCTCACGACGTTCCAGATCGTCGCCTCGAGCCAGTGGGATCGCTTCGACTCAGCCGCAGAACGCGATGCACGCACGATCCGCATTACCCCGAGCTTCGACTTCGCGCCGTCGGCGCTGATCAGCGGCCGCCTTTCGTTCGGTTACACCAACTTCGAGCCGGAGGAGTCTACCGTCGAGTCGTTCCGCGGGTTCACGCTTCTGGCCAATCTCACCTGGCTCGGACCGACGACCAAGCTCGAGGGGACGTACGAACGCGACGTCAAATATTCGTACGAGATCCTCCAGCCGTACTACCTGACGAACGGCGGGCGCCTCACCGTGACGCAGATCATCGCTGGCCCGTTCGACGCGCAGGGCACTGTCGGACGCCAGAACCTCGAGTACCGGAATTTCGAGCCGATAGCCGACACGTTGGAAGCGCGCACGGACACTGTCGTGACGTGGGGCGGCGGCATCGGTTTTCGGCTTGGTGACACCGCGCGGCTGGGTCTGAACTTCGATCAGACCGACCGCGACTCTGATCTCCCCGGCAGACGCTACGACCGGCAGCGCATCTTCGGCACCGTGACCTACGGATTCTGACCATGACTCTTCTGGCTTTCGTGTTCGTTGCCACGCTTTCGCAGGCCGCTTCTCCGCAGCCACCCTCCGCCAACTCGGAATACGTCGTCGGACCCCAGGACGTTCTGAACGTCACCGTCTTCGGCGAGGCGGACATCTCGCGGAAGTACACCGTGGATGGAGACGGGTCGTTCGGATTTCCCTTCGTTGGCCGCGTCCCGGCGGCGGGCCAGACGCTTCGGCAGATACAGGACGCGCTCGTCAAGCGTCTCGCGGCCGGCTATCTGGTGAACCCGCAGGTGACCGTCGAAGTTGCGGAATTTCGCAGCCAGAGCATCTTCATCACGGGAGAAGTGCGCGCGCCGGGGGCGTATCCGATCAAGAGCAGCATGACGATCGTCGAGGCGCTGACGCTCGCAGGGCCGACGCAGACGGCCAGCAACGAAATCATCATCGTTCACCCCAAGCAGGCGCGCGGCGTCAGCGGCCCGCTTCTGCCCGACGCGGCAGAGCCGGCGGAAACAATCCGCGTGAACATCCGCGATCTGCAGAGCGGGAAGCTCTCTCAGAACCTGACGCTGTCGCCAGGCGACACGATTTTCGTGCCGAAGGCAGAAACGTTCTTCGTAACCGGCTACGTGCGCAGCCCGGGGGCGTACGTCTACGAACCGGGGATGCAGGTGCTTCAGGCGATTGCGCTCGCCGGAGGATTGACCGAGCGCGGATCGAACCGAGGGATCAAGATCATGAGAACCGTCGACGGACGCCAGGAAACGATCGACGCAAAAACGACCGATCTGGTGAGGCCCGGCGACACGATTGTGGTCCGTCAGAGGTTCTTCTGAAGATCACCTACATCACGACCTCCGGCCACCTCGGCGGCGCGGAGACGAGCCTGTTCGAAGTGCTCGCGAGCCTGCACGAGGCTGAACCCTCGTGGCGGCTGTCGCTCATCGCGCCGTCGGAGGGCCGATTCGTCGATCGTGTGCGCGGACTCGGCGTGGAGGCGCGTGTGATTCCGTTCCCGGCCGCGCTCGCCCGCTTCGGTGAAGGTGTCGCCGACGAGCGAGGCGGCGTGCTCAGGCTGCCGCGCGCCGCCTTTGCGCTGGCGTCCCATGCCCGCGCGCTCAGGCGCGAGCTCGCGAGCGACGCGCCGGATGTCGTCCATGCCAACGGGTTCAAGGCGCACCTGCTCGGCGCGCTCGCTCGGCTGGATGGCGCGGCGCTCGTGTGGCACGTCCATGACTACGTCAGTGGCCGCGCCTGGACCGCCGAGGCGCTCGGCCGCGTGTCGAGGCGCGTTTCGGCGATCGTCACCAACTCGGAGAGCGTCTCGCGCGACGTCGTTGCGGTGCTTCGCCCGCACGCCTCGGTCAGCGTCGTTTACAACGCCGTGGATCTCGCGCGGTTTTCGCCGCAAGGCACGCGCCTGGACCTCGACGCAGCCGCGGGTCTGCCGCCGGCAGCGCCAGGCACCGTGAGAGTGGGACTCGTCGCGACGTTCGGCCGCTGGAAGGGTCACGAGGTGTTTCTGCGTGCGCTCGCGCGGCTGCCGCGCGAGCTCCCGGTCCGAGCCTATGTCATCGGTGGAGCGCTCTACCAAACCGAGCGCAGTCAGGTCCGCCTCGACGAGCTCGCGTCGCTGACGTCGACCCTGGGCATCTTTGATCGCGTCGGCTTCACCGGATTTTCGGACGATGCGGCGAGTGCGATGCGGGGGCTTGACATCGTCGTCCACGCGAGCAGTGCGCCCGAGCCGTTCGGTATGGTCATCGCGGAGGCAATGGCGTGCGGCAGGGCTGTCGTGGCGAGCCTCGCAGGCGGCGCCGCCGAGATCGTTCAAGACGGCGTCGATGCGCTCGGTCATCCACCCGGCGATGTCGAGGCGTTGGCGCGACGACTGCTGACGCTGATCGCAGATCCCGATCTGCGCGTGCGTCTGGGGCGTGCCGCCCGGGCCGCCGCCGAAACACGCTTCGACCGAGCGAGACTCGCGCGTCAGCTCGCGCCCCTGTACACGCGCGTCGCGCGTGCGGCGTGATGCGGCTGGTTCACATTTACAGCGGGAATCTCTACGGAGGCGTCGAGCACGCGCTCACGGCGATGGCCGCGGTGGCGCCTCCCGGCGTTCGCCAGACGTTCGCGCTTGCTTACGATGGCCGGCTCCGTCGAGAGCTCGACCGCGCCGGCGCAGAGGTCGTCATGATCGGGTCCGCGCGGGCGCGCGTCCCCTGGACCATCTGGCGGGCCCGGCGTGAGCTCGCGGCTCTCTTGAAACCGGTCGATCGACCAGGTGACGCTCCTGTCGTTGCGCTCGCACATTCACTCTGGGCCGTCGCTGTGCTCGGCCACGCCGCGCGCGGCGCGGGCGCGCTGACGGCCATGTATCTTCACAACCCGCCGACGTCTGCGGTGTGGCCGGATGAGTGGGCGCGTCGAACGCCCATCGACGTGGCGATTGCCAACAGCCGGTATACCGCACGAATATCGCAGCCGTTCGTGCCGGACGTGACGATTGAATGCGTGCATCCGCCGGTCGCCATGGTCGAACCGGCGGTGTCCGACCGCGTCGAGGTCCGGCGCGAACTTGCGACGCCGCCGGACGATGTCGTGATCCTGCAGGCGAGCCGGATGCAGGAATGGAAAGGCCATCGCGCACTCGTCGGCGGGCTGTCGGCGATTCGGCACCTCACGAACTGGACGGCCTGGATCGCTGGAGGCGTGCAGAAGGCTGACGAGCGGGCGTACGAAGCAGACATGAGGCGCGCCGTCGCCGAAGCGGGTCTCGGTGAGCGCGTTCGGTTTCTGGGCGAGCGTGCCGACATCGCTCGTCTCGCGCGCGCGGCCGACATCTACTGCCAGCCGAACCGCGATCCCGAACCGTTCGGCGTTGTGTTCGTCGAGGCGCTCGCGGCTGGCCTCGCGGTCGTGACGACGGACGCGGGCGGCGCGCGAGAAATCGTGACGACGGAGTGCGGCCGTCTCGTGCCGCAGGGAGATGGCGCTGCGCTGGCGGCGGCGCTGCGGACGCTGGTGACAGATGGGCCGCTCCGGCAATCGCTCGGCGCCCACGGGCCAGCACGGGCGCGGTCGTTGTGCGATGCCCGAACGCAAACGGCGCGTCTGCTGAGGTTCCTCTGGGGCGCGGCGGAGAGGGACGCGTCGCTCGTGGCGATGCCCGCCGCCCGCGCGTGAGCGCCGCATGTCGATAGTCGTCGGCGACGTAGAAGAGCGCGCGCGTCAGACGCGCGGCGAAAGCAACGATGCCATCCTGCAGCTTGCCGCAAGGCTTCTTCATGATCGCGGCGCACATGCCGTTGTCGTGGATGCGGGCTGCGGCGTCGGACGTCTGCGCCACGTGTTGCCGGGCGCCGCGCCGGGTTACATCGGCGTTGACGCGATGCGCTATCCCGGCTTTCCGTCGGACGCGCAGTTTCTCGCCGCGAACCTCGACATCGATCGAATCCCTGTCGGCGACGACACCGCGGACGCGGCCGTGGCGCTCGAGACGATCGAGCATCTCGAGAATCCGCGGCGGCTGGTGCGTGAGCTGACGCGGATCGTGAGGCCGGGTGGAACCGTCATCGTGTCGACCCCCAACCAGGTGAGCCTGCTGAGCCTCGCGACGCTCGCCGTGAAGCATCGCTTCAACGCATTCCAGGACGCCGACTATCCGGCGCACCGAACGGCGCTCCTCGAGATCGACCTGGTGCGAATGGCGCAAGAGTGCGGCCTCGTGCGGATCGAAACCAGGTTCACCTCGCGCGGCCGCGTCCCGTTCACGGGCGCGCATTATCCGGGCTGGCTGGCGCGGCGTTTTCCGCGGGCGCTTTCGGACAACGTTCTGCTGGTGTCGCAGAAGCCGGCGCGGGGAAGCGGCGAACGATGACCGCGCTGGCCACGCCGCCGCTCTGGATCCGGGCGACTCGGCCTCTCGTGCGCACGATGCCGGGGCGCTATCGCGCGATTGACTGGATCTGCCGCGGCCGGAGGGATCGATTCATCGCCGATTTCCGTCCCGGCGGCTCGCGCGCCCTGCGGTTCGTTTGCGATCTGCGGGACGGCATCGCACGCGAGGTCTGTTTCGTCGGCCGCTACGGCGCGCAGGAGACGAGGCTGCTTCGCGCGCTGCTCAGGCCGGGCATGACAGCGGTCGATGTGGGCGCGAACTGGGGCTATTTCACGCTGCTCGCTGCCTCCCTCATCGGATCGCAAGGCCGGGTCGTTGCCCTGGAACCTGAGCCGAGACTGTTCCAGCTTCTCGACGAGAACGTTCGCCTCAACGATCTGTCGCAAGTGACGGCGATCCGGGCGGCCGCGACCGATCGATCGAACGTGACGCTGCCGCTTCTGAGCTTCGATGAAAGCTCGTGTAATTGGGGAGTCTCGTCGATCGCACCCGCTCTCGCCGGCGAAACGCGCGAGGTCGACGGGCGTTCGCTGGACGGGCTGATGACCGAGCTCGGCCTCGGGACAATCGATGTGGTGAAGATCGACGTCGAAGGGCACGAGCTTGCCGTGCTCGCCGGCATGGCCGCGGGCCTCGCGGCGAACCGCTACCGCCGGCTCATCATCGAATGGCATCCGACCATCCTGCCGGCGCCGCACGCCGCGATGACCGACGCGTTCGGAGGTCTCACGCATGCGGGATATCGAGGGTGGTGGATCGATCACACTCCCGAACGAACGCGTGCGGCGGCCTATGGTGGCCCAGTCCATTTGTATCCAGTGACGACTGCGGCGAGCGACGACCCCTGGCCGCACACGCTCTGGCTCGCGGACGGTGAGCCGGATCCGGGTGAGGTATGACGACCGCTTCCTCTCAGCTCTCGCCCTGGGTCGAGCCCGCCCGCGGCGCGCACGAGGCCGCGGAGCCGATGGCCGCGCCTCCGTGGGGATTCGCGGAGTTTTTCGTGATCTCTCAGACGGCATTGCCGGCGCTGCTGTATCTGCCCGGCACGCAGGTGTTCCGCCTGCCGATTCGCGTGAGCTCGTTCGCGATCAGCTTGCTGGCTCTGGTGTGGTGGGCCGTCCAGGCCCGGGAACGGCACTCCGATCGATGGCAGCCTGCCGCCGGATGGCTCGCGGCCGTGCTCGCGACCATCACGCTGATGGTCTTTCATCCCACGACGAATTCGATCAAGGCCGGCGTCGCGCAGCTCGTTCTCTATCTCTGTGTGATGGCGCCGATCTTCTGGGCGCCCGGGTTCGTTCGATCGCCGGTGCACCTGCGCCGGCTGGTCGCGCTGCTCCTCATTTGCAATGGCATCAACTCGCTCGTCGGCGTGCTTCAGGTGTACGACCCGGCGCGATGGCTTCCGCAGGAGTTCTCACGCATCGTCACGCAATCGGAAATGGGGCTGGGGCCGGTGTCGTACGTCGGGGCGCGCGGCCAGGTGATTGTGCGGCCGCCAGGCCTCTTCGATACGCCGGGCGCCGTCGCCGGCGCCGGAATGTTTGCCGCGCTGCTCGGCGTCATCTTCGCGGCGAGCGCCATCCCGTTGTGGCAGCGCGCTGCATCGCTCGGCCTCGCGTTCGCCGGGGTGGCCGCGATCTATCTCAGCCAGGTTCGTGTGAGTCTCGTCGTGCTGGCAGGCATGATGGTCGTGTACTCGCTGCTGATGGTGCGGCAGCGCCGTGTCTCCACGCTTTCGAGTTTCGCGTTTCTCTCTGGCGGTCTGCTGTTCGCCGCATTCGGCTACGCGGTCGTGCTGGGAGGCGAGAGCATCGCCGAGCGCGTCTTCACGCTCTTCGAGGACGATCCCCTCGCGACGTACTACGCATCGCGCGGCGGCCAGCTCGTGTACGACCTGAACGAGTTCTTCGTCGAGTTCCCGCTCGGCGCGGGACTGGGACGCTGGGGTATGACGGGAAACTATTTCGGCGATCCGTCCAACCTCGACTCGCCAGCAATCTGGGCCGAAGTCCAGGTTGCCGGCTGGATGCTCGATGGCGGATTCATCCTGGTAGGGCTGTACGTGGGTGCCCTGATCGCCACTGCGCTGTACGACTGGAAGCTTGCGACGCGAGCGCGGGATCCACGCGTCCGGATTGCCGCTGCCGTCGTCCTCAGCGCGAACGCCGGAACGTTCGCGCTCATCCTCAGCTTCACGCCGTTCATGACGCAGATCGGGCTTCAGTACTGGTTCCTCGCCGGCGCGATACACGGCGCGGCGCGCCATACGGATCTCATCGACGAATGACCTGGATCCTGGTCGCGGGTGATTTCACGCCGCTCGGCGGCATGGACAGAGCAAACCATGCTCTGGCGATGCACCTCGCGGAAGATCGACGCGAGGACGTTCATCTGGTCGGACATCGTGCCTGGGACGATCTCACGGCCCAGCCGAACGTGAGGCTTCACAGAATCTGGCGACCGCTCGGTTCGCACGCGCTCGGAAGACCATTGCTGGCAGCGCTCGGACGGAGGCGCGTCGGCTCGCTGGCGCGAAACGGTGCGCGCGTGATCGTCAACGGCGGCAATTGTCCGTGGCCGGACGTGAACTGGGTCCACTACGTGCACGCCGTTCAAGGTTCGGCAGGCAACCAGGCAGATGAACGCCTGGCGCTGAGCCGCGCCCGGCTGATCATCTGCAACAGCAGACGCACCCGGGACGACGTCGTCGAGCGCGTGGGCGTGCCCGCCTCGAAAGTCCGTGTCGTGTATTACGGGGCGGGTCCAGAGTTTCAACCATCTGATGCGTCGCAGCGGATCCTGGCGAAACGCGCGCTCGACCTTGCCGGCGATCGCCTCGCGGCGCTCTTCATCGGCGCCCTGGGTGATCGACGGAAGGGATTCGACACGCTCTTCGACGCCTGGGCCGAGTTGAGCCGGGATCCATCCTGGGACGTCGACCTCGTCGTCGTCGGCACGGGCCGGGGGCTGCCCGTCTGGCGCGAGCGCGTGCGCCGCGCCAGGCTCGACTCGCGCGTACGCTTTCTCGGCTTTCGTAACGACGTCGCCGGCATCATCGCCGCCGCGGACGTGCTCGTTCATCCCGCGCGATACGAGGCTTACGGACTCGGCGTCCAGGAGGCGCTCTCGGCCGGCGTTCCGGCGCTGGTGACCGCTTCGTCCGGGATCGCGGAACGCTACCCCTCGGATCTCGAGCCACTCCTGATTCGGGATCCGGACGATGCGTGCGGGCTTGCGGATCGAGTGCGCAACTGGCGGCGGGAGTCGGACATGTGGCGCGAGCGCACGGCGCCGTTTGCGGCCGCGCTTCGCGCTCGATCGTGGCAGACGATGGCGGCCGAGATCGCGGATCTCAGCAAGAGGGCCGCGTGATGGGACTGGCGAGCGTAGCGTCAGCGCGGGTTGAAGCGGTCGGCTTCGCCCCCGTGAAGGCGTGCTGGGTGTGCGACGGTCAATCGCTCGCGCCGGTTCATGAGTGCCAGTTCGATCTGTCCGTGTACGAAAGCCAGGATCCCGGGCTGGCGGCGTATTCGGGATCACGGCTCTGGATCGTGCGATGCGCGAGCTGCGGCTTCGGCCAGCCGTCGGCGCTACCTGCGCTGCCGCGGTTTTTCGAACGGATGTACGACCAGCGATGGTCGGGCGAGTGGTTGGAGAGTGAATTCGCGTCCGGCGCCAAGCGGTTCATCTTCGAGGGGATCCTCGACGACCTCGAGCGCCGCCTGCCGGACGAGCGGCGCATGCTGCTCGACGTCGGCACGCATGTCGGTCAGTTCGTGGCGATGGCGGGCGCGCGAGGCTGGCGAGCGGAAGGACTCGAGCTGAATCCGCGGACTGCCGCGCACGCCAGGCGGTCAACCGGCGCGCCCGTCCACCAGATCAACGTTCACGAGCTAGGCGCGGCTGGCCGCCGATTCGACGCCGTGGCGATCACTGACGTCCTCGAGCACATCCCGCAACCGAGAGCCACGCTGGAGGCGATTGCACAGCTGTTGTCGCCTGGCGGCTGGATCGCGGTAAAGGTGCCGAACGGTCCGAATCAGCTGCGCAAGGAACAGGTTCGCGCGGCGCTCGGCCGCGCCTCGCGCGTCTCGGTCGCCGACAACCTCGTTCACGTCAATCACTTTTCATTCGAGGCTCTCTCGACGGCACTCGCACGTGCGGGGTTTCGCGATATCGAAGTACGGGTCGGACGGCCGGAGCTCACGCCGTCGCGGTTGTCGAGCGTTGCCCGGCAAGCGGTCTTTCACGCAGCGCGGTGGAGCGGTGGCGGTCGATCGCCGCTTGCCTTCAATCTGCAGGCCTTTGCGAGATCGTGACCGGAATGATCGCGGCTTCCGCCCCGAAAGTCCTGAACATCGGTTGCGGCCGTCTCCGCATGCCGGATGCGATCAACCTCGACGTCACCGACCGCACGAATCCCGACGTCGTCCACGATCTGAACTGCAGGCCCTGGCCGTTCGACGACAACCGGTTTGAGGTCGTGCACGCGCGCGACATCATCGAGCATCTGCACGACACCGTGGCCGTCATGGAGGAAATACACCGGGTGTGCCATCCGGGCGCGATCGTCCACCTGACGGTCCCGCATTTTTCTGCGGCAGGTGCATTCACGGATCCGACGCACGTTCGCTTTTTCAGCCTGTTTACGTTCGACTACTTCACCGAACGCCACCCCAACAACTTCTACACGTCGTGCCGCTTCCGGCCGCAGGTCATTCAACTCATCTTTCACCCGCGTCTGTTGAATAAGGTCGTGTGGCGGCTGGCGAACCGCTTTCCCCGGGCCTACGAGGAGCGATGGGCCTGGATTTTTCCGGCGTGGTTCATTAATGCGCAGCTCGAAGTGGTGAAGCAATGACGCCGGGCGGCCCGCCAGATCTCTCGATCGTCATCATCAACCTGAACCGGCTCGACTACACGACGCGGGCCCTGGAATCGATCCGCGCCGGTACAAACGCGATCGCCTACGAGGTCATCCTCATCGACAACGGATCCACCCGCGATGCGAGCGCCGCGGAATTGCCACGACGCTTTCCGTGGGCCCACTTCATCGCGAACGATGCCAATCTCGGGTTCGGCCGCGCCTCGAACCAGGGAATCCGAGCCTCGTCCGGTCGCTACGTCGTGCTCCTGAACAACGACACGCTCGTTCTTGGGAATGCCCTGAGCGACGCGGTTGCATACATGGACGACCACGGCGACGTGGCCGCGCTCGGCGTCCTCCACTACAACGACGACGAGCCGAGGACGATTCAGGAGTCGGCGTTCCCGTTTCCCACGCCGTTGCTGGAGCTGCTGGTCGCGGTGGGCCTGGCGCGCCCGCCGGCGCGATCCTCCGACACGCTTCTGAGGACCGAGCGGGACGTCGACTGGATCTGCGGGAGCTTCTGGCTCATGCGCCGCGAGGCCATCGACCGCGTCGGCCCGCTCGACGAGCGGTTCTTTGCCTACGACGAGGACATCGACTGGTGCCGCCGCGCGCGCGATGCAGGGCTTCGAGTGCGCTTCTGGCCAGGCGCCGCGATCGTTCATCGCGGAGGCGGCGCCCGTCCCTTCATGCGGGACAAGACGTTCGTGCACTTCAGAAGCCGCCTGTCCTACCTCCGAAAGCACCACGGCGTGGCCATGGCCGCACTCTACTACCTCGGCATGACGGGGCTTCTGACCGGCGCGACGATCAAGGAAACCGTTCGAGTCCTCACGCGCCGCGGCAGCGCCGCATCGCTCCAAGAGCGCTGGGCGCGGCAGCTGGCGTTCATGCGGCTGCGCGTCGGCGGCACGGGAGGCTGAGACGCGAAGCGATGGCCCGCACCCGCAAGGCTTTGATCGCGTCTTTTCTGGCCTACATCCAGTTTGCCGCCGGCATCGCGGTGACCCTGGTTTCCGTACCGCTGACGATCGATCGCCTCGGTGCGCGGCTGTATGGCATCTGGCTCGCCAGCGGCGAGGCCCTCGCTTACGTCGCGTTTCTGGACTTCGGCATCCTCGGCATTCTGCCCTGGATGGTGGCCGAGGCGGATGGCCGGGGTGATCGCAACGAGATCCGCCGCTTGCTCGTTCACGGCCTTGCCGCCGGTGCAATCGCGGGTCTGGCCGCCGTGGCGGTCGGCGCTGCCGGCTGGATGCTGTTCAGCGTCCGCCTGAGCGCCGCAGATCGTGCGGCGCTGGCGGGACCGTTCCTCCTGCTGATGGGGCTGACGGCCGTGACGAGTCCGCTGTGGGTGTTCGCAGCCGTGCTGGGTGGGCTGCAGGACGCCGCGTTCAACGGCGTCGTGGGCGTCGCGCGCGCCATAGCCAGTGGAGCGCTGACGATAGGCCTGCTGCTGGCCGGTGCGGGTCTCTACGCGCTGGCGCTCGGCGCGGTTGTCCCGGCGCTCGTGGTCCTTCTCGCGTCCGCCTTCCGCCTGACGCGCATCGCTCCGGACCTGCTGCGCGGCTGGGCGTTCCCTTCAGCCGCCGGGCTGAAGCACCTCGTGCGCGAGGGACTCGGCGGCTGGATAGGCGCCTTCGGGTGGAGGCTCATTAACGCGGGCCACAATGTCGTGATCGCGTACCTCGGACTACCAGAACTGGTGCCCGTTTACGCTTGCACCTCGCGTCTGGGCCAGCTCCTCACACAACTCGGATGGGTCGTGCCGGACAGCGGCGCGGTCGGCCTCGCTCAGCTGCAGGGACAGGGGCGCCGCGATCGCGTGCGGACCATCGTCGACTCGATGCTTCGGCTCTACGTGCTCGTCGGCGGATCGGTCGCGGCGGCGGTGCTCGCCTTCAACCCGGCGTTCGTGACCGCATGGGTAGGGGCAGAACTGTTCGGCGGCGCCTCGCTGAATGGCCTGCTCGCGGCAGGCGCGGTGGTGGCTGCTCTGACGCATGGTCTGTCGGTCGCCGTATCGGTCCTCGGCGAGCGGCTGAAGATCGGTATTGCCGTGTTGGCCCAGGGGGGTCTTCAGGTGGCCTTTGCCGTGCTCCTTGGACCGGCGGCCGGGCTGAACGGCGTCGCGATTGCCGCGCTGGCATCAGCGGCGCTCACCGTGCTTCCGGCCGGTGCGGCGCTGCTCGATCGTGCGACCGGAGTGTCGGCGCGAGCCCTCGTCCGCGATCTCGCACCGCTGCTGGCGAAGCGAACCGTGCCGGTTCTGGCCGTGGGTTACGCCATCGGTATCGCCACGTCCGGACAGATCTGGCTCGCCGGTGTTCTCACGGCCGCAATTGGTCTGCTTTATCTGTGGCTCCACCGACCGATGTACGAGTCCCTGACGGTCGATGATCGAGTGCGCCGGGTGCTGGTGCGGCTGCGCCTCCTGCCGGTGAGCGCATGATTCGATCGACCGGCCGGGCGGTCGCACGAGCGCTGCTTCCATCTGCGGCGAAGCGTTGGCTGAACCCGTGGCGATTCGGCAACAAGAGCTTCGGCGCAGCTGGCCCCCGCCTGTCCGTCGAGGCCGATGGGACAGTCAGCATTCCGCCGGACATCCGGCTTCGCGCTGCCGGTCCGATCCTCGACGAGCTTCGCGATCACTTCGTGCACCACGCGGAGAGCCGCGAGGAAATGGCCGGCTTTCTCGCGGACGCGCGGAGCCGACCGGGCGTGCTTTTTGACGTCGGCGCGCATCAAGGCCTCTTCAGCCTCGTCTTTTGTGCTGCCCGTCCCGATAACAGGGTGTTTCTCTACGATCCGTCTCCTTCCGCAATGAGAATCGCTTGCGACGGGATCGCGCAGAATGGCTTTTCGGCACGGGCGACGGCATGCACGACCGCGATTGGTGCAAGGCGAGGTACGGCCTCCATGGTGCTCCAACCGAGTGGCTTCGCGGCCCACGTCGGCCAGGGGACGCCCGACACCTTTCACGCGCTGGTCGCGACAGTCGACGACGAGTGCGCGCGTTACGGCGTTCAGCCGACTATCGTCAAGATCGATACAGAGGGAGACGAGCTCGAGGTGCTGCGAGGCGCAGCGAGGACGCTGGAGTCGGCTCGTCCCGTGCTGTTCATCGAGCTGCACCTGGACCTGCTCGACCAGAGGGGCTCCAGCGCACGAGAGTTATGCGATTACCTCCGCGAGCACGGCTATAGCCTGTACTCACCGCTCGGCCGTCGGCTGTTGCCGCTGGCTGTCCATCAGTCGCTGCGTGCGGTGCGTCGGGTCGTCGCGCGCCCGGTCCGGCCATGCCGCAGCAGATGAGCCGTCGCCTGCGCACGCTGTTCGTGAACTCGGGGATGCTTGGACACGCCTCGGTCGCGTCCCTGATACGCGATGCCGTCGCACTCGATCCGACGGTCCATGCGACGCACATCGATCTCGCGAGTCCGCTCCGCCTCGGCGAGCGCATCGTACGTGCAGCGTTGTGCGCAACGCCGCTGGGCCGGACGAACCTGGATTACGCGCGATGGCGGAGCGAGCTGCACAGCGGCCTCCTAGCGGCGCGCCGTATCCGGGATGCTGGTCACGCGCCAGACGTGTTGCACTTCCACACGCAGGCGACCGCTTATGCGAGCCTCGCCTTGATGGCAGACGTGCCGGCGATAGTCTCGATCGACATCACCCAGCGCCTCGCGTCGCTCGAAGCCCCGCCTGCCTTGCGATTCACGTATCGTCCCAACATCACTCGCGATGGTGCGGTGTTCCGGCGAGCGGCGGCTATCGTCTCGACGTCGAAATGGGCGGCTCAGAGCCTTGCCACCGAGTACCCCGACTGCGCCGCGAAGGTGACGGTGCTGCCGTATCCGGTCCGCCTCGACCGGGCCGACACAGGCTGGCTCGATCGACGCGAGCACCGGGAGGGCGCTGCATCCGTCCAGTTTCTGTTCATGGGTGGCGACTTTCCGCGGAAAGGCGGCCCGGATCTCCTTCGCGTATGGCGCGACGGAGGCTTTGGGGATCGGCATCGCCTCACGGTCGTCTCCGACTGGAGCATCGACGAGCGCCAGGTTCCCGCGGGAGTCGAGCTCGTAAGAGGAGTCAGGCCTTACACGCAGGATTGGCGCAACCTCTGGCAAGCCGCCGACGTCTTCGTCATGCCCGCGCGGGCCGAAGCGTTCGGGATGGTGTATCAGGAAGCGGCAGCGGCGGGCGTACCGGTGATCGCGCCGCGCATCAATGCCATCCCCGAGATCGTCGAGCACGGCGTCACCGGCGTGCTCGTGCCGCCCGGCGACGATCGCGCGCTCGTCTGGGCGATGCGGGAGATGATCGCGTCGTCGGATCGACGCCACACGTTCGGCCGCGCCGCACGCGTTCGCATGGAAGCGGTCGGACCGATCGATCGGTACGGCGCGGCGCTGACGCGGCTCCTGCACGAAGTGGCCGGAAAGGTGAAGGCGGCGTGAGCGCGCGCATTACGGTGGGCGCCTCGATGGCTGGGCGCCGGCCGTCCGCTCTCGAACGGCTCTGCCGCGCGCTCGCCGGGCCGCTTGGACCCGGGCCGATCCGATCCGCGGCCGGCCACCTGCTCGAAAAAGCGCTCGAGGCCGCTACGGGTGGCCGCGGCGTGAAGTGCCGGCTCCCGGAAGGTGAAGTGGTTCGCGTGTCGCCCCGGTATCGGCACGCGACCTGGAATCTCGACGAGTATCGTTCGTTTCGAAGCAGTCTTCGTCCAGGCGCGGTCGTGCTCGACATTGGTGCGAACCTCGGAGGGTATGCGCTCCTGTTCGGGCAGTGGGTCGGTCCCGCCGGCCGCGTCTACGCGTTCGAACCAGTCCCGGAGATTCGCGCCGCGCTCGAACGGCACATTGCCCTGAACAATCTCACCGGCATTGTCGTGCCCGTCGCGGCGGCGGTAGCGGATACGAGCGGCCAGGCGCGGTTCGCGACCTCTGGTATGCACGGCATCAGCCGGCTGGCTACGCGCGAACAATCTTCTCCACTCGTCGTCGACACGACCACGATTGACGACTTCTGCACCCGCGAGTCGATACAGCCCGATTTCATCAAGATCGACGTCGAGGGCGCCGAGCTCGGGGTGATCCGCGGTGCACGCAACACGCTGCGAGCTTGTGTGAATGGACTAACGGTTTTTGTGGAACTGCATCCCAGCCTCTGGCCGGCGTTCGGGATCAGCCGCGAGAACATCGAGGCGGAGCTGGCGTCGCTCGGCCTCGATGTCGAACCACCGGCGAGCGGCGAGGATCCCTGGCTGCTCGAAGGGGTTGCGCTCCGGCTTCGGCGGCGCTGAACATGCGGATCCTGCTGGCGACCGAGGGCATCGACGAAGCTGGCGGCGTCGACACATACCTCGCCGCTGTGGCGTGCGGACTGCTGTCGCGCGGTCATTCGGTTGCCGCGCTTCATCACAACAGCGCGGCCGGTTCGACGAGCGTCCGGTGGCCGCCTCTCCAGCGTTTTTGCGTTGACGAGCTCGGCTCGGCGAAGGCGTTCGCCGCCGCCGAGGCGTGGCGGCCGACCGTCTGCTTCTCCCACAACATGAACGCGCTGGCGATAGATGCCGGGCTCGTGTCGCGCTGGCCGGTCGTCAAGATGATGCACGGCTACTTCGGCACGTGCGTCAGCGGCCAGAAGTCCTTCGGATTTCCGCATCGTGAGCCGTGCCACAGGCAGGTGGGCGCCGCCTGCCTGGCGCTCTACCTCCCGCGCGGCTGCGGCCAGCGCCGGCCCGCGGTGATGCTGCGCCAGTTCGCCTGGGCGCGCGAGCAGCGAACTCTCTACCCCAAGTACAGCTCGATTGTCGTCGCGAGCCAGCACATGCGATCCGAGTTCGAACGGAATGGGGCGCCGCCGGGATCGCTGCGGGTCGTCCCGCTCTTTGCCCCCGCCGTGCGTGCCGAGTCGACCGACTCGGCGCCGGGCCGCGGGGAGACGCCATCCGTGCTCTTTCTCGGACGGATGACGCGGCTCAAGGGTGGAGACCTTCTGATCGAGGCCATCGCGCAGGCCTCCAGGCGGCTGTGCCGCGCAGTGCGGCTGACGCTTGGCGGCGACGGGCCGGAACGCGAGAGATGGCAGGCGCTGGCGATGCGGCTTGGCATCGACGCGCGGTTCCCGGGCTGGCTCGATGAGGCCGGACGCGATGCGGCCATACGGCGCGCCACGCTCGTCGCGGTTCCCAGCGTCTGGCCGGAACCATTCGGTCTGACTGGGCTCGAGGCTGCGTCGATGGGTGTGCCGGCCGTGGCGTTCGACGTCGGCGGGGTTCGCGAATGGTTGACCCACGGTGACAACGGCCTCCTCGCACCGGGCAGCCCGCCCGACGCATCCGCACTGGCTGACGCGATCACGCGAGCGCTCTCAGATCCGTCCACGCTCGCCCGCCTGAGCGACGGCGCGCGCCGCAAGGCAGCCGAGCTCACGCTCGACAGTCATCTCGACCGGTTGGAGCCGATATTCCGTGATGCCTGCAAGGACTAGGGATCAGGGACGGCATCGTTGAGCGAGAGAACGTGGCACATCGTGACCGGCGAGTATCCGCCGCAGATCGGCGGCATCGCCGACTACACGGGCAGGCTCGTTGCGGCGCTTCGCGCTCGCGGCGAGGAGGTTCAGGTGTGGGCGCCGGGCGGGTTGCTGCCGCGCGGGTTCGGACCCGCCGGCCTTCGCGCCATCGGCCGGGGAATCCGCGCCTCGCGATCGACTGGTGCGCGTCCGGTTGTGTTGGTCCAGTACGTGCCGAACGCATTCGGCATGCGCGGCGCGAACGTCCTGCTCTGCGCGTGGCTCGCGTGGCGTGCATGGCGCCACAACGACGATATCCGCGTGATGTTCCATGAGCCGTTCTTCTACTTCGCCCGCCAGTCGCTGCGGCGCAACGCGTTGGCGCTCGTCCACCGGCTGATGGCGGCGCTGCTTCTTGCCTCGGCGCGCATCGCGTATGTATCCACAGGGTCGTGGGAGAGCCTGCTGGCGCGGTACGCCGCAGCCCGTCGTGCGTTTGTCTGGCTTCCGATCCCAGCGACGGTTCTCCCGCCCGACGATCCTGAAGGGGCGGCGCGCGTTCGGTCCGCGTTCATCAAGGACGAACGGACGTTCGTCGTCGGTCATTTCAGCAGCTATCCGGACGACGTCGCGGCCGAGCTTCAGCGAGTGCTCGGCGCGATGCTGACGGCAAGCCGCGACGCCATGGTGCTATTGATCGGCAGGAACAGCGACAGGTTTCTTCAGAAATTCATCGCTGCCTTTCCGGAGCATGACGGCCGGGTGTCGGCGACAGGCGAGATCGTCGCAGGCGAGCTCGGACACCATCTGCGCGCCTGCGACCTGCTCGTTCAGCCGTATCCGGACGGCGCGACGACGCGCCGCACGTCGCTCATGGCGCCGCTTGCGTGCGGTGTGCCGACGGTGGCGACACTCGGTACGTGGTCCGAGCCGATCTGGCACGGGGCGCGCGATGCGATCGAGTTCGTGCCAGCCGGCGATCCGGGGGCGATTGTCGCCCGCTGTCAGGGCCTGGCGAACGACCCGGCGCGACGGCGCAGCCTCGGCTACGGTGGTCGCTCATTCTACGAACAGCATTTCACGATGGATCGCACGCTCCGGATCCTCTGTGGAGCGGAGAACGATCGTCCGTCTGTGCTTCTCGGCGTGCACGCTTATCCGACGTCATCGCCGCCGAGCGCGCGCCGGCAGCGCGAGGCGTTGACGACAATGGCCTCCCTTCGGGGTGTTCGACACGTCAACATGCAGTTCGTCGCGGCGGAGACGCCCCCGGTCGAGGTCGATGGTTTCGAGACCGTTCGCGCCATGGAGCTCGACTCGCTCACGGCTTCCGGGCGGATGGGCGCGCGCAAGCCAATCGCGTCGGAGGTCTTTGACCTGCTCGCCCGGCGCGCTCTCGAAGAGGGGTGTCGCTACTTCGCATACGTGAACTCGGACACAGTGCTGTCGCAGGAACTGGTGAACCGCATCTCTGGCGGCGAGAACGACGCGTATCTGATTGCGCGCACAGACGTGGGTGATGGTCGTCCGCCAGCCGTCCTCATCAGCGGCGTCGATGGCTTTGCCATCCACGCCGAGTGGTGGATAGCGCACCGGTGGCGGTTCCGCCCGTATATTCTCGGCGAGCCTGTGTGGGACAACGTGTACGCGGCGCTCGCTGTGTGCCACGGCCGGGCCGAGTTCGTGTATGGGACCGGCGCGCTGACCCACGAGCGTCATCCGACTCAATGGGTCGCCAGTCCGTTCGCCTCGTACGTCCGTTATCTAAGTGCTCTCGATGCGCCGTACTTCTCGCTCTGGTGCGCCTATCACGACCGATTGAACGCAGAAATCGATGGCGGCCGGGGCTTCGGCGCCGCGACGCGGATCGCGCTCGAGACGTTTGTCTGGCGTCCCTCGCCGCTCGAGCGTGCCATTCAAGCAAGCCGTTGCGTCAAAAGCTGGGTCCGCTACATGGCTGGAGAGACCGCGGCGTAGCCCTCGATGAAGATCCTGCTGGCCGCCGACTTCCCGGACGATCCGACACTTGGATCGGCCAAGGTGCTCTACAAGCTGCGGGAGGAATTCCAGCGTCAGGGGCACGCGTGCGACGCGCTTTTTGCTGGCGATCTTGGCGCGAGCCCCAGGCAGCGGCACGCGCGGGACCTGATGGGCCCGGTGCTGACGGCGGCAGCCATTGCCCGTGCCGTTCGCGAGCGAGGCCAGTACGACGTCATCGACGTCGCTGGCGCGGAGGGTGCCGCGTTTGCTGCGCTGCGGCGGACCGGAACGGTGCGTTCTGCCGCGCTCGTGAGTCGCTCGAACGGCCTGGAGCATCTGAACTACGCCCGGATGCTCGACGATGCCGATGCGGGCGTCTCGTCCAAGCCCTGGCATCGAAGGTTGTGGTACCCGGCCGTCCGACTGCGTCAGGTCCGGCGCGCGATCGAAAGCTGCGATCGCTTGATCCTCATCAATGAGGGAGATCGCGACTACGTCCTCGCGCAGCGCTGGAAGGCACCCGACGCGATCGATGTGGTACCGCACGGTGTCTCCGAGCGCTTTCTAAACGCTGCGCCGCCGGGAAGTCCACGCGGCGAGGGTGTGCTGTTCTGTGGATCCTGGGATGCCATGAAGGGAGTGCAATACCTGGCAGCGGCGTGGGCGGACCTAGCCGCCGATCCCCAACCGCCTCGCCTTACGGTCCTCGGAGGCGGTCGGCGGAGCGGAGCGATCCTCGCGGATTTTGATCCGACTGCTCGACGGCTTGTCACGGTGCGCGATCGCGTTCCCGAGGAGGAAGTCATGCGGCACTACCGCCGTCATGACGTTCTCGTCATGTGTTCCACGTACGAAGGCTTCAGTCTCGTCGTCCCGGAGGCGATGAGTCAGGGATTGCCCGTCATTGCAACGCCCGTCGGTGTGGCACCGGCGCTCCTTCGACATGGCGAAACGGGGCTGATCGTTCCTTCTCGGAACCCGGCGGCTCTCGCCGGCGCGATCAGACAGTTGCTTCCCGACTCCGCGTTGCGCGCGAAGCTGGCTTCGTCGGCGATCCGCGCGGTTCAGGGCCTGACGTGGAATGCGACCGCACGCCGCACGCTCGAGGCCTACGAGCGCGCGTGCGGAGTCGTTCGAGCCGCCTGACATGGCGCTGATCGCTGTCGGCGTGACGACGAAGAACCGGCCGCAGTCGCTCAATATCTGCCTGGCGTCGCTGCGACTCGCGGCGGATCTCATCGACGAGGTGATCGTGTTCGACGATGGGTCGAGTCCGGCGGCGAGCGAGACGACGGCAAGCCAGCCGTGGCTGAAGAATGGGGTCACGTTCCTCCGTGACGAGCCGGCTCCAGGCTACGTGATCGGACGCAACAGGCTGCTCGACGCGGCTTCAGCACCCTTCATGCTGTTCCTGGACGACGATACGCGGCTTCTCGACCGCGACAGCATTGAGAAAGCGCTCGAGATGATCAACGGCGACGCGTCGATTGCGGCTGTCGCATTCGCGCAGGCGGAAGCCGACGGGAAACCGTGGGCCGCGGCCATGCAGCCGTCGCTGGCGAGTCATCCGTGTCTGGTGCCGACGTTCATCGGCTTTGCGCATCTCATGCGGCGCGAGGCGTTTCAGAGAGTTGGCGGCTATCGGACGCTCTTCGGGTTCTACGGCGAGGAGAAAGAGCTCAGCCTTCGCCTGCTCGAAGCAGGATACTTCGTCGCCTACATTCCCCAGGCACGGGTAGCGCATGTCCCCGACCCGTCCGGCCGCGATCGCGTCCGCTACCTGCGGCAGGTGGTGAGAAACGACTGTCTCGGGTCGCTTTACAACGACCCACTACTGCGGCTTGCCTGGCGGCTGCCCGCAAAGATGGCGCTTTACTTCAGAATGCGCGGTGCCTGGCACATCGACGATCCCGGCGGATTCCTCTGGCTTGTGCGCGAGCTCGTCTCGGTTCTGCCCGCCGTCTGGCGTGAGCGCCGGCCGGTGAGCCGCCGGACCTTACGGCGCTGGCGCGCGCTCCAGCAGTCTGCGCGGGCTGTCGCGGACGGCCCGGTCACGTGAGCCGACGCCGGCGGCTCCTCACGATCTCGCACTCGTACGTCGTCGCGCTCAACCGACGGCTCGCGGACGAGATGGCGAGAGTCGGTGAGTGGGACGTCGTTGCTGCGGCGCCACGCCACTTTCCGGGTGGCCTCGGTCCGCTCGTCCTCGCGCCGGCACCGGACGAACGCTGCCGCGTCGAGCCGGTTTCCGTGCGTCGCGCGCGCTGGCCGCACGTCATGAGCTACGGCACCGAGCTTCGAACGCTGCTGAACGATGACTGGGACGTCGTCCACTGCTGGGAAGAGCCGTACGTGCTCGCCGGCGCGCAGGTGGCACGGTGGGCGAGGCCATCGGCCCGGGTCGTCTTCGCGACGTTCCAGAACATCGAGAAGCGCTATCCGCCGCCGCTCTCGTGGTTCGAGCACGCTGCCATGCGTCGTGCAGACGGCTGGATCGCGTTCGGATTCACCGTCGAGTCCGCGCTGATGACGAAAGCCGCATACTCGGCACGGCCGCATCGTGTGATCCCACCCGGCGTCGACCTGCGCGTCTTTCAGCCCGACTGCGACGCGGGCCGTCGAACCCGCGCCGCTGCGGGATGGACACAAGACGGTACACCCGTGGTGGGATACGTCGGCAGGTTTGTTCCGGAAAAGGGCCTGCGCGTCCTGATCGCTGCGCTGGATCGCGTGGAGCAGCCGTGGCGGGCGCTCCTCGTAGGCGGCGGCCCGCTTGAAGCCGAGCTGCGCGAATGGGCCCGCCGATACGGCAACCGGGTGTACATCGCGACTGGCGTGAAGCACTCCGACGTGCCCGACTACCTGAATGCGATGGACGTTCTGGCCGCTCCGAGCCTGACCACAGCGCGATGGCGCGAGCAGTTCGGCCGGATGCTCGTGGAGGCGTTCGCATGCGGAGTGCCGGTCGTTGCCAGCATGAGCGGCGAGATTCCGCATGTCGTCGGCGACAGTGGAATCCTCGTGCGGGAGGGGGACCACCAGGCCCAGGCCTGGTCGGACGCGATCGCGTCATTGCTCCTCGACGCTCCCAGGCGCGCGGAGCTCAGCCGGCTCGGCCGTGAGCGAGCCGAACGATACCGATGGAGTCGTGTCGCGGCCGAGCACCTCGGTTTTTTTGACGCGTTGACGGCATGAGGCTTCACGCACTCGAGAAGCGCGCCAGGATCGCCGCCGCCTGCGCGGCTGGCGGATGGAGAGACTACCGGCTCGCGAGGCAGGCGATTACCTGCCACCATGCCGTTCAACGCACCTTCGAGTTGATGACACTGTGCCGTCGGGTCCGCCGGCTTCGCCCGAGGCGGATCATCGAGATCGGCACGTACCTCGGCGGTACGCTGTTCTGCTGGCCGAGGCTCGCGGCCGCCGACGCGGTCATCATGAGCGTTGACCTGCCTGGCGGACCATTCGGCCGGAATGATGACGCCGCGAAGAGGACCTTCGAGTCCTACCTGCTGAACGGGCAGCGACTTATTAGCGTCCGAGGAGACTCGCGTGCGGACCGCACGCTGGCGGACGTGCGCGCCCATCTCGAAGGAGATGCCGTCGACTTCCTCTTCATCGACGGCGACCACAACTACGAGACCGTGCGCGGCGACTACGAAAGCTATGGAGCCCTGGTTCGTCCCGGCGGCCTCATCGCGCTGCACGACATCATCGCCGACCGTAACGTACCGGCCTCGCAAGTGCATCGGCTCTGGGGGGAGTTAAAACTGACGAAGAGGGTCGAGGCCATTCTCGATCGAGACAGCGTCCCCGGGGCAGGGATGGGAATCGGTCTGGTTCGCGTATGAGTGACCACCTCAGAGTTGGCGTCGTTTGCGATCTGGCCGAAGAGCGCTGGCCGAGCATGGATCTGGTGGCCGACATGCTCGTCGAGCGTCTGGGAAGGCAGGGCCGCGACGTGGAAGCCGTGCGGCTGCAGCCAGCGTTTCGCCGGCGCGCCACCGCCATACCACTGCTCGGCCGCGCAGCATCCGCGTTTACCTTCGATCGCTTCACGAACCGGCTGTTCGACTACCCGCGCTGGCTGCGCGGGAAGCGCGACGACGCCGATCTCTTTCACGTCGCGGACCACAGCTACGCGCACCTCGCGCACGAGCTGCCGGCCGAACGGACGGTCGTCACGTGCCACGATCTCGACACGTTCCGCAGCGTGCTCGACCCGCGGTCCGAGCGGCGCTCCGCGCCGTTTCGCCGGATGACGGCGAGAATTCTTGGCGGGCTGCAGAGAGTCGCGCGCGTGACGTGCGACAGCACCGCCACGCATGACGCGATTGTCGCCGCGGGGCTTCTTTCGCCCGATCGACTGGACATCGTCCCGAATGGCGTGCACCCGGATTTTTCGCCGGAGCCCAAAGCGGAGGCTGACCGGGCCGTCGAAGCGCTGCTCGGCCCGGCCGGATCCAGTGCGACAGAGCTGCTCCATATCGGCAGCACGATCCCGCGGAAGAACATCGAGACCCTCCTGCGCGTCTTTGCTGGCGTGAAGCGGCGCAGCCCCGGCGCACGGCTGCTGCGCGTGGGTGGCCCGATGACGCCCGCCCAACGGCGCATGGCCGTCATCCTCGGAGTTCTCGATGGCGTCGTCGAGCTGCCGAGTCTGCCGCGTCATGTCGTGGCCGCCGTGTGCCGGCGCAGCCAGCTGCTCCTGATGCCGTCGACACGCGAAGGCTTCGGCCTGCCGGTCGTCGAGGCGATGGCGGCCGGGGCGGTAGTCGTAGCGAGCAACATCCCAGTTCTTCGGGAGACGGGCGGCCACGCCGCGATCTACTGCGAGCCCGATCGGGTGGAGGAGTGGGTGGACGTGATCTGCACGCTCAGCGGCGAGCGCGACCGTTCGCCCGAGCTGTTCGAGGTCCGGCGCCGCCGCGGCTTCGAACACGCCGCGCGTTTTTCGTGGGACGAGTACGCGAGCCGCATGATTGATATTTACGACCAGATTGCCGGCCGTGCGGGGTAAACGAATGAAGATACTTCACGTAGGAAAGTTCTATCCGCCTGTCAGCGGCGGCATGGAGCGCATGCTGCAGCTGCTGTGCGAAGGGGAGCGCGCGGCTGCCGACAGCCGTGTGCTCGTGGCGAACACGGCAAGCGTTCGTACGGCCCAGGAGTCGCTCAACGGCGTGCCTATCACGCGCGTGGGCACGATCGGCCGGGTCGGCGCCGTCCAGGTCTGCCCGTCATTTCCGTTGTGGCTCGCCCGCGCGCAGAAGGACGTCCTCGTCATCCACGAGCCGAATCCGATCGCGTTGGTCTCTTACTTCCTAATACGGCCTCGCGCGCCGCTCGTGGTCTGGTTTCACAGCGAAGTCGTGCGTCCGCGGTGGCGGTACGCGCTCTTCTATCAGCCGTTCCTGCGCTTCGCGCTCCGGCGCGCGACGCGAATCATCGTCTCGTCGCCATCGCTCGCCAACCAGGCGGCCGCGCTTCGCGAGTTCCGGGACAAGTGCGTCGTCATCCCGTTCGGCCTGGACGCCGCCCGGCTCGAGCCGGCGCCCGACACGGCGCCTGAGGCTGACGCGATCCGCCAGCGTTACCGCGGCCCGGTCATCCTCTTCGTCGGCCGCATGGTGGACTACAAGGGCGTGGATGTCCTGCTGCGCGCGCTCGTGGGTGTTGAAGCGACGACGCTCCTCGTGGGCAATGGGCCGAGGCGTGCGGCGCTCGAGGAGCTGGCGGTGGACCTCGGGCTGTCCGATCGAGCCGTGTTTCTCGGTGACGTGGACGACCGCCGGATGAGCTCCCTCTACCAGGCGTGCGATCTGTTCGTGCTGCCGTCGGTGACGCGCGCCGAGGCGTTCGGTCTCGTGCAGCTCGAGGCGATGGCGGCGGGGAAGCCGGTCGTCAGCACGGCGGTGCCGACCGGCGTGCCGTGGGTGAATCAGCACGGGCGCACGGGCCTCGTCGTCCGGCCCGGAGACGTGCCGTCGCTGCGCGACGCGATCGTTCGGCTGCTGAGAGATCCCGAACTGAGGAGTAGAATGGGGCGCGACGGACGCGCGCGCGTCGCCAACGAGTTCACGATCGCGCGGATGGTTGCGCAGACGACGGCCGTGTACGAGCAGGTGCTCGAGGGCGTCACGGAGCCTGCGTTTGACAGGAGCCCCAGCGCCGGATCGGGTCGGCCCGCGTGAAGCGCGCTTTCGACGTCGTGGTATCCGGCGTCGGTTTGATCGTCTCGGCGCCGGTCTGGATCGTCGTCGCTGCAGTGGTGAAAGCGTGGGATCGCGGACCGGTGTTCTACACGCAGGAGCGCGTGGGCCTCGGGGGGCGCGCGTTTCGCGCGTTGAAGTTTCGGTCGATGGTACCTGACGCGGAGGCGCGCGTCGGGGCGATTCAGGCCTCCGCGGCCGATCCGCGCGTGACGCCGGTTGGACGCGTGCTGCGTGCGACCGCCATGGACGAGCTCCCGCAGCTCTGGAACATCTTCCGGGGCGACATGAGCTTCGTCGGTCCTCGTGCGCTCCGTCCCGGCGAGATTGAGCGCGAAGGGGACGGCCGTCTGGTGCCGCTCGAGGCGGTGCCAGGGTTTTCAGATCGCATCCGTGTTCGGCCGGGGCTGACGGGCCTGGCGCAGATCTACGCGCCGCGCGACATCCCGAGGCGACAGAAGTTCAAGTACGACCGGCTGTACATCGAGCGGCGTTCGTTCTGGCTGGACGTGCGCCTGTTCGTGCTCTCGTTCTGGATCAGCCTGCGCGGGACGTGGGAACACGCGGGCAGAAAATTCTAGGTGCCATAGCTCACAGCTCAGAGCTCAAAGCTCAAAGCTCAAAGCTCGTAGCGACTTCCAATGCCTGATGCGTAGCGTCTGGGACATCGTCGTAGTAGGAGCCGGCCCTGCCGGTCTCATGGCGGCGCGCGAGCTCGCGCGTGGGGGTCATGGCGTCGTCGTTCTGGAAGAACACGAGGCGATCGGGTATCCCGTCCATTGCACCGGACTTCTCGGGCTCGACGCGTTCGACGAGCTGTCGCTGCCGTCGAGGACGATCCTGGCCGTCGCGCGCGCAGCCTCCTTCCGCGCGGCGTCGGGCCGGTCGATCCGGATCGCCGCCGAAGGCGTTCGGGCTGCGGTGGTCGATCGCGGGGCATTCGACGCGGCACTTGCGGACGAAGCGGGGGCCGCCGGAGCCGTCATACGAACGGGCGTGCGCGTCGCGGACATCACGATCGCGGATCGTGAGGCGCGCGCCACGCTGACGTCTGGCGAAACCATCGATGGGCGTGCCGTCGTGATCGCGTGCGGAGCACACTACCGGTTCAACCGCAGCATCGGCCTCGGCGTTCCGCGAGTCTTCACCCAAAGCGCCCAGCTCGAGACGCCGTTTCCGGCCTCCGATCAGGTGGAGGTCCGGTTTGGATCGGATATCGCTCCGAAAGGATTCGCGTGGGTGGTTCCGTTTCAGCGCGGCGGCCGACCCCACGCCCGCGTCGGTCTCATGAGCGCGAACCGCGCCGCCGAGCGCTTCAGCGCGTTTGCGGCGGCGATTCGCGCGGACCGATCCATAAGCGACGAGTGGAGCGCCCCGCGCCTCAAGATTCTGCCGCTCGGCCCGGTCGCGCGTACGTACGCCGATCGCGCCGTTGCAGTCGGCGACGCGGCCGGTCTGGTGAAACCGACGACGGGCGGCGGGATCTACTACGGTCTGCTGAGTGGAAGGATTGCCGCCGAAACGCTCGACGAGGCGCTTCGGAGTGATGCGCTGGACTCGTATTCGCTTTCGCGCTACGAACGAAGCTGGAAGGCGCGGCTCGGTCCAGAAATCCGTGCCGGGCTTGCGTTCCGCTCGATCGTCGGCCGGCTGAACGATCGCGCGATCGACGCAATCGTCGAGCTGGCCAGCGTCGACGGGATCGTCCCCCTCCTGCAGCAGACGGCGAACTTCAACTGGCATCGCGACGCCGCCCTCGCGCTGCTTCGCCACGCGCCGTTCCGCCGCATCGTCCTCTCCTCGCTGTGGGGGTAGAGTTCGCCCCCGGCGCCTATGCCCGCAAACAGCTTCACTCGCCGAGCCGTCTCGTTCGCTGGAGCCACTCGAGCCGCTTCGAGCGCGCGCGGGCGCTGGTCGCGCCGTACGCCGGCGGCCGCCTCCTCGACTACGGCTGCGGCGACGGCACCTTCCTCGCGCTCGTCCACGATCTCTTTCCCGGCGCGACCGGTGCCGACGTCGACGTAGCGCAGACCGCCGACTGCGCGCGCCGGCTCGCGCACCTCCCGCTCACGTTCACGACAGCCGACAGGCTCGACGCCAGCCACGCCAGCGTCTACGACGTCGTCACGTGCATGGAGGTGCTCGAGCACTGCCTGGACGACGAGCGGCGTCGCGTCGTCGCGGAGCTCGCGCGGCTGGTCCGGCCGGGCGGCGTGGTGATCGTCAGCGTGCCCATCGAGGTCGGGCCGAGCCTCGCAGGCAAACAGATCGGACGCGCGATCGCCGCGTGGCGCGGGCTCGGCGATTATCGACATCGGGAAACCTACCGTCCGCTCGAGCTGGCTCGGATGGTCCTTGCGTTCCCAGGCACGTCCATTCATCGTCCGAGTTATTCGGCGGTTTCGCCGAATGGAGCGTCGTATCGTTATTACGGTCACAAGGGATTCGACTGGCGCGTGCTCCGCGAGGAGCTGAAGCAGGAATTCGAGATTCGGCGCACGCAGTTCTCGCCCATGCCCTGGATGCGGTCGCTGCTCAACTCACAGGTGTGGTTCGTCTGTGAACGCCGCTGACGCGTTCCTCGCACGCATCCTGCGCGGTGACATTGACACCTGGCCGACGGATGCGCCCGACCCGACCGAAGCGGTCCGTATCGCCGAGCACCAGGGCGTCGCGCCGCTTCTTTCGCGGGCGGTTGGTAAGGACACGGACGTCTGGCCTCGTGTGTTCCTCGAAGGTCTCAGGACGGCCGCTCACGCGCAGACGGCGCTCGCCCTTGCCCGCCGGGCGGAGCTCGTCCGCGTGCTGCGATGCCTGATGGACGCGAAGGTGCGCGCGCTGGTCATCAAGGGCGCCCACCTCGCATTCACAGTCTACGAATCGCCCGAGCTGCGGCCGCGGCTCGACACGGACCTGCTGATTGACGAGTCGGACGTCGATCGGGCGCGCGATGGCTTCGCGCGGCTCGGGTACCGGCTCGTGCCGCACGTCACCGGCACGCTGGCGATGCCGCAGTTTCACGTGCGCCGCGAAGAACCGTCGGGCCTCTGTCACCAGTTCGACGTGCACTGGCGGCTCGCCGTGCCGCAGGCATTTTCCGAGCTTCCGTTGCTGCCCGAGCTCTGGGAGCGATCGGTGCCTGTCGCGTCGCTCGGTCCCGGCGCCCGCGGTCCCAGCCTGCCGGACGCGCTGCTCATCTCCTGCGCGCACCGCGCCGCGCATCACTCCGGCGGCGGACTGCTCATCTGGATCGTGGACGTGCAGCGGATCGCCGAACGGCTGAACGACGCGGAGGCCGCGGAGTTCGCGGAGCGCGCATCTCAGGCGCGAATCACGTCGGTCGCCGGCCAGGCGCTGGCGCTCGCGCGCGATCTCCTCGGCGCAAATCTGACCGATCCTCTCACCGTGGTGGCCGACGCCGCACCGGACCGCGGCGAGCCGTCCGCCCCCTACGTCTCGCGCGTCGGCGCCGTCCGCGGCCTGACGATCGATCTCCGCTCGCTGGGTGGCTGGCGGCCGCGGATCCGCCTGCTGCGCGAGCACCTTCTCCCCCCGCGGGCCTACATGCGTGGCGCCTACGCGCCGGACAGCCGCTGGCCTCTTCCCGCCTTGTATCTCCGCCGGGCCGTCGTGGGTGCGGCGCGCTGGGCCGCGGACCACGTCAGGCCGCGGATCACGCGGAATCCATAGACACGAGCCGCGGATTACGCGGAATACGCGGATCAAACAATCACGATCAGGCCGCGGAATGCGCGGATGGGTGCCGGACCGTGCGACGCGACCCGCTATCGGTGCGATGGGTCTGAGCGTTCGATACCCCGAATCTCTTCCAGCGCGCCGGCGAAGTCGCCGAAATGCCCCTTTTTGTGGCTGTTGAAACGTCCGACGACGACGTGAGCTCCGTCGAACTCGCGAATATCAGCTGATCCCGGCCAGCCGCCAAGCTCTCGACGTTTACGATACCGGCCACGGCTCCTTGGCGGTCAGCGCCTCCGGGCCGCCGCACGCCAGTATCGTGAGAGCGGAGCAGGGCACCATTAGCACTCGACGTTGGGTGACGAATTGCTTTGCTGACCGGCCCCTTTGGTCTTTGCAAACTGTCAGGGGTGCGCGTTCGACGTTACCTGAAGACTCGTTGTATGCATGGTTTCGCAGGTTGGGTCTCCCAATTTCTATCGAGTAACTCGCAGCGTCAACCCGTGTAACCACTGCTACATCTACGTCTTCGAGTTTGTTTGAAAATCTCGAGCCGACTCCGGATCGATGGGGCGTGATCAATCCCAGGCGCGAGGTGACGATCATCCCGGCCCAGTCCAGATAGCTGCCGTCCCAGCCCTGCCTCATGGATCCGACGAACACGTACGCCTCGCCTCGCGAGCATTCCAAAGCAGGTCGGCGTCGTTTACCTTGTGACGGACGTAGTAGACGCGTCCGTTGACAACTGCAATCGCCACGGCTGCGCTAAGCGCGGTCGCGATTAGTCGACGCTGTCCAAATCTCGTCATTCGGTTCCGCGGTTCGTACCGAGATCATCCGCGTACTCTGCGTATTCCGCGGCTCGTATCGAGATAGTTTTCCGCGTGTTCCGTGGCTCGTAGGCGTTTACGACTCCGTGGAATCCGCGGCCGGTAGCGGCCGCTCGATCCGCGGGTTCAACGGCAGCGGCTCGCCGTCACGCTTGGCGCCCGGGAACCAGTCCACGAGCCGCAGCAGCCGTCCGCGGCGGTGGGGCAGCACGTCCTGCAGCCCTTCCAGCACGTTCAGCGACTCTTCCAGGCTCGACACGACGCCGATGCCCCGGCTCATAGCGTGGTCGCGCATCTGGCGCAGCGCCGGGTCGCGCAGCATGAGCATCGCCTTCGCAGATGACGCGCTGATGACCTCGACGCAGTTGAGCTGCTGATCGTCAACCACGACGTCGAGTCGCAGCCCGTTCGCAATCTCGCCCCGGGATCCCGGAACCGTGAGCACCGAAGGCAGGTAGTAGCCGTGCTGCTCCAGCCACCACTGCGACTGCACCTGCACGGAGTCGCCCGCGGTACCCGGCCGCTTCGTGAGGAAGAACACTTCCCACTTGTGACGTCGCGCGAGGGCGTACAACCGCGCGATCTGCGCGGGCTCGTACGGAAGCACTCTCGTCCACCAGTTGTGCGCCGCGCTGACGTCCTTCCACGCCCGTTTGATCTCCGCCTCGGTCAGGCCGACCGCCGCCTCGATCGGGTCCACGGACGCCTCGCCTCGCGACGCGGCCGCGAAGGCGGTTCGAAAGTCGGCGATGACGCCGTCGAGGTCGAAGCCGACGCGAAGCGACATGTCAGGGGTGCGGGCGGCCGTTGGAGTGCGGCTCGTGGACCACGATCGCTGCCAGGATCGCCGCGAGCAGGGCGTTGGCAGGTATGCGGAGGCCGTTCTCCCAGATCGATTGCAGCGCCGCCGCGACGAGGCCGGTCGCGGCTCCCGCCCGGAGCCAGTACATCCACGTGGCGTCGGCGCGCAGCCGCGCGGCTGCCAGGCGCCAGAACGCCACCGCTGCAGCGGCGACCGGCAACCCCACGAGCAGGCCGCCCTCCGAGGCCAGCTGCAGATATTCGCTGTGCGCCTGATTGAAGAAGACCGAGCGGTCCGACTGCTGGTAGAAGGCCATCGACGATTCGAACGTCCCAAGTCCCGATCCCGTCGCCCAGAAGTCTCGCACGATCGGCAGCGTCTCGCGCCAGATCATGATCCGGTCCGCGTAGCCGACCGATACGCGGCCGAAGCGGCTGATGAGCGTCGGCGCGTTCCAGAGCACCGCGACGCCCGCCAGCAGGACGGCGGTCGCCAAACCCCACCGCTTCCCCCGGCCATGCCGCTCCCTCGTCAGCCACCATGCCCACGCCAGCGCGACCGCGAGCGCCCCGATGCCGGAGCGGGACAACGTCAGCATCAACGCCGCGCTCATCGTCACGGCCGCAGCCAGGAGAAACAGCGTCCGGCCGTCGAGCGCTCGCGCGAGTCGCGCGCCGAGCGGCCGCATCGCGTCGCGGGGATCGCGGCCGCGCGATCGAGCCGCAAGATAACCCAGACACAGCGGGATCGCCAACGCCACCCAGGTGGCGAAATGGTTGCGGTTCACGAACGGCCCGAACGGTTCGGGGCCCTCGAACGTCGGCCGCCAGGTCCAGTACATGAGCCCTCTCGCCGTGACGCTTTGCGCGACCGCGATGAGCGACACGACGAAGCCGGCAAACGCGACCGCTCGCGCCGCTGCCCTGACGCCGGCCACACGGAACGTTTCGCGTGTCATCCAGAAGACGGTGACTGCCGTCGCGAGCACGAGGAGCGCGTGCACGCTGCCGGAGGGCAGGATCGAGAGCGCGGCGCGGCTCGGCGGGCCGCCGAGCGACAGCTCGCCCCACAGACGGAGCGAAGCGGGGGAGAGCGCTCCGACGATCGACGCCGGCAGGGGGACGATCTGGAGCGCGGCACATATGAGACAGGCGACGAGTGCTGCATCCAGGATGCGGACGTCGCCGCGCGCGAGCGCGGGCCGGACGACGGCGGCGCTGAGAGCGGCGACCGCCGCGAGTGTGATGGCGGCCGGCAGGTACACACCGCCGAACGCGAACAGCGCGCCGATGGCCAGGCCGCACCCGGCCCGTGCCTGCCAGGTGGCGCGCTCCGCGTCAGGCACTTGCGGCCGGAG
Organism: Vicinamibacterales bacterium; assembly: GCA_036257535.1. GTDB lineage: Bacteria > Acidobacteriota > Vicinamibacteria > Vicinamibacterales > 2-12-FULL-66-21 > DATAEE01. Next base: position 4,822 of record DATAFJ010000255.1, on the reverse strand, counting down.
GTCCGTAGTAGCTCTTGTAGTGGTAGCCGTAATAGCGCGAGTAGTAATACTTGTTCGCGTCGAAGTCCACCCGGTTCAGCACGGCGCCCACGACGTTCGGCCGGCTCGTCCGGAGCGTCTCGAGCGCCCGTTCGGCATGTACCCGCCGCGTCATTTCCGATCCGATGACGAACACCACGCCCGATACGGCAGACGCGAGGATGACGGCGTCGGTCACGGCCAGGACCGGCGGCGTATCGAGGATGACCCAGTCGAACGGACCGGACTGAAGGTTCTGCAGGAACGCCTTCATGCGTTCCGCCGAGAGGAGCTCCGACGGGTTGGGGGGCGTCCGGCCCGCGGTGATGACGAAGAGGTTGGGCTCGCTCGTCCGCTGGACGGCGTCGCGCACCCGCGCCTGGCCGACGAGCAGATGCGACAGCCCGACGGCGTTCTGCAGCGACATCGCCCTGTGTAGGCCCGGCCGGCGCATGTCGGCGTCGATCAGCAGGACGCGCGCGCCGCCGAGGGCGAGCGCCGCCGCGAGGTTGCACGCAATCGTCGTCTTGCCCTCGAGCGGCTGCGTGCTCGTGACGCCGATGACCCGTGCCGCCTCGCTGCCGCTCGTGAAGACGAGCGACGTGCGCAGCGATCTGAACGCCTCGCCGAAATCGTGCGGGACCGCGCCGGTCAGGAGCGGTCCTTCCTTCCCCGGCACCGCTGGAACGAGCCCGAGGAGCGGAAGCTTCAGGCGCCGCGTGATGTCGTCCGGCGTCTTGACCGTGTCGTCCAGATATTCCGCGCCAAACGCGAGCGCGACCGCCACACCTGCGCCGAGCAGTACCGCCATGATCCAGTCGCGGCGCGGGTTCGGCGTGAACGGCGCCCCGGGGACCTCCGCGCGGTCCTGCACGTGGACGTTGTTCGCCCGGCTGTTGCCGATGACGCTCAGTTCCTTCTGCTGCTGCAGGAGCGACTCGAAGACCTTCCGGTCGCTTTCCGCCTGCCGCTCGAGCACCGAATAGTCCGCGCTCTTCTTGTCGAGCTCGAGGGCGGCGCGCTTCTGTTCTTCGAGCGACGCCGCGAGGCTCTGTTCCTGGGAGAGCGCGGCACGATAGTCGCTGCGGAGCTGCTCGATGACCTTGCCCGCCTCGACGCGAATCTGCCGCCGCGCATCCTCGATCTGCGTCTCGAGCTTCACCATCTCAGGATGCTGTGGTCCATAGCGGCCCGTCAGGCTTGCCTTCTGCGCCTCCAGCGTTGAAAGCCGCGTCCGCGCCTCGACGACGGCGGGGCTCTGCGCAACTGCGGGGAACCCTTCGGCCGGCATCCGCTCCGGATCGAGGTTCTGAACCTGGCGGTAAAGCGCCTCGCGCTGCGCGCGGGTCGTCCGCGCGCTCGTGACCGCATCGTTCAGCTGATTCAGCCGAGCCACGACGATGTTCTGGCGGCTGTCGAGCGAGGGCGCGTTCTGCCGGGTGCGATATTCGGTGAGCGCGCTCTCGCTATTCGTGATCTTCAACTGCTGCCGCTTCAGCTCCTCGTCGAGCCACGCGAGCGATTTCTGGATGTTGCCGAGCTTCAGCTCGAGGTTCTGCTGAACGTACTCCTCGGCGAGCGCATCCGCCGCTTTCGCTGCGAACGCCGGGTCCGCCGCGGTGACGTAGACGTCGACGAGCCGCGTCCCTCGCACCGGCGCAACCTGGACGCGCCCCAGGAAGGCGCTGATGAGCGCCGCTTCCTGCGCCGTCTCGTCTGGGGCGGGCGGTTCGGCAGGCCGTGCCTCTCCGCGGCCCGTGACAGCGAGGAACGCGCGGCGCGCGGCGCCCGTCAGCCGCGACCGCACCGTCCGCACGAGCGCCGGCGGTCCGCCCGGCGAGGTCATGGTCCCGTTGAATTCCGGGACGATCGCGAGATCGAGGCGCTTCACTACGCGGCGCGCGAGGCCGCGGCTCTGCAGGATCCGGTACTGCGTGTTGTAGTACGGCTCGGGATCCTGCCAGTACGACGGATCGTTCGCGTTGAGCGCGCCGACGGCGGTCGAGCGCTCGTCCTGGATGAGGATCTGCGCCCTCGCGCGGTATTGCGGAATCGTCGAATAGGTCTGCGCCATCATGAGGCCGACCGTGATCGCAAACGCTGCGAGCGCGAGCCGGCGATGACGGAAGAGGATGCTGAGACGATCGAGCAGGTGTACGGACTGAACGGAGACCGGCAGCGGCGGGGCGGCAGTGGATCCGTTGGCCGCCGGCGCGATCTCTTTCGGATCGAACATGTCCTATCGGTTCGGTGAGATTGGCCGGCCAGGGCCTGCGGGGCCAGGTGGCGCCACAGCGGTCACGCCCAGGCTCGCCGCCGCGGTCACCGCAGCCGATCCGATCATCATGAACACGCCGCCGATCCGACGCTGTTCCGCGAGACGCACGAACGTCGATACGGTTTCGCCCGGCGCGATGCTGAAGACGCTGCCCACCGCCAGCACTCGATCCGCGCTGTCGACGTACTCCACCAGGTAGGTTCCGCCCTCGATGTCGGAGAAGCTGAACTCGCCCTTTTCATCCGACGTCACGGAGTGCTCGACGCGTCCGGTTACAACATTGCGAAGCCTGAGCGTGGCGTTCGGGATTGGCGAACTGTCGGCGGCCCACAGATAACCGATGACGATCGTGGGGAGAGCCGCAATGGTTCTTGACGCAGGCAGATCTCGGTCTTCTCCAGAGGCGACTTGACCCAAGGCGAGCGTCGGCGCGAGCGACGAGCCGCTCATCGTTGCCACGGTGAGAAAAACCATGACATTCCGCACAGGTCCACCGCCCCTATCTATCGGAAAAGACGTTAGTTTTCTCGGTATTTTGACCCTTTATTTTACTCCGGAGCAAAGCCGCGCGACAAACGAAAACGGACACCGCCGGTCCCTCACCGGCGACCTGGTCTTGAACCTGCAGTAGAGCTCGGCAACCAGATGACACTCAGTGTCACTCACACGAAACGGCCCGTTTTTGGCTGCGATCACGCGATTGCAGTTCGCTTGAATCGCGTTAAAAGTCTGCCGCGTGCGTGACCTTGAGCCCAATCAAGAGGTACTGATGAAGCTGCGTGCTCCCCTCACCGCTCTCCTGCTGTTGCTGCCGTCGTTCGCATCCGCTGGTCCCATCACCATCGGATCGTGGTCTTCTGTCGCGTCCATCTACGGCGTCGCCGATGGCGATCAACAGCCGTTCTGGGACGGCCTCTCGTGGGACGGCCAGTTGAAGGGTGTCGGCTATCTGATCCACGCGTATGAGGACTCCGGCCTCGAGTTTCTCCACGATGGAACCGGGAAGGCCGTGGCATTCAGCTTCGACGACCCGACGATCGACACGACGCTTCTGTTTAAGATCACCGCATGGACCGGTGGCGTTCTTGGGCGGGATGCGAGCGGCGCGTTTACCTACGACAGCGGCACCGGCCGTTACTCCAACTCCTTGACGACCCCCGGTCAGTATGCGCTCTTCCGGAGAGTGGGCGTCGAATCGACGCAGTACTTCATGGGGGTCGAAGACATTCTGCTGAGCGAATCCCTGAACGACCGCGACTACAACGACCACGTCGTCACGTTCAGTTTGCCGACGCAGGTTCCCGAGCCGTCTACGCTGATGCTGCTAGGACTCGGGCTCGTCGGCATCCGGCTTCGCCGAGGCTTCGGCGGACAAGTCGGCATACGCTGCACCTTGCGCTAAACTTGGCCGACACCGCCGCACGCGGCGGTGTCGTGCCGCATGACCCTGACACGCCGCCTCAAGCCGTCCGACGCAGTCGTTTTTCGCGAGCTGGACGGCGAGGCTGTTCTTCTCAATCTCGACACCGGCACGTATTTCGGGCTCGACGAAGTCGGCACGCGCATCTGGCTCCTCATCGAGCAGCACGGCCTTCTCGAGCCGGTCTGCGACGCCATCGTCGGCGAGTTCGAGGTCGATCGCGCGACGGCCGAGCGCGACATCCTGAACCTGGCGGACGCGCTCGAGCGGAACGGGCTGGTGCAGGTTGCGTAGGCTCGCCGCGCTGCCGGCGGACGAGCGGCGCGTGCTCGCGCGCGCGGTCTTCCTCGTTGCCGGGTTCGCGGTTGCGCTCCGGATCCTTCCTTTTCGCGTCGTCGCGGATCGCGTCGGACGTACGGCGCTGCTGAAAGCCGGCGCCGGGACGAGTCCCCAACGCATCGCCGCACTCGTCGACGCAGCCGGCGGCGTGCTCCAGGCGTCGTGCCTGCCGCGCGCGCTCGCGCTCTCGCGCATCCTGCGATCGTGTGGAGTTCCGCACGAGGTGCGGATTGGCATCAGAAAGCGACGCGGACTCGAAGCGCACGCCTGGGTCGTCGAGAGCGATCGTGTGCTGATCGGCCGCGACGGTGTCGAGTCGTATGTTTCGCTGACTGCGCTTCCAGAGCCGCACGCATCCACATGAGCGGCATCGCCGGTCTCTTTCATCGCGACGGACGTCACGCCGATCTGGAGACGCTCGACCGAATGGTGAGTGCGGCGCCGCATCGCGGGCGCGACGGCGCACGTACGATCGATCTCGGCCCCGTCGCGCTGGCGCATCAGCGGCTGGCGGCGACCGTCGAGTCCGGCAGGGAAACGCAGCCGCTGACCGGCGCTCACGGCTGCGTTCTGGTGTGCGACGGCCGAATCGACGCCGTTGACGGTGCTCCCGTCCGGTTTGGTGCGGGAGAGTCGCAGACGGACGCCGAAATCGTCCTTTCAGCCTGGCAGCGCTGGGGTGACGGATGTCTGTCGCGTCTGGCGGGTGATTTCGCGTTCGCGCTCTGGGATCCTCAGGCCGGCCGCCTGCTGTGCGCGCGCGATCC
>DATAFJ010000235.1:0-2703 GCA_036257535.1 Vicinamibacterales bacterium | reverse complement strand
GTTCTCCGTGTCGCCCAACACGCCAGCTCGCGGTGAAGGCTGCGGCGGTCTGGCAAACACAAAGATGCCGCCGTGCGGCACCACCTACAAGCTCGCCATCTCACGCGATGCCCAGCAGAAGTTCCTCTACGTCGCGGATGGAACGAATAACAAGGTGTGGATTCTCGACCGTCAGAGCGGCAGGACGCTGGGGTCGTTCGGCGGCAACGGGCGATATGCCGGCCAGCTGCACTGGATCAACGCGATCGCGATGGATTCGAAGGGGAACATCTATACCGGCGAGGTCGAGCAGGCGAAGCGGATTCAGAAGTTCGCGCCGGTAATGACGAGCCGCCGGTAGTTACCGTCCCCGCATCCGTTCACTTTCCGCGCGCAGGAAGCGTGCGCTATCCGCGCAATCGGTAGCCGGAGGCCTTCAGGCCTCCGCGTTCATCTACCGCCCCCGCGTCCGTTCACTCTCCGCGCGTAGAAAAAAGACGCCGTCGGTAACGACGGCGTCGCCTGCTTGCAGGCCCGACACGACAAGCACTCGATCGCCATTCTCGGTGCCGATCTCCACCGGTCGTTCCACGAAACGTCCCTGCTGCGCGTCGACAGCCACGTAGACCACCGTGTCGCGGCCGACGATCTGAACAGCCGATTTCGGCACGAACAGCCCCTGGCGGGGCGACCCTTCTCCTATGTGCGCGTCGACGTACATACCAAGCCGCAGTCTTCCTGATTGATTCGGCACTTCCACGCGAAGCTTGGCGGTGCGCGTTTCCGGCTGCACCTGGGGGTCGATATAGCTGACGCGGCCGCGAAGTGTCATGCCTGGATACGAGGTGCTGGTGATCGTCGCGGGACTGCCCACGCGCACCCTCGCGAAGTCGCGCTCGTATAGATCGGCGATCACCCACACCGTCGAGAGGTCGACGATCGTGAAGAGCGGCATCGAGGGATCGATGTTCTGCCCGACGTTCACGGCGCGGCGGGTGACGACCCCCGGCAACGGAGCGCGAATCGGCGTGGTCGTGACAACGTCCTGTGGTCCGGCAAGACGCTGCGTTCGCTCTTCAGGAATGCCGAGCAGGGCAAGCCGCGCCCGTGCGATTTCCACAGCCGCATCCAGCTTGGCGCGTGCCGCCTCATGCTCCTCGAGCTCCTGCCTGGTGGCGGCGCCTATGGCTGTCAGTCGCTGTGTACGTGTCTGCAGCTGCTGATGCGCAACCTGCTCTGCCCGTGCGGCGATGAAGGCGGTCTGGGCGTCGGCGAGCTCGGGACTGTAAACGGTGGCGAGCGGCTGCTGTGCCGCAACCTGCGTCCCGAGGTCGGCAGTGACCTGGGTCACGCGCCCCGACACAAGCGATGTGACGACGACCTCTTTATACGCGTTCGGCTGTACCACGCCGGGCATGCGAAGCTCGAACGTCGTTGCGCCGGAAGTCGCGACGACGGTCCTGATGCCGGCACGCGTCATCATGTCGGCGCTCAGCGTCACAGTCGGATTTGCCTCGGTCGCCGCGGCGGATCCGTGCGTCGTCGGTTCCGTTGCAGGCATGGCTGCGTGCTGATGACCGCCGACGGCCGCAGACGCCGAGTGGTCAACCGGCGGGATCTGAACTCCCTCGTCTGGCGCGGTCACCGGCCGCGAGATGCCGTATCCGATCACCACGCCGAGGGCGACGAGCAATACGCCCACGACTGTCACAATCGGCCACGACAGCCGGCCTGATGGTCCGATCACGGCATTTCTCCGAACGCCCGCGCGACGGCGGCGCGCGCCTCATAGGCGCGAAGCAGGACTTCTGTATACGCGCCTTCCACTTCGAGGTAGCGCCGCTGCTCGGTCAGAACGTCCGACAGCGGGAACCGGCCAAGGTCGTACGCTTCGAGCATAACGTCCACGTTCTGCCGTGCGAGCTCACGAACGTTTGTCGAATAGATCTCGACCGCCCGGCGCGCCTCGCGTTCCCGCGCGACTGCTGCGTCGATTTCGGCTCGGGCCGCCCGCTGCCGTGCGGCAAAGAGCAGCTCGGCGCCATTCCGCTCGGCCTGCACCGAGGCCAGAGCCCCCTGGTTGCGGTTCGAAAATGGGAGCGTCACTTTGGCTCCGACGACGTACGTGTGAAACGTATTTTGGATCGGCACGTGCATGCCCTGCTCGTTGAGTCCCATCTGGGGAAATACCCAGTTGTTTCTCGTCCAGCCGCCCAGCACTGACACCTCAGAACGAGCGTCGCGCTGGACCTGTTCAGCGCGGGCCTCGGCGAGCTGAATGCGCGCGATCGCCTCCCGAAGATCCGGACGCGTCTCGATGGCGGCGGTTGCGGTCAGCCGGGGTACGGCCGGGGTCGCGGCGAGCGACTCGAGCGAGTCGCTGAGGGTCAGCGGTGCATCAGGCGCAAAGCCGACCAGCGCCCTCAGCTCGATTGTCGCACCTTCCAGCTCGCCCGCGGCGAGCGCCGCGTCTGCTTCAAGCCGCAGCGCCTCCACGGCAGCCAGGTTCGCATCCAGCTTCGTCGAGCCGCCTTCCGTGACGCGCCTGTCGAGCAGATCGCGCGTGCGGCGGGCCGCTGTGAGCGCCTCGTTGGTCAGCTCGAGGTTTCGTCTGGCTGCGAGCACTCGTCCGGCCTGCTCGCGAACGGCTGATGCGAGCAGCCGCTCGCGATCGCGAATCGTCAGCGACGTCACGTCGGCCATGCGCTGAGCGACGGCCACGCG
>DATAFJ010000230.1:0-30060 GCA_036257535.1 Vicinamibacterales bacterium | reverse complement strand
GACGCGGGCCGCGTGGAAGCGTTCCGGAAATCGAGCCAGCAGGCGCTCGACCGGCTCTTTGCTGGCAACTAAACTGGCATGTGCCCTTCAGCCTGTCGATCGTCGCAATCATCCTGACCTATGTCTGGGTGTTCGAACCGACCGCCGAGGGGGCCGCGCGCGTCGCGCCGGCCGCCCTCGTCGTGTCGCTGACGATCGCGCATGCCGTGAAGACCGGCGAGTGGGGGTTCCGGGGAGATGCGTTCCTGCCCGGCCTCATCGCCGCCGCGTGGACGACGGCGATCGGCGTCGCGCTGATCCTCGCGGCTGGCGAGTTCCTCGGAACGCTGCATCCGCGGCGCGGCGTCGGACGCAGTATCCTTTATCTCTTGCCGTGGGCCGGCGGTCAGCAGTTCGCGCTCCAGACGGTCGTTTTTCATGAAGCGCGGCGCTGGATGCCAAGAGGTGCGGCCATCGTCGTCGCGGCCGCGATCTTCGGCATCGTCCACCTGCCGAACCCGCTCCTCGCGCCGCTGACGTTTGCGTCCGCGCTCGTCTGGTGCTGGATCTACAGCCGTTATCCCAACATCCTTCCACTCGCGATCTCGCACTCGGTCGGCACCGAGGCCGTGCAGCACGCGTTTGACGACGAGATCACGGGCCGGCTGCGAATCGGGTACGCCTACGTGCGGTTCGCGCTGGGGGAGTAGAACGAGATTCTGATTCTGTATTCTGAATTCTGTATTCTGGATTCTAAACAATGAGCCGCGTGGCCTCCGCCCCCTCGCTCACCGCCGATCTCCGCGCCATTCTGGGCGATCGCGTCTCGGTCGCCGCCGCCGTGCGAGAGCACCACAGCCACGGCGAGTCGTACCACAAGTCCTATCCGCCGGATGCCGTCGTCTTTCCCGAGTCGACCCAAGAGGTGTCATCGGTCGTCAAGATCTGCGCGCGCCACGGTGCGCCGATCGTGCCGTTCGGCGCCGGCACGTCGCTCGAGGGGCACGTGGCCGCGCTCGAGGGAGGCGTCACGATCGACATGACGCGCATGAACCGCATCGTGCGGCTCAGCGTCGAGGATCTCGACGTCACCGTCGAAGCGGGCATCGCCCATCGTCAACTCAACACGACTCTCAGGAAACACGGGCTGTCGTTCTTCGTGGACCCGGGCGCCGACTGCACGATCGGAGGCATGACGGCGACGCGCGCGTCGGGTACAGCAGCCGTCCGCTACGGGACGATGCGCGACGTGGTGCTCGGCCTGACCGTGGTCCTGGCGGATGGACGGATCGTCCGGACGGGGACGCGCGCGCGCAAGTCGGCGTCCGGCTACGACCTCACGAGGCTCTTCGTCGGATCGGAGGGTACGCTCGGCGTCATCACGGAGGTCACGCTTCGTCTTCACGGCCTCCCCGAGGCGGTTTCGGCAGCGGTCTGCCCGTTTGCAACGCTGGAAGGCGCCGTCGACACCGTGATCCGGACGATTCAGTTCGGGATCCCGGTCGCGCGGATGGAGCTGCTGGACGAGGTCCAGATGGACGCGGTGAATCGGTACTCGAAGCTCGACTACGCCGTGGCCCCGACGCTGTTCTTCGAGTTTCACGGCATCTCGGAGCGGTCCGTCGTCGAGCAGGCGGAGATGGTCAGGGAGATTGCCGCCGAGCGCGGCGGCGGCGACTTCCAGTGGGCGGTTCGCGAGGAGGAGCGCTCGAAGTTATGGCGCGCGCGGCACGACGCCTACTACGCGTCACTGGCGCTGCGACCAGGGGCGAAGGGCTGGACGACCGACGTGTGCGTGCCGATCTCGGCACTCGCGCAGTGCATCGCCGAGACGAAGGCGGACAACCGGACGTCGAAGCTGCCGATTGCGCTCGTCGGCCATGCGGGAGACGGCAACTTTCATTTGATCTACATCGTCGATCCGGACAGCGAGGAGGAGCTGGCCGAGGCGCATCGTCTCAATGAGCGGATGGTGCGGCGCGCGCTCGCGATGGGCGGCACCTGCACCGGCGAGCACGGCGTCGGAATCGGCAAGCTGGAATACCTCGCCGCCGAGCACGGCCCGGCGCTGGACGTCATGCGCGCCATCAAGCGCACGCTCGACCCCCAGAACCTGATGAATCCGGGGAAGCTCATACCGATGGGCACCACACCATCGGGCCATGGCTGATCGGGTCATCGGGTCAAGTAATCGGATCATCGTGTCATCGGCGTATCTGGATATCTGATCGCGCTATCGGCGATATCGTTCGATGATCGCTCGATACCGTTCGATATCGTTCGATATCGCCGATGACGCGATCAGATACGCCGATAGAACAGATCACCCGATATCCCGTTAACTTGATTCGATGGCCCGATCAGCCATGAGTCGATCCGGAGGCGGTCTATAATCGATCTTTTATGGAGATCCCCACAAAGGGCGCAGGGGCGCTCGACTTCATACGGGAGATCGTGGCCGAGAACGTGGCCGCCGGGAACAACGGCGGCCGTGTGGCAACCCGCTTTCCGCCGGAGCCGAACGGCTACCTGCACATCGGCCACGCCAAGTCGATCTGCCTGAACTTCGGCGTCGCGCAGGAGTTCGGCGGCACGTGCAACCTGCGCTTCGACGATACAAACCCGGAGAAAGAGGAAGTCGAGTACGTCGAGTCGATCAAGGAGGACGTGCGCTGGCTCGGCTTCGACTGGGACGATCGGCTGTACTTCGCATCCGACTATTTCGAGCAGCTGTACGGGTACGGCGTGCACCTCATTGAAACGGGGAAGGCGTACGTCGACAGCCAGTCGGCTGAAGAGATTCGCGAGAGCCGTGGGACGCTGACCGAGTCTGGCCGCGAGAGTCAGTATCGCAACCGTTCGATCGAGGAGAACCTCGATCTGTTCGCCCGCATGCGCGCCGGGGAGTTCGCCGACGGCGCGCACGTCCTGCGCGCGAAAATCGACATGGCGTCGCCGAACATCAACCTGCGGGATCCCGTCCTGTACCGCATCCGGCGGGCGCATCATCATCGGACCGGCGATGCCTGGTGCATCTACCCGATGTACGACTTTGCGCACCCCCCCTCCGACGCGATCGAGCGCATCACGCACTCGCTCTGCACGCTCGAGTTCGAGGACCATCGGCCGCTCTACGACTGGCTGATCGCGAACCTGCCCGTGCCGGCGCAGCCGCGGCAGATCGAGTTCGCCCGGCTGAATCTGACCTACACGGTGATGAGCAAGCGCCGGCTGCTGGAGCTCGTCCAGGAGGGGCACGTCACCGGCTGGGACGATCCGCGCATGCCGACGCTCGTCGGGATGCGGCGCCGCGGCTACACGCCCGAGGCGATTCGCGACTTCTGCGATCGCATCGGCGTCGCCAAGCGCGAGAACGTCGTCGACGTCGCGCTGCTCGAGCACGCCGTGCGCGAGGACCTCAACCGGCGCGCGCCGCGCATCATGGGCGTCCTGCGGCCGCTGAAGGTCGTGCTCGAGAACTACCCCGAGGGGCTCGTCGAGGACATGCACGTCGTCAACAACCCGGAGGATTCGTCGGCAGGCACGCGGAAGGTGCCGTTCGGTCGCGTCCTGTACATCGAGCGGGACGACTTTCTCGAGAATCCGCCGAAGAAGTTCTTCCGGCTTGCCCCGGGCCGCGAGATCCGGCTGCGGAATGCGTACTTCATCACGTGCACCGGCGTCATCAAGGACGCATCGGGAGCGATCGTTGAGCTGCGCTGCACGTACGATCCGGCCACGCGTGGCGGCGACGCGCCAGACGGGCGCAAGGTCAAGGCCACGCTGCACTGGGTATCCGCCGCGCACGCCGTTCCGGCAGACGTCCGGCTCTACGATCGGCTCTTCAACGCGGAGATGCCCGGTTCCGGGGATCGCGACTACCGGCTCGACCTCAACCCGGCGTCGCTCGAGATCGTGAGCGACGCGCGCATCGAACCCAGCGCCGCGGATGCGCCGCCGGGAACGCGCTATCAGTTCGAGCGCCTCGGCTACTTCTGCGTCGATCCCGACTCGTCGCCGGGCCGGCTCGTCTTCAACCGCACGGTCACGCTCAAGGACAGCTGGGCGAAGATCGCGCAGCGCGGACAGATGGTGTAGCGCAGCCCTTTAGGACTGCTTCAATGCTCCGTCAATGCGATCAGCGGATCGATCCTGGACGCGCGTCGCGCCGGCACGGCGCACGCGAACAGAGCAACGGCGCCGAGAAGACCCGCAACGGAGCCCAGCACCAGAGGATCGAGAGGCTGAACATCGTACAGCTGTGACGCGATCGACGTGCGCAGCGCGACGGCGCCGATGAGCCCCAGCACGAATCCGACGGCGACGAGGATCGCGCCTTCCTGGATGACGAGCCGGAAGATGCAGACCGCGTTGCTCCCGAGCGCCATGCGGATGCCCATCTCGCGCGTGCGCTGCGTCACCTGATACGCCAGCACGCCGTAGATGCCGACCGCGGCGAGAAACAGCGCGACAACGCCGAAGGCGACGGCGAGCATCATCGGTGTGCGCCGGTTGGCCAGCGACGCGTCGATGAGATCCTCGATCGTTCGCGGTGTGTAGAACGGCAGCTCGGGATCGAGCGCCGTGATCTCGCGGCGCACCGGGCCGACCAGCGACGACGGGTCGCCCGCCGTCCGGACCGCGAACGTCATGGGATTGTCGGGCACCTGTGCGTACGGAAAGTAGTACGCGCCGATCCGCTGATCGTCCGCAGCCGACACGAGGCCTCCGAGACTGACACGCCGGACCACGCCGACGATGTTATAGAAGCGCGCCTTCGGCCCGGGTCCCTTCGTGAGTTCCTCGGCGCTGTCGGGCTGCCACATACGCCGCCCGATCGGGCTCTGGCCCGGCCAGAACCTGTTCGCGAGCTCGTCGTCGATGATGATGACGCGCGGCGACGTCTCGGTGTCCGCGTCGCTGAAGAAACGGCCGGCGATGAGCGGAATTCGCAGCGTCTCGAAGTACCCGGGCGTCGCGGTGATTTGTGCCGGAGAGATCAGCGACTCTCCGGGCTTCATCTGATAGCCCTCCGCCAGGATCACGCTGTCGCTGTTCGCACCGCCGAACGGAATCGTCGTTGTCGCGCCCGCCTGGACGACGCCGGGCAGCGCGCGGATGCGCTCGAGCACGCGCGCAATGAACGTCCGCTGCGCCGCGTCGTCTTTGTAGCGGGACGCCGGCATGTTGACGTTCCCGGTCAATATGTGGTCCGTCTTGAACCCGGGATCGACGCTCAACACGCGCTGGAAGCTCGCGAGCAGCAGTCCCGCGGCGGCGAGCAGCATGAAGGCGAACGCCACCTGGCTCGCGACGAGAACGCGACGGACGATACGGGCGCCGCGGCCCGCCGTGCCCGATCGCCCTTCCTCCCGGATCGCCTGGCTGAGGTTCATGCGTGTGACGCCGGCGATCGGAATCAGGCTGATCGCGGCACCCACGGCGAGCGCGAGCACGATCGTGAATGCGACCGTCTGGGCATCGAGGCCGATCTCGGCCGCTCGCGGCAGGTCGGCAAGCGGTCCGGCGACGAGCAGGCCGAGAGCCCAGTACGCGGCCGCGAGACCGAGCGCGGCGCCGGCGATCGTCAGGAGAACGGTTTCGGTGAGCAGCTGCCGCGCGAGGCGGGAGCGGCCCGCGCCGAGGGCGTGACGCGTGGCGAGCTCCTTCAGCCGGGCGCTCGAGCGCACCAGGCTCAGGTTCGTGAGATTCACGCAGCCGATCAGCAGCACGAAGGCCACCCCGCCCCAGAGCAGGAACAGCGTGGCGCGAACGTCGCGCACGAGATCCGGCTGCATCGCGACGACCTTCGTACGGAAGCCGGCGTTGGTCAGGATCTCCTTGAACTGCGGGAAGCGCTCCATGTTGCGCGCGTTCAGCGCGTCGATTTGCGACTGCGCCTGTTCCACCGATCGGCCGGGTTTGAGCCGCGCGATCATCTGCCAGTTGTTGCTGTGCCGCCGATCGTCCGCCTTGTCCTCGGGCGCAAAGGCGACCGGCACCCAGAGCTCGGCCTCAGCCGTCAGGAACAGGAAGTCTCGCGGCAGGACGCCGACGATGACGTGCGGGACGCCGTTGATACGCAGGTCTTTCCCGATCGCATCGTCGCGGCCGCCATACAGCCGCTGCCAGAGCGTGTACGACAGGACGACCTTGCGTTCCTGGCCGACCTCGCCATCCGAATCGTTCAGCAGCCGCCCTCGATGCGGCTCCGCTTTCAGCACGCGGAAGATCGTGGGCGTGGCCTGGAACGACTGAATCCGCTCCGGCTGACCTTCCATGCCGATCGTCTGACCCCGCTGGCGATAGAGCGCCTGCTCATCGAACACGTCGGTCTCGCGCCGGCGATCGAAATAGTCCGGCACGCCGTTACTGGCGCGGTCGACGCCAGCCCCGGGATAGCTGTTCATGACGGTGACGAGCCGATCGGCGTCGGGAAAAGGCAGCGCGCGAAGCAGGACCGCGTTGACGACGCTGAAGATGGTGGCGTTCGCGCCGATGCAGGCGGCCAGGGTAAGGATCGCCGTGAACGCGAAGCCCTTCTGCTTCCAGAGCAGGCGGACGCCGAAGCGAAGATCCTGGAGGAGCTGGGTCATAAGGAGAAGTTACGTCAGCTCTGAGCTTTGAGTTCTGAGCGATGAGCTATGAGCGATGAGCTATGAGCGATGAGCTCTGAGCTCAAAACTCATAGCTCACAGCTCAGAACTGACTAGAATGCCCTCCGTGCGAGACTTCGAAAAGCTCGGACTGTTCTACCTCGGGCGGGGTTACGACCTCGGGGGCAGGCAGCGCTCGGACGCCCCGCTCCTGTATGAGTCCCGCGATCTCGTGACGCACGCCGTGTGCGTCGGCATGACCGGCAGCGGAAAGACCGGGCTGTGCCTGTCGCTGCTCGAGGAGGCGGCGATCGACGGCATTCCGGCCATCGCCATCGATCCAAAGGGGGACATCGGCAACCTCCTGCTGACCTTTCCGCACCTGACTCCGGCCGAGTTCAGGCCCTGGATCGCCGAGGACGAGGCGCGACGGAAGGGACTGACGCCCGACGCGTTCGCGGCGGCGGAGGCTGAGCGCTGGACCAGTGGGCTCGCCGAGTGGGGGCAGGACGCCAGCCGCGTCGAGCGGCTTCGAGCGGCTGCCGAGTTCTCGATCTACACGCCGCGAAGCCGCGCGGGCCGAGGGCTGTCAATACTGCGATCGTTCGGTGCGCCGCCGCAGGCGGTGCGAGACGATGCCGAGGCGATGGGGGAGCGGACGTCCGCGGCTGCGAGCAGCCTGCTGTCGCTCGTCGGCATCGATGCCGATCCGTTGAAGAGCCGCGAGCACGCGCTGATCTCGACGCTGCTCGCTCACGCCTGGCGCGCGGGCCGCGATCTCACGATCGAGGGCATTGTCGGCGCCGTGCAGCGCCCGCCCGTGACGCGCATCGGTGCGCTCGACCTCGAGTCGTTCTACCCGCAGAAGGATCGTTTCGAGCTTGCGATGCGGCTGAACGGCCTGCTCGCCTCGCCCGGGTTCGAAGCCTGGCTCGAAGGCGAGCCGCTCGACGCGGGCGGCCTGCTGTTCACGGCTGACGGACGCCCGCGCGTGTCGATCATCTCCATCGCGCACCTGCAGGATGCCGAGCGCATGTTCGTCACGTCGCTGCTTTTGACCGAGGTCGTGTCATGGGTGCGCGCCCAGCCGGGGACGTCATCGCTGCGCGCGATCCTCTACATGGACGAAGTCTTCGGGTACCTGCCGCCGGTGGCGAACCCGCCGTCCAAAGCTCCGCTCTTGACGCTGTTGAAGCAGGCCCGCGCCGCTGGACTCGGCGTCGTCGTCGCCACGCAGAACCCGGTCGATCTCGACTACAAGGCGCTGTCGAACGCGGGCACGTGGCTGATCGGCCGGCTTCAGACCGAGCGTGACAAGGCGCGCGTGCTCGACGGGCTCACCGGAGCGGCGGCCGGATCCAGCTTCGATCGAGAGAAAGCGAATCAAACTCTGTCCGCGCTGTCGAGCCGGATCTTTCTCATGCACAACGTGCACGAGGACGCGCCGGTCACGTTCGAGACGCGGTGGGCGATGTCGTACCTTCGCGGCCCGCTTGGACGAGACGAGATCTCCAAGCTGATGGGCGCGCAGCGCGCTCCGTCGGCCGAAGCGCCTGCGAAGCCAGCTTCCGCAGCTTCGAGCGCGCCGCCGCACGCTGCAGCATCGTCGCGGCCGGTCGTGCCGTCGCAGGTACGGGAGCTCTTCGGCCCCGCCTCCGGTTCGGTGCATTACGACCCGGCGCTCTACGCTTCCGTGCGGCTCGAGTTCCGAGACGCGCGGCGAGGCGTCGACACGACACGGACGATCAACTACGTCGTGCCGCTTGCGGCCGGTCCCGAGCCTGCGCGATGGAGCGCGGCGCAGCAGACGCCGCTGCAACCGGACGCGTTTGAATCCCAACCGGCGGAGGGCGCGACGTTCGGCGAGCTGCCGTCGGAAGCGCTCAAGGTGAAGAGCTATGCGGCCTGGAAGCAGCAGGTCCTGAAAGGACTCGCGCAACGGGAGCGGCTGGAGGTCCTCTCGAGCGAGGCGCTCGACATGATTTCCGAGCCGGGCGAAACCGAGCGTGACTTCCGCGCGCGGCTGCAGGCGCGGGCGCACGAGAAGCGTGACGCGCTGACGGCGAAGCTTCGCCAGAAATATGCGGCACGAACCGCGGCGCTGACCGACAAGATCCGGAGAGCGGAGCAGATGGTTACGAAGGAGTCGGAGCAGATGAAAACAGCCGGCTGGCAGACGGCGGTCTCGTTTGGCGCGACGGTGATCGGCGCGCTGCTCGGCCGCAAAGCTGTCTCAACCTCCACCGTCGGCAAGGCCACGACTGCCGCGCGCGGCGGTCTCAGATCGATGAAGGAGCGTGAAGACGTGCAGCGGGCCCAGGAGAACGTCCAGGTTCTGCGCTCGGAGCTCGCGGCGCTCGAGGCCGAAGTGAAAGCGGCGATCGCGGCGGAAGGCGCCGCCGCCGATCCGCAAGGTCCTCTCGAACGGATCGCGCTCGAGCCGAAGCCATCCAAGAGCGCCGTCGAAGTCATCGCGCTCGCCTGGATGCCGCTTCTCCTCGCTTTGCTCCTCATATGTCCGGCCGGCGCGCAGACGAAGCCGCGGGCGCGCGATCTCGGAATCCCGTTCGACGGCGCGCCCGGCTCTCTGAACGCGATCACCGACGTCGCCGGCGTCGAGGTCGGTCAGACGACGTTGACTACCGGGAAGGCACGCACGGGTGTAACGGCAATCCTCCCGCGTGGCAAATCGTCGGGCGATCCAGCCTTCGCCGGGTGGTTCTCGCTGAACGGCAACGGCGAGATGACGGGCACGACATGGATCGAGGAGGCCGGGTTTCTCGAAGGCGCCGTGTTCATCACGAACACGCACAGCGTCGGCGTGGTGCGCGACGCCGCGATCGCGTGGTCGGCGAAGCACGGCAAGCTGTTCCAGCCCTGGTCCCTGCCGGTCGTGGCCGAGACCTACGACGGCGGGCTGAACGACGTCAACGGCTTCCACGTGAAGCCGGAGCACGTCTTCGCGGCGCTCGACGGCGCACGTGGCGGGCCGGTGGCGGAAGGCAACGTCGGCGGCGGCACCGGGATGCAATGCTACGAGTTCAAGTGCGGCATCGGCACGGCCTCCCGGAAGGTCGCCTCCCGGGCGGGCGGCCATACCGTCGGCGTGCTCGTGCAGGCCAACATGGGCCTGCGGCCGCAGCTGCTCGTCGCGGGCGTGCCGGTCGGAAAGGAGCTATCGAATCCTGCGGACGCGAATCGTTCCCGTGAGGAGCTGGGCTCCATCATCATCGTCGTCGCCACCGACGCACCGATGCTGCCGCACCAGCTGAAGCGCATCGCGCGACGCGCCTCACACGGCCTGGCCCGGACGGGGGCGATTTCCGGGAACGGGTCGGGCGACATCTTCATCGCCTTCTCGACCGCGAACGCAAACGCGGCCGGGGCCGAAGATGCCGCGCCCGTGACGATGATCTCGAACAACCGGATCAGCGCGCTGTTCGAAGCAACGGTCCAGGCGACGGAGGAGGCCATCATCAACGCGCTCGTCGCCGCCGAGACGATGACCGGCGCCGACGGCAAGACCGTTGCGGCGATTTCCCACGACGGTCTGCGCACAGCACTTCGAAAGTACAATCGGCTGCGATAGGAAACATGTCTCTACTTCGTGATGCGATCCTGGCTTGGTCGACCAATGTCTGGCTGCGCGAGAAGGCGATGCGCGCGCCGTTCGTGCGGCGATCAGTCTCCCGGTTCATGCCTGGCGAGCGGATCGAAGACGCCATAGATGCGGCGCGCGAGCTCAAGATCTCCGGAATCACCACTATCCTCACGCGACTTGGCGAAAACCTGACCGAGGCGGCGGAAGCCGACGAGGTCACGGCGCACTATCTCAATGTCATGTCGAGTGTGAAGGCGGCCGGACTCGACGCGCAGATCTCCATCAAGCCCACCCAGCTCGGCCTGGACCTCGACGAAGCGCTCTGCAGGCGCCATCTCATCACGCTTCTCGACAGATCCGACGCACTCGGCAACTTCCTCTGGATCGACATGGAGAGCACGCCGTACGTCGACCGCACGCTCGCGCTTTTTCGCGCGGCGCGGGAGCGGTCGAAGAACGTTGGCGTGGCCATTCAGGCGTATCTGTACCGTTCCGCCAAGGACATCGAGTCGCTCGTCTCGCTCGGCTCCGCGATTCGCATCGTCAAGGGCGCGTACAAAGAGCCGCCCGATCTCGCATATCCGAAGAAAGCGGACGTCGACGAGAACTACTTCAGGCTCGTGGCGCGGCTGCTCGAGCCGGACGCCGTCCGCGCCGGCTGCCTCGTCCACATAGGCACGCACGACGACGCACTTATCGATCGGATCCGGGATCGCATCAAACAGAACGGCGTTTCACGCGATGCGTACGAGTTCGCGATGCTCTACGGCATCCGCCGTCAACTCCAGCAGCGGCTCGTTGCCGGGGGGGAGAAGATGCGCGTGCTCATCAGCTACGGGGAGTTCTGGTTCCCGTGGTACATGCGCCGCCTCGCCGAGCGCCCCGCGAACATGATGTTCGTGTTGAAGAGTATGTTTCAGCGTTAGCGGCGGCGTGCCCACCAGTCATCGATCGACGGCCGCCCCGCGCCGTGGAGGACGAAGAACGCGCCGGCCGCGAGCATCATCCAGGCGGGAAAGTTCTCGAGATACGGCGTCTCGCGGTGCGCGATGGCCAGCGCGAAGAGAAAGTTGACGACCATGACCGCGCCGGCCCAGCGGGTTGCTGCGCCGAAGATGAAGAGAATCCCGCAGATGAACTGCGCGTAGGCGGACAGGACGGCCCCGGCCATCGGGAGCGGAAAGCCGTGCTGCCCGAGGAAGCGCGCGAACTCGACCATCCGCTCGTGGCTGAAAACGTTGTCGGCCGTCCCGTAGACGAGCCTGTAGCCGACGGCGAGCCGAATGAAGAGCGCCCCGACGTCACGATGCCGTTCGAGCCAGGCGACCATCTCGGGAAGCAGCCACGGTCCTTTAGGCAGCCCTAAAGGGCTGCGCTACTGGAACCTCGCTTCGTTATTTGCGAGCACCGTGCCTTTGCGCCGCGTTAGCGTGACGTCGACGTCGTGCATACCAGGCTCGAGGTCCGGCTTCTCCACGATCAAGACGTAGTAGCCGGCGAGCGCACCGGCGAGGAAGTGCATCGCGCGCTCGGGAAATTCATATGTGCGTGCGTAGAATCCGCCGGTCTCGTCGGCGACGCGCTGGAGGCCGAATTCGAGCGAGTGGTGATCGCCCCGTGTCACGTCGAGCGAGAAGACGGACGTCCGCGCGTCGATGAGCGCCTGGGCGGCATTCTCGTAGTCGTTCTCCATCTCGACGGCATCGGTACGCGGGTTGAAGCGTCCGAATCCGTGGCCAAACAGCACGATCGTCTTGGCGCCGGGAAGCGGCTCGAGCGCGTCGGCGATCAGACGAAGACCCTTCTCGATGTTATATGTCCGTTTGCCGGCAGCCGGCTCCAGCCGGGCGACCAGCGAGAGTGTCAGAGACTCGGGAGCGGATGGCGGATGTTCGAAGAGGATGCCTCGATCCAGAATGTCGCGGACACGCACGCGATCGCTGGTGAAGTCGACCCAGACCTTGAGGTGGGAGTCGAACGAGAGGATCGCGATCCTGTCATCTGGCGCCAGCGTGTCCAGGAAGCCGCGCGCCTGGGTGAGCATGCGCATGAGCCCCCAGATGCGGTGCCCCCTCAGGTCCTTCTGAAGAGAAAAACGATCAGCCGCCCGGTCGGTTCGGTTCCGGCGTCAGGTAGCGCAGCGGACCGATCCGGCGCCGCGGTTCGCGTCCCACCTTCACCAACCCATCGGACCGACTCGATGCGCGCGGGCCGTCCGTCTATCTTGATCTTGAAGTCGTCGACTCCAAGATCGCGCACAGGAGCCCCGGCGTCATCGACGACCCTGGCGTCGACGATCAGGCGCGACACCTCGACGCGCTCGACGTGCCGCGGCTGCTGCGGCGCCTGCCACGCGGCCGCCACCGCCGCGCCCGCGATTACAAACCCGAGGACGGTCCAAACTCTACGCCGAACCTGGAACCATGAACTCAGAACCACACCTTGAACCTTGAACCTTGAACCCCGAACCACACCTTGAACCCTGCACCCCGAACCTCGAACCGCTGCCCCTGTCTCCCGTGATCAGTGAATCGTTTCCCCTGCCATCTGTTTCACGAGATCGCCGACGACCGCCTTCGCGTCGCCGAACAGCATCAGCGTGTTGTCGGCGTAGTAGAGCTCGTTGTCGATCCCGGCGAAGCCGGGATTCATGGACCGCTTGATTGCCATCACCGTCTTGGCCTTGTCGGCGTCGATGATCGGCATGCCGTAAATAGGGCTCCTCTCGTCGTGGCGGGCGGCCGGGTTGACCACGTCGTTCGCGCCGACGACGAGAGCGACGTCGACCTGGCCCATGTCCGGGTTGATGTCGTCCATTTCGACCAGCCGGTCGTACGGAATCTCCGCTTCGGCGAGCAGCACGTTCATGTGCCCCGGCATGCGGCCGGCAACCGGGTGAATCGCGAAGCGAACGTCCACGCCGCGCTTGGCGAGGTGCTCATAAAGATCGCGGATGCGGTGCTGTGCCTGCGCGACCGCCATGCCGTAGCCGGGGATAATGACGACCGAGTCGGCGTTCTGGAGGATCTGCGCGGCATCCTCGGGCGTCGCGCTCTTGGCCGTTCGCTGTTCGGCGACGCCGGCGGCCGCCTGAACCTGGCCGAATGCGCCGAAGAGCACGTTCGTGAACGAGCGGTTCATCGCGCGGCACATGATGATCGAGAGAATCAGGCCTGACGACCCGTCGAGCGCGCCGGCCGTGATGAGGAGCTTGTTCTCCATCACGAATCCCATCGCAACCGCCGCCAGGCCGGCATAGGAGTTCAGCAGCGAGATGACGGTCGGCATGTCGGCGCCGCCGATCGGCAGGATCAGAAGTACGCCGAAGATGAGGGCCAGCGCGATGAGCATCGGGAAGAGATACGACCGCGACGGATCGAATACGAGCCACACGGCAATGACGATGGCGAGGCCGATCAGGCCAAAGTTGATGAAGTTCTGGTTGCGATACGTGATGGGGCGGGTCGGCAGCACTTCCTGCAGCTTGCCGGCCGCCATCAGGCTGCCCGTACACGTGAGGTAGCCGAGCAGGATCTCGATCGCTATGGCCGCCATGCGGAACTTCGTCAACTCGCCGGTCGGCAGCCACAGGTAGTACTTGGCGGTTCCGACGAGCCCCGCAGCCAGGCCGCCGAACGCGTGGGAGAGCGCGGTCCGCTGGGGCACGGCCGTGAGCGGCACCCAGGACAGCGGCACGCCGGCGATCGCGCCGAGCACGAACGCGACGACGATCCATCGGTAAGTGATGATCTCGTGGTGAATGAGCGTACCGGCGACGGCCAGCACCATCGCGACCACGCCGGCGAGCACGCCACGGCGCGCCGTCCTCGGATCGCTCATCCACTTGAGCGAGAAGATGAACAGCGCCGTCGAGACGAGATAGGTCAGCTCGGTTGCCGCCGACATCAGCTGCGCGGCTCCCGCTTCTTGAACATCTTCAGCATGCGGTCGGTGATGAGAAACCCGCTGACGATGTTCGTGGTCGAGGCGAAGACGGCGATGAGGCCGAGCGTGGTGCTGAGCGGGGTCTCGGCCTCGCCCGCGAGCAGGATCGCGCCGACGACCGCGATGGCCGAGATCGCGTTCGTGAGCGACATCAGGGGCGTGTGAAGGAGACGCGATACGCGCCGGATGACATCAAGACCGACGAACGTCGCGAGCATGAAGACAAAGAGCGCGGAGATGAACTCTGTAGACATGATTTAGACCGATATCCTTATACACTATCGACCCGTGTCCCACGTCGTCGGCGTCGGCGCCAACTCGATCGATTTCGTCTACCGGCTCCCGTCCTGGCCCCGGCCGGAAGCGGGCCTGGCGAAGCTCCCCGTCAACGAGCGTTCCGAGCGCTGCGGCGGCCAGACCGCGACGGCGATGGCGGCGTGCGCGCGGCTGGGGCTTCAGGCCAAATACGTCGGCGTCATCGGCGGCGACGAATACGGCACCCGGATCTCGGCGCGGCTCGTTTCGCTCGGTGTCGACGTCTCCGGGATCGTCAGGCGAAACGGCGTCGCAAACGCCAGCGCCGCAATCCTGATCGACGAGCGCTCGGGCGAGCGAATCGTGCTCTGGGACCGCGTTCCGGGGCTCGCGTTGACGTTCGACGAGCTCCCGCGCCAGGCGATCTCGACCGCTCGTGTCGTGCACGTAGACGACGTGGATGAAGATGCGGCGGTGGCGACCGCGCGGCTGGCGCAGGACGCCGGCGTGCCGGTGACGACCGACTTCGATCGGGTGACGACCTACACGGGCGAGCTGCTGTCGCTCGTCACGCACCCGATTCTTGCCGAGTCGGTCCCGCCCGAGCTGACGGGAGAATCGGACGTCGAACGGGCGCTCCGTGCGCTGCGCCGGCGCCACAAGGGGCTGCTGACGGTGACGCTCGGTCCGCAGGGCGCCGCCGCGCTCGACGGCGATCGCTTCATTCTGATTCCAGGCCACCGCGTCCGCGCGGTCGATACGACCGGCGCCGGCGATGTCTTCCGCGGCGGGTTCATCTACGGACTGGTGCAGGGCTGGGGCGCCGAGCGCATCGTCCGCTTCGCCAACGCCGCGGCGGCGGTGAGCTGCACGAGACCTGGCGCCATCGACGGCGCACCGGCGCTGCCCGACGTGGAGGCGCTGCTTCTCGGCGAGGACTGAGGGGTCGCGAACTCGAAGCTGACTAGATCCCAGAGACATTCCAACGCGGACACAAACGTGAGGGCGAGGTAGTCGGCTCCCGCCTCCACGGGGCATCGCGCCGGGAACGCGCGCGCCGTTCGGTACTCTCCCGCCCGCGCGTTGACTATCGGGCTCTCCATGCTTGGACCGTACACGGCCAGTACCGTCATCGTTGATTCGGGACGTCACGGATCGTGGTGCGCCGAAGTCAACGCGGAAGACTCACTCCGCGCGCGTTCCGGCTGCGCACTGCGGCGGCGCGACCCCGAGTCGGCGGTCGCCGACCACCTCGCCCTCAGGCCTACGCGCGAGGCGGGCTGCGGCTGGCGGGGCCGTCGGAGCAAGCCGGGTCAGCGCCAGTTCCAAAATTGCGCCGAGCGAGTCTTCCGCGGCGGTCTGCCGCGCAAGGGGCCCCGATGTTACGCGCGTGTAGGTGTCACCCGTTCAGAAAGTGGGGCTGTCGCGAGTAGTAGGACCGCCGCGAGGCGGAAGAGTTGCGAGCGGAGGTGCAATTCTCCGGCTTGCGGAGCGTGTCGGTCCCGCCAGCCGCAGTCCGCCTCGCGCCCTCGAGCGTCCTGTATGCAGCGCACCAATGTCGACTACGGTGTCTCTTATGCCCCCGTCGTCGGCGGCGGCGGGCCGGCGTTGGGCCTGGCACCGAGGTCGCGATCCAGATCGAGGATGGACGCCGGGTCGTTGCCCACCAGCTTGAAGCGTCCGACGATCTCGCGCGCGACCTTTTCCTCCTCGACCTGCTCGGTCAGAAACCACTGCAGCTCGGCCACCGCCGCGAAAGCCTTTTCCTTGAATGCCAGCTCGTAGAGCGAGTCAATCTCGCTCCCGACCTCGTGCTCCTGCTCGAGCGCCTTCTCGAACACGTCGGCCAGCGACGTAAACGACGCGCGCGGTTCGGCGATCGCTTTCAGGTGGACGCTTCCGCCGCGGGCAAGCACGAAGTCGAAGAGCTTCATCGCGTGCATGTACTCTTCCTGGCTCTGCAGACGCAGCCACCGCGACGAGCCGGTGAAGTTCTGCAACTCGCACCACGCCGACATCGCCAGATATGCGTACGACGCGCTGAGCTCCGAGTTGATTTGTCCGTTGATCGCATCGATGACGTTCTTGTTCGCCACGCGCTGTCCTCCAGCATATTCTTACGGTAGTGGCCGCGCCGACTTTCAGCCTGAGCATACACGCGGACTACCGCTGCCGTCACTCCGGTGCCTGCTGCACGGCGGGCTGGGAAATTCCGGTCGAACTGCATCGGCAGCCAATGATCGGCGCCGCGACGCTGACCACCGCTGGCGGATGCCGGTTCTTCGACACGGACGGCGACCGCCTCTGCGCCATCCATCGGGATCAGGGGTACGAGGCAATGCCGATGGCCTGCCAGCAGTTCCCCCGCCGCGTTCTGCTGGACGACAGAGGCGTGCACGTGTCGCTCTCGCACTTCTGCCCGACGGCCGCGGCGATGCTGTTCAGAGACGACGCGCCGCTCGAGATCGTGGCGGACCCTCCGGCATTTCGGCGCGACGGCTACTACGAAGGACTCGACGCGCGCGGGTCGCTGCCGCCGTCACTGGTTCCTGACGTGCTGATGGACTTCGAGAGCTACGGCGCATGGGAGCGCGGGTGCATCCGTCTGCTCGCGCGCGACGACTGGAGCGTCGAGCGCGCGTTCGGCGCGATTCGAAGTGCGACGGCCGCGCTGTCGCGGTGGCGCCCGGACGATGGTCCGCTCATTGCCGCGGTGAGCCACGTATTCGAGCGGTACCGGGAGCCCGCTGGAGCGGTGCGAGACGACATCGGCCTCTCGCGTCCGCTGCGCTTCTACGCGGCGGCGAAGCTCTTCGCGAGCTGGACGGCTTATAACGAGGATCGCCTGTCTGCCGTGGTCGCCTTCGCGCGAGGGTGCGTGTGGATCATGCGCTCGATGGCCGAGGACCTCGCCAGGGAGAACGGCCGGCCGCTCCAGCCTTCAGATCTGTTAGAGACGATTCAAAAGTACGATCACGCCCGCCTGCATCGCGTCATCGAAGACCGGTCGCAAGCGGCGTCCCCATAGCCACGTCCGCAACTGCACGCAAGTCGCCACAACTGCGTGCCCGGTGTCCAATCTCAGTGAGCCGATGCGCTACACTGAGTGCGCTCCCGCCTCCGTAACCGTATGCGCCAGCAGATCGCCGCTTTCCTGTACAAGGCCTTCGTCTGTCTTTCGCTCGCAGCGCCGCTGACGGCGGCGCAGTCTGCCCGCGTACCGTCGTCGCCCAACGGGCTGACGATCGTCTCGGCCGGCCCGACGGGCGAGATCGCCGAGCTCACGCAGGCCAACGAGATCCGCGTTGTCTTTTCAGAACCGATGGTGGTGCTCGGCAGGATTCCACAGCCTCTGCGCGTGCCGTTCGTACGAATCACGCCGGCGGTAGCGGGCGAGTTCCGATGGTCCGGGACGACCGTCCTGATCTTCACGCCCGATCCTTCGAAGCCGCTGCCGTATGCAACGCGGTACGAAGTAGTCATCGATGCGTCCGCGGCGGCGATTAGCGGCAGGCGATTGGCGAGTCCGTTTCGCTTCAGTTTCACGACGCCGACCGTCAAGCTGCTCGCGACGCACTGGTATCGCAAGTCTGGACGGGCCGATTCGCCCGTCGTCCTCGGGTTCGTCTTCAATCAGCCCGTCCGGCCGCCCGACGTGCGGCAGCATCTGAAGCTGGAGTTCGAGCCTCACCCGTTTGCGCCGCCGACGCTGATGACGAATGCGCACGCGCGGTTGAAGCAGCTCGACCCGGCGTCGCTGCAGCGATTCGAGGCGAAGGTCGCCGCGGCGTCCGCCGCAGCCGCGAGCTCGGCCCCAATCACCACTACGCTCGCGGCGTCGTGGGATCAGCTGAAGGTTCCCACGACACCGGCGGTCGTCGTCGTCGAGACGCCGGCGCTTCCAACCGACGCGTGGGTCCGCGTGACGGCCGGCCCGCGCATCCCGTCGCCGGCTGGATCCGAAACGCCGGGCAAGCCGCAGACGTTCACCGCAAAGCTCGAACAGACCCTGTTCGTCGATGGGTTCAACTGCGTGGCTGCGTGCGATCCCGATCTGTGGAACCCCGCGCGGTTTCGCGCGGACGTCACGGCCGAGGCATGGCGGAAAGCCGTGACCGCCGTCGACATCACGGAGAGTCAGCGCGAGCGGCCGGTGTCGCGCACCGACAAAGGCGTTCGCCCTGACCGCCTGGACAGCCAGGACCGGATGACGCTCGAGGACGCGGGCTTCGCGCGTCAACCGCCGGCGCGAACGTACCTCGTCCGCGTCAGCGGCACGCTTCAGTCCACCGACGGTCAGACGCTCGGCCACGACTGGATCGGCATCGTCGAGAACTGGCACCAGCGCGCGTTCACGAGCTTCGGCGACGGCCACGGCGTCTGGGAATCATCCGGCGGATCGCTGCTCCCGTTCTATTCGCGCAACTTTCAGAACGTGACGCAATGGGCCGTGCCGCTCGATCCCGGCCAGTTGATGCCGAAGATCCTCGAGCTGCAGCCTCACAACTTCAGGAAGGCGCCGGACGGACCTGGCGAGCGCAGAACGCTGCCGGTTTCGGCGGACAAGATCCAATCGCACGGTCTGAGCCTGAAGAACGTGCTGAATCCATCCGGCTTCGGGCTGGTGTGGGCGGGCGTCCGCGAAGGACGAGCGATCCCGCGGACGAACGTCTACTCGCCGAATCGCGAGCGCTCCACGATCGTCCAGGTCACGAACCTGGCCATCAACGTCAAGGACAGCCCGGAGAACACGCTCGTGTTCGTGACACGGCTCGACACGGGCGTTCCAGTGCCCGGCGCCACCGTCTCGATCGTTCGAATGGACAACACGACCTTCTGGAAGGGGACGACGGGAGCGGACGGGCTCGTGCTGGCGCCCAAGACACCGCTCCGCAGCCCGGACGACTGGTGGCAACTGTCGTTCATCGTGCTGGCCGAGAAGGACGGCGATCTCGCGTACTCGGCGAGCGACTGGACGGAGGGTATCTCGCCCTGGGATTTCGGGCATCGCTTCAGCCTTCACGAGGCCGGACCCGTTCTTCGCGGAACGGTGTTCACCGACCGCGGCGTGTACCGGCTCGGCGAGGAGGTGCACGTCAAGGCCATCCTGCGCGCCGACACGGCGGCCGGGATCAAACTGCTCGCTTCCGGGTCGCCGCTCTACGTTTCCCTCCGCGATAGTCAGGACCGCGAAATCGACAAGCGGACGCTCAAGATGACCGACTGGAGCAGCGCCGAATGGACGATGAAGCTGCCGGCCGACGGCGCGCTCGGCAACTACTCGATCGTCGCCACGACGAGGGCGCCGAAACCGCCCGCGAACGAGGACGAGCGCCAGCGAGAGGAATGGGACCCTGTCGTCGCGCAGCAGCGGATCTACGGCCAGTTCCTCGTCGCCGCATACCGTCGACCTGATTTCCGCGTCGACGCAACGCTCGGCGCCGGCTCGGCGCTCGCAGGGACGACGCTCGATGGAGTAATCACCGCACGCTATCTGTTCGGCGCGCCGATGGTGGGCCGTCCGGTCGCGTGGAAGGCGTTTCGGTCGCAGATCTATACCGTTCCCCCTGCGGTTTCCGATCGGTTGCCCGGCAGCCGCTTTTCGTTCCTCGAGTGCTGCATGCAGACCGGCGACGAGGAGATCGGGGGCAACGCGGGAACGCTCGACGAGAAGGGCGAGCTCGCCGTCAAGGTGGACACGAAAAAAGATGCGGGCGTTCCCTATCGCTACGTCGTCGACGGCGACGTCGAGGACGTCTCGCGGCAGCACATCGCGAACCGAGCCGGGTTCGTCGTCCATCCCGCGCCCTGGTACATCGGCGTCAAGACGCCTGACTACTTCGTTGAGCAGAAGCGCGGGATCGAGACGGAAATCGTGGCCGTGACGCCCGAAGGCGTCATCACCCCCGGCGTGACGGTCAACGTGAAGTTGACTCAGATTCAGTGGCACAGCGTGCGGCGTGCCGAAGGGAACGGGTTCTACACGTGGGACACGCGCCGCGACGAGGTGGATACGGGATCGTGGACCGTGGTGACGGGCGGCGAGCCGGTGAAGTTGTCCGTTCCGCTGACGAGCGGCGGCCAGTTCTCGCTCAAAGCGACGGCCGCGGACGGTGAGGGCAGGGCTACGACGACGTTGGTCTCGTTCTACTCGCTCGGGGAGGGCTATACCGCCTGGCAGCGGTTCGATCACAACCGCATCGAGCTCGTTGCCGATCGCGCGAACTACAAGCCGGGCGATACCGCGCGCATCATGATCCAGTCGCCGTGGGAACAGGCGACGGCGCTCGTCACCACGGAGCGCGAGGGTATTCGATCGCACAAGCAGTTCGCGCTCACGTCAACGCAACAGTCGGTGTCGGTCCCGATCGGCGAAGAGGACATTCCGAACGTGTACGTGTCGGTCCTTCTTGTGAAGGGCAGGACGATCGCTGGTCAGAATCCAGAATCTAGAATCCAGAATTCAGAATCGAGCGCGCCGAGTGCAGATTCCAGCGACCCCAGCGATCCCGGCAAGCCGTCGTTCCGCCTGGGATACGTGGAGCTCGGCGTCACCGATGCGTCGAAGCGGTTGACGGTGAACCTGAAATCGAATCAGGCGGAGTATCGTCCCGCCGGTCAGGCCAAGGTCGACGTCGAAGTGAAGGATCGTCAGGGACGGCCGGCGCCGAGCGAGGTCACGCTGTGGGCCGTCGACTACGGCGTGCTGTCGCTGACGAACTTCAAGACGCCGGACGTGCTCGAGTCTGTCTACGTCCCGAAGGCGCTGCAGGTTATGAACACGGACAACCGGCAGCGTGTGATCAGCCGTCGAGTGCTGACGCCCAAGGGAACGGACGAGGGTGGCGGCGGCGGAATCGACGCGAGCACGAGCTCGGTCCGGAAAGACTTTCGCGTACTCGCGTTCTGGCTGGGCTCGGTGACGACCGACGCGACCGGACGCGCGTCGATCGACGTCAAGCTGCCCGAGTCGCTCACGACGTACCGAATCATGGCGGTCGGTGGCGATCGCGTCTCCAGGTTCGGATCCGGCGAGAGCGAGATCCGGATCAACAAGCCGGTCCTGCTGCGGCCGGCGTTCCCCCGCTTTCTCGCCGTCGGCGACCGCGTCCACTTCGGCTCGGTCGTCACGAGCCAGCTCGCCGCGGCCGGAACGGCCGTGGTCACGATCAAGAGCCTCGACCCGAAGGTGCTCGAGTTCACCGGCGGCGATCGCCAGACGATGCAGATCGGCGCGCGAGGGCAGAGCGAGGTCAGATTCGAGGCGGTTGCGAAAGCCGTCGGGCGCGCGCGGGTGTCGATGAGCGTCCGGCTAGGGAGCGAGGGCGACGCCTTCGAAGATGCGATCCCGGTCGAGATTCTGACCTCGAAGGAAACGGTCGCAGCGTACGGCGAGGCGACGACCAGCGCCGCCGAAAAGCTCACCGTGCCGGAAGGTGTCGTCCCCGCGGTCGGCGGTCTGCACGTGGAGCTGTCCTCGACGGCGATGGTCGGGCTCGGAGAAGGCGCGCGATATCTCGTCGAGTATCCGTATGGATGTGCCGAACAGCGCTCCTCCAGAGCGCTCGCGCTGCTCCTCGCCGCGGATCTCGGCGAGGCGTTTACGCTCCGGGGAATCGACGCGAAGGATCTGCGGCCGCGTGTGCAGTCGACGCTGAAGGAGCTCGAGACCTATCAGTGCGGCAGCGGCGCGTTTGCATACTGGCCGGGCGGGTGTGGGCCGGGGCTCGAATACCTCACGAGCTACGTGCTGCACGTGATGCAGAGCGCGAGAACGCTGAAGTACGACGTCGATGCCGGCGTGATGTCGCGCGCCCAGGCGTTCCTCGAAGAGGCGCTGGTCCAGCCGCCGCCCACGAATGAAACCTGGATGCCGTCGTACACCTCCTGGCAGGCGTTCGTCGTGAAGGTGCTCGCGGATGGCGGGCGTCCGCAGGACAGCCACGTCAACCGGCTCTACGAATACCGCGAGCGGATGCCGATCTTCGGCCTGGCGCATCTGCACGATGCCATGGCCTCGAAGTCGGCTTCCGATCCGCGTCTGGAGGAGCTGCGCCGCCGGATGAGCAATGCGATGCTCCCCGAGGCGGGCAGCGCCCACGTCGAAGAGCTGAACGATCCATATCTCGTGTGGTTCTGGAGCTCGAACGTCCGATCAACCGCCATCGTTCTGGACACGCTCGTACGCAGCGGCGGTGCCGAATCTGCGACGATTCGTCCGATCGTCCGCTGGATGATGAATGCGCGTGAGAACGGCCGTTGGGGTAACACGCAGGAGAACGCGTGGGCGATGCAGGCGCTCGTGAGCTACTACCGTCGCTTCGAGGCGGAGACGCCCGATTTCCGGGCATCGGTGAAGCTCGGCGGCGACGAGCTTGCCCGCCACGAGTTCAAGGGCCGCTCGGCTGAAGCGTTCACCCGTGACGTACCCATGACCGAGCTCCTGTCGCGAACCGGCGTTGGGAACACGGAGCCGCTGACGTTCACGAAGGACGGGACCGGCACGCTCTTCTACGTCACGCGGCTCCAGTACGCCGCCGACCGCACGTTCCACGACAGCCTCGATCAGGGCTTCAGGATCGCGCGGCACTACAGCGTGGCGAAGGCGGACGGAAGCGCGGCAGCCAGCCCGGCGACGACGTTCAAGGCGGGCGATCTGATCCGCGTCACGCTCACGCTCGATCTGACGAAAGAACGTCGATGGGTTGCGGTCGTCGATCCGCTCCCGGCCGGCTTCGAGCCGGTCGAGTCCTGGTTCGAGACGACCGCGCTCGACCTGTCGACGAGCCAGCGCGCCGAAGACGAAGGACAGGCCCTGACCTGGGAAGATCGATGGCGGCGGGGTGGCTTCGATCACGTCGAGCGGCATGACGACCGCGTCATGCTCTTCGGCACGCGCCTGGGCGAAGGGCAGCACGAGTTCACGTACATCGTCCGCGCCACGACGGCCGGCACGTTCAAGACCGCGCCGGCGCACGTGGAGGAGATGTACGAGCCGGAGATTTTCGGGCGCACGCAGACGGCGATCGTCGAGGTGAAAAGGTGAGACCCTGGTGCCGGCTGCCGGGTGCCTGGTGCCGGGTGCGATTCAGGGTGCCTGGTGCCAGGTGGGTGCTTGGCGCTGGCGTGGGAATCCTGCTGGGCCTCGGGTTGTGGATCCGCCTTGGCCCGCTGCCTGACGGCCTGCTAGACCTCTCGTCCGCCGACTCGACCCTCGTTCTCGATCGCAGCGGTAATCCTCTCTACGAGGCGCTCGGCGCGAGCGGGCTTCGCGGCGAGATGTTGACGGCCGACACGCTGCCGCCGGTGCTCGCGCGCGCGACGCTCGCCGCTGAGGATCATCGTTTCTACCGGCATCCCGGCGTCGACCCGGTGGCGCTCACACGTGCCGCACGGCGGAACCTGGCCGAAGGTCGAGTCGTGGAAGGCGGCTCGACGATCACCCAGCAAGTCGTCAAGCTCCTGCTTGCCCGTCAGGCGCAGATGTCCGGGACGCCGGCGGTGCCTCGCGGACTTGGAGGAAAGCTCTACGAGATGGTCCTGGCGCTGAGGGTGGAGCACAGGCTGTCGAAAGCGGAGGTCCTTGCGCTCTATTTCAACGTCGCGCCGTACGGGAACCGGATCGCAGGCGCGCAGCGCGCGAGCCGCGCCTACTTCGGTGTCGGCGTGTCGATGCTCACGCCGGCGCAGGCGGCGTTTCTCGCGGCGTTGCCGCAGCAACCGTCCCGATTCAACCCCTGGCAGCATCCCGATCGCGCGTTCCGGCGCGGGCGCCGGGTGATCGAGCGAATGCGCGCGCTGGAGTTGATCGACGCGCATGCCGCTGACGAAGCACTCGCCGAGCGCCTGGCGCTCAGGGCGGAAACGTCGCCCTTCGCGGCGCCGCACTTCGTCGAGCGCGTCCTCGGTGAGTGGCACGAGGCTTCAGCCTCGTCCACAGCGAGACCTGAGTCGCGCCCCGCGCGCATCCGCACCACGCTTGATGCGGCACTTCAGGCCGAGGTCGCCGGCATCATTCGCAGCCAGCGCAGGAGCCTCGATCGCCACGGCGCGCACGCCGTCGCCGTTGCCGTGCTCGACAACGTGCGAAGCGAGTGGCTGACATGGGAAGGATCCGGCGACTACTTCGACGCCGCGCACGGCGGCACGATCGACGGCGTTGTGTCTCCGCGGCAGCCAGGGTCGGCGCTCAAGCCGTTCACCTATGCGCGTGCCTTCGACGCCGGCTACGAGCCCTCGAGCGTGCTGGCGGACGTGCCGTCGCACTTCCCGACCGCGGAAGCAGGAGTCGTCTACAGCCCGCGGAACTACGACGGCCGGTATCGTGGACCGATGCGCGTCCGTGCGGCGCTCGCGGGGTCGGCGAACGTGCCGGCGGTCGCGCTTCTCTCCGAGCTCGGTCCACCCGCGCTCGTACGCTTCCTGCGTCGTGCCGGTTTCACGACGTTCGACAAGACCGTGTCGCACTACGGCCTCGGCATCACGCTGGGTAACGCCGAGGTCCGTCTCGACGAGCTTGTGGCGGCTTACGCGGCGCTCGCGAGGGGCGGCCTTTTCGTCAAGCCGACGGGTGTCGCAGGTGCGTCGCGCAGCGCCGACACGCGACGGCTCGTCAGCGAGCGCGCCGCGTTCTGGACGACCGATATCCTGTCGGACGATGGGGCGCGGGAGTATGCATTCGGACGGGGAAGCCATCTGGAGTTTCCGTTCCCGGTCGCGGCGAAGACGGGAACGTCGCAGGGCTACCGCGATAACTGGGCGGTCGGCTACACGCGCGAGGTGACCGTCGGCGTCTGGGTCGGCAACTTCGATCGAACGCCGCTGCGCAACTCGTCCGGCGTCACCGGCGCCGGCCCGATCTTCCACCAGGTGATGCTCGCGGCGGCACGGCGGTACGGTTCGGCCGATCCGGTGTCGAGCCATCCGCGGGCAACGCCGGCGCGGACGGTGCGCGACACGGTGTGCACGCTGTCCGGTATGCGCGCAAACGAGTGGTGTCCATCGCGGACGTCCGAGTGGGTCGCCGTCGATCGCGATCGGCTGCCGTGCAGCTGGCATCACACGACTGACGAGGGTCCGCTCGTCGTGTGGCCGACTCAATACCGCGCGTGGGCGGCGGAGCGGGGGTTGCTGGGGTTCGGGGCTTGGGGCCCTGGGCCTGGGGTCCCGAACCGAAGCATCGCCCAGGCGGACAGCGCCTTGCGCCCAGCCCCAAGCCCAAGGCCCCAGGCCCCAGCGATGCAGATCGTCAGCCCGCCCGACGGTGCGACGTACCTGATCGATCCCACGCTGCGCCGCGAATTTCAGACGCTGCCGCTCCAGGCCGCGAGTGCGCGCGGCGGATCGATTGAATGGCACGTCGACGGCAAATTGACCGGACGCTCGACCGCGCACGACGCCGTGCCCTGGCCGCTGACGCCCGGGCGTCACGTTATCTCGGCGCGCGACGCAGGTGGGCGGGTCGCCGAAGCGACCATCGTGGTGAGATAGTGGAGGATCGATGACGAGCCTGTTTGTCGCCGCTTTGATCTGGGCGGCGGCCGCGGCCGGCCAGCCGTGCGATGCCGTGTGCGCCGAGCCCACGGCCGATCAGATGCTCGAGACCCATCGGTACGTGATGATCGGCCGCGTCACCGCCGCCCGCTGGCGAGACCAGATGAACGGTACGTTCACGGTCGCCGCGATTCGCGTCTGGAAGGGTGACAAGAAGCGAATCGTTCTGCAGACGACGCAGGGCGGAACGTCGACGTGCGGCTACTCGATGCAGCAGAACGCGGTGTATGTCGTGTACGCCGACGGCGATCCGCAGGAGATCGCGGTCTGCCAGTTCGCACCGATCCCTGCGTACTACGCGACGTCCATCATCAAGGCGCTGGATCGATCGAAGGGGCTGGCGCCGCTGTCGCTCTCCAGTGCCGATCTCAAGCCGCCCAGGTGAGGGCGCATCGTGCCATGGCTGTTCGGATCATCGGGTCAAATAACTGCCACATCGCTGATCGGTTTGTCGGAGTAACCGATCGGTTTATTTCCATATCGGGGCTATCGGAATCATCGCGATCCATCGCGTCTATCGGCCAAATCGGTGATATCTGGCGACCGGCGTCATCGGCACACGTCCTGCTTCGATACAGTCCATGCGTCCTCAGGAGCTGCGTGGCCGTACACGCCAGTTCATGCTGCGCGCTATTCGTTTCTGTCGAACCGTACCGGGCACGCCGGAAGGGCAGGAGTTAGGTCGTCAACTGATTCGAGCCGGGATGGGTGTGTCGGGGAACTATCGTTCGGCTCAGCGCGCGCGTTCCCGCGCCGAATTCGCGGCACGAATGGGAATCGTGCTCGAGAAGCCGACGAATCTGCCGGCTGGTTGGCAGCTGCGTGTGACCTCGGTCTAGGCGACCCCACGGAGGGTCCAGCGCTCAAGAGGGAAGCTGAGGAACTCTGCGCTATCTTCGGTCGATCCTGCCAGACAGCCCGACGCCCTCGCCGCCGAACCGAGAGGACCGACCCGGATAATGCCGATGGTCGCCGATAACCCGATAACCCGACGACCAGATAACCCGACGACCAGATAACTGCGATAACGCCGATAACTGCGATAACGCCGATATTCCTTCCAAGGTAGCCCTTACCCCGATATCCCGATCGCAAGATTACTTGAATCGATGTATCGATCACCCATGAGTCGATACGGCTAGTATCTCCAACTCTTGAGATCAGATCCTTGCGGCGCGGTCTTGAGAATCCGCTCCTGAATCTTCGGCAGATACATCTGGTGGTACCGAAGACGCGAGATCGCGTTGGGGCGCGTGTGGTCGCCGTTCCAGCAGTGTTCGGCGCGGTCGCCGTAATCGACCTCGCCCTCGTACGGCGGGTTCTTCGTGCTCTTCAGGAAGTCCTCGACGAGATAGACGGCGTTGTTCAGGTAGTAGTTGTCCATGTCGCCGACGTAGATGTAGATCTTTCCGCGCAGCTTCTGCCCCAGACCCTTCTCCCAATCGCGCCGGAGGATGTGCGAGAGGTCGTAGTTCTCCCGCCAGTGCTCGGCGACCGACTTGTCGATGACGCCGGTCCTCTTGTCCCAGATTCGCTTCGGGTAGCCGTCGGCGCCGACCGGAGAGAACACGGCCTCCCAGATGTCCCACTGACCGCCGGATCGTCCCTTCGTTCCGACGACGAGCTCGTGCCGGTTCATGTCCTCGACGGTGGTGCTGACGTGGCCAAGGTAATCGCGATGGCCGGGCCGCCGCAGCTTCTTCCACGGCCCTTCGATGAAATAGGCGTTCGCGTCCTTGTAGATATCGACGGTCGTGTAGGCCCTGAAGTCGATCGGGTCCGGACAGGCGGCGAACGCGCCGTTGAACTCGTCGGGATACATGATCTGCGCGCCGATCGCTTCCCACCCTCCCGTCGATCCGCCGTACATGAACCGCGCCCAGGGCTGGCCCAGACCGCGGAACGTCTTCTCTATATAAGGAATGAGTTCGTATGTGATCGCGTCGCCATACGGTCCCAGGTTCGCGGAGTTGACAGCGTACGAGTCGTCATAGAACGGGTTCGCGTGCTGGATCTGGATGATGAGCATTCGCGGGAAGCCGGGGCTCGTCCAGTCCTTGAAGAGCTGATGCGCCTGTTCATCCTGGATCCGGTTGTAGCAATCGAGCTTGAAGCGCGCGCTGTACTCGCACTTCACGTTCGGGTCTGGCGGCTCTTCGCGAAAGCCGTCGAACGTGTAGGGAAAGTGCCCGTGGTAGATGACGAGTGGGTACTTCGCCTCGGGATGCTCGTCGAAGCCGTGCGGCAGCAGGACGTGCGCGCCGAGATGCATCGGCCGTCCCCAGAACTTCGTCAGCCGCTCGCTCTGAATTCTGACGTGCTTGATGTACTTCGTCTCCGGCGGGTCGGGGATCGGCGGGATGACCTTGTCGAGCGCGATGCGGATCGTGTCGCTTTTCGCCGGGTCGATTTCGGCTTGACGCGGCGTACTGATCAGGTTTCCCGGCGCGCGCGTCCACTGCTGTCCCTCGCCCCGATCCATCGGCATCTTCACGACATGGCCGTCGGAGCGGCGGAACGTCTCGTAGCGGTGGAGAAGTGCCTGGACGTGATACGTGCCCGCCTTGATCTGCGAGATGCTGTCGAGCGGATACCCGACCGTTGACGCGTCGATGATCGCTTCCGCCCCCGGCTTCAGCCCCTCCACGTCGATGCCGAACAGCAGCTGCGTGTCGGCGTTGTCGCTGATCTGGAAGCGCGGCTCGGCCGATTCGTTCGTCGAGATCATCAGCAGGACGCGGCCGTCGAGCGGCTCTTTACTCTGCTCGGCGCCAAACGTGACGGCGAAGCGCATCTCCGCCGTGGCGATTTCAGGGGTCAGGAAAAGGGCGAGCGCGATCAGAAAACGCTGCATTCGATCTCCTCAAAACAAGCGTCCGGGCGGCGGGTTTCGATCGGAAGTCTCGTTCGTCGCGGCCGGCGCGGCGCCGGCGAACTCCGACGAATCCACGTCGAACAGCACCGTCACCGGTCCGTGATCGCTCGTGCCGAACTCGCGCGCGACGGTCGAGCTCTTCGCGCGGGAGGCGATCAATTCGCTGGCCAGAACGAAGTCCAGGCGCCAGCCGATGTTGCGCTGCCGCAGGTTGCGCCACGGCGCCCACCACGTGAAGAGATTGTCGTTGTCGGGATCGAGCGCGCGGCCGACGTCCACGAGACCCCGGCCGATCAGTCGCTCGATGACCGCGCGCTCTTCCGGGAGCTGTCCGATCGCGCGCGGCTTGCGTTCCTTCGGGTGCACGTCGCGCTCGGTTCGAGCAACGTTCAGGTCGCCGCACAGCACGAGCGGCGCGCCCGCCGCGCGGAAGCTTTCTGCGAAAGCGTCGAGCGCTTCGAGAAACTTCATCTTCGCGAGAAAGTCCTTGTTGCCGTTCGGCACGTAGATCGATGCCACCGTCAGTGAGCCGATCCGCGCCGAAACGATGCGCGCTTCGAGATCGAAGGGCGGATGCGAGAACTCCGGTCGCGCCGGGAATGTGTCCCTGCGGACGTGGAGGCCGACACCGGAGTAGCCCCCCTCGCCGTGCCAGTAGCACCAGTAGCCTTCGATCTCACAGAGCGCCGCCGGGACCTGCGAGAGCGGCGCCTTGATCTCCTGGAGGCAGAGAATATCCGGCTGCTCGCGCGCGATCCACTCCGAGACCTCGGCCTGGCGCGCGCGGATGCCGTTGACGTTCCACGTGGTGATTTTGAGGGGCATTGCTGTCCGATGCCGAACGGGGGCGTGGCGGATCCGGACAGGTGCCGGGCCGGCTCTCGCCGTAACTCTCTGACATAATACGTCTTTCTCCTGTTTCCGCTGGCATGCCAGTAGCAGGCTTCGCAACGCGGAACATGGAATCTCTTCGTCAAGACATCACCTACGCGCTCCGCTGGCTCGGCCGCAGCCGCCACTTTGCCGCGGTCGCAATCCTCACCCTCGCGATCGGCATCGGCGGCACGACGACAATGTTCAGCGTGATTCATGCGGTGCTCCTCAAGCCGCTGCCGTTCGAGAAGCCCGAGCGGCTGGTGGCGATCTCGCATGTCTGGCAAGGCGAGCCCACGACGATGTCCGCGCCGAACTTCCACGACGCGCGCGACCAGATACGCGCGATCGAATCTGCGGCCGCGTATCGCGAGGGCGACATG
>DATAFJ010000229.1:0-3117 GCA_036257535.1 Vicinamibacterales bacterium | reverse complement strand
CGCGTGGGGACGCACGAATCGCGCGCCGATCGCGGCGCGGTTGCGGCGCTGACGCGTCCTTGCCTCGATTGACCGCGCGGCCATAGGATCGCAGCCACACGTCGCGACCTGTGCCGCTCCAGCCCGGTACCCGGCTCGGACCGTACGAGATCTCCGCCCTGCTCGGCGCGGGTGGCATGGGCGAGGTGTACCGCGCCCGCGATACACGCCTCGATCGGGTCGTCGCGATCAAAGTGCTCCCGCCGGAGCTCGCCGCTGCCGGCTCGTTCCGCGAGCGCTTCGAGCGGGAAGCGCGATTGATCGCGGCGCTTTCTCATCCCAACATCTGCACCCTCCACGACGTCGGCCGTCAGGATGGCACCGACTTCCTGGTCATGGAGTACCTCGACGGGGAGACGCTGGCCGCGCGACTGGCCCGCCAGGGGTCCTTTGGCGGTTCTCCTGGGCGACGCGCCCCGCTTCCGCTCGACGAGACGCTGCGTATCGGCACCGAGCTGGCCGATGCGCTTGCGGCCGCCCACCGTGCCGGCATCGTGCACCGGGACCTGAAACCCGGAAACGTCATCCTGACGAAGCGCGGCGCCAAGGTGCTCGACTTTGGCCTCGCGAAGCTCGGGGCCGGACTCGCCGGCGACGCCCACGCACACAGCGCGACGTCGACGCAGCCGCTCACAGGCAGCGGTGCCCTCGTCGGCACGCTGCCGTACATGGCGCCGGAGCAGCTCGAGGGGCGTGACGTCGATGCACGGACCGACATCTTCGCGCTCGGCTCGATTCTGTACGAGATGGCGGCCGGCAGGCGGCCGTTCTCCGGCGAATCCCAGGCGAGCCTGATCGCCGCGATCCTCGATCGGGACCCGGAGCCCATCAGCCAGATCGATGAGGTGACCCCGCCCGGCATGGATCGGCTCGTGCGGAAGTGTCTCGCCAAGGATCCCGAGGCGCGGTGGCAGAGCGCCAGCGACATCGCCGACGAGTTGCGATGGATCGCGAGCGGGTCCGGGACGGCCGTCGCCGCAACACCAGGTCCTGTTCCCGGTCATCCACGATCGCGTGTCCGCCTGGCCTGGGCGGCGGCCATCGCCGTGCTCGCGCTCGCCGCGATTGGATCGGTGATCGTATGGCTGCCGCGCCAAACGCCCGTCTCTCCGCCGTCCGACGCCCGTCACGTCCAGGCGAGTTTCGACGGAAACGTCCTCGGCGCGGCAATCTCGCCCGATGGCCACAGCGTGGCGTACACGGCCACCCGAAGCCTCGACGACTTCCGCATCTTCGTTCGCGATTTCGCAGCGGGCCAGCCGCTCGAGATCTGGAAAGGCCGCGGGGTCCAGCAGATCGCATGGCTGCCCGACGGGCTGCGCCTGGTCGTGTCGTCGTCGCGGGAGGGGACCGGAGGGTTGTTGATCGTCCCACGACTTGGCGGCGAGCCGCGCCCGGTGGCGGCCAATGTTCCCTACGTTGCGCCCTCGCCGGATGGATCCGAGCTGGCGGTCTCGGCATGGTCCGCGGGTGGATTTCGGATCATCTCGCTCGACGGCGAAGAGCGCAGCCAGGGCCGTGTACCGCTCCAGGGCATCCTCCAGGTGGAGTGGACGAAGGACGATCGCATCGCAGTGGTCGGCGTCCAGAAGGACGGACGATGGGCGGTGTGGACCGCGTCGCGAACGGGTTCGGACGCGCGGGCGATCCATTACAGCCGCGACGAGCTGCTCGGTCTCTGCTCGTCGCCTGCCACAGGCGCGCTGTATGCCATCCGTCAGCGCGAGCAGGTGGCGGACCTGCTGCGTCTGCCTGCATCCGGCCGGCCGGACGATCCGCCGCAGGTTCTGTTGAGCGGCCTGTCGCTCTTCGAAACCGGTTTCTCCATCGTCAACGGCTGCAGCGTGTCGGCTGATGGAAACAGGCTCGTCTATCGCCGAGGCGTCCAGTACGCGAACCTCTGGCGCCTCGCGCTGGACGGAACGGCGGGCGGCGCGTCGCCGATCACGCGGGGGACGTTTCTCCTGGGCCTGCCGTCTGTTTCTCCCGATGGACGCTGGATCGCCGCGGCCCGCGGCACCGACACGGCCGCGCGGATCGTCAAGGTACCGGCCGCGGGGGGAGAGCCGATCGAGATCACCGTCGGCACCAATCCTGTTTGGTCGCCCGACGGCCGGCGGCTGGCGTTCGTCTCAGGCCGCACGCAACAGATGCGAGTCTGGTACAGCGACGCCGACGGCCAGTCGCCGCGCGAGATTCCCGAGTCAGGGATCAGCAACCTCCACATGACGTGGCTTCCGGATGGACGCCTGGCGTGGCCCGTGCCCGGCGCACGGAACTATCGCATCCGCGATCTCGCTACCGGGCGCGAGGAAAACCTCCTCACCGACGAGTCGCGCGGATGGCTGATTCGCGTCCGCTTTTCACCGCTGGGCGATCGCCTTGCCGCGTTCTGGAATCGCCCCACGGAAGGACGGGGACTCTGGACGCTGACCTGGCCTGGGCGCGAGCCGAGGTTTCTTGCGCTCGACCTGTGGCCTGTAGGGTGGTCCGCCGACGGACAATGGATCTACGCGCACAAGCACGGCGACGGCGACATGCTGCGGGTCTCGCCAATCTCCGGCAAAGCCGAGCGCGTCGGCGCGTTTCCCGGCATGACGCAGGAGGGGGGCTGCGACCTCACCCCCGATCGCCACGCGATCGTCTGCTCGCTGCTCGAGCGCCACTCGGATGCGTGGCTGGTCGAACGTTTCGACCCGGAGGTTCCGCGCCGTTGAGGCTCCTGACTCCTAACTCCTTGACTAACTCCTAAGACAACTCTGACCTCGTGAACCCCGCCATCCCCGACGATGGGGACATCGTGTGTCGTCTGTTCGACGCCGTCCATCTCGACGCGCACGACGCCGCGGTGCACGCCGTCCGGGTTCTCGACCACGATGCGGTACTCCGCGCGAGGCAGCTTGAACGTCATCTCGTAGCGCGGCCAGTCCCTCGGTATACACGGATCGATCTGCAGCGCGTCGGCCCGCCGGTGCAGGCCGAGGCGTCCTTCGATCCCTACGCGATACATCCAGCCGGCTGATCCGCCCGAAGAAGAGATCGAGCGCGCCGCGCGGCTGCTGGTCCAGTACTGACGCT
>DATAFJ010000228.1:0-12645 GCA_036257535.1 Vicinamibacterales bacterium | reverse complement strand
ACCTTGAACCTCGGTCACCTTGAACCTCGGTCACCTTGAACCTCGGTCACCTTGAACCTCGGTCACCTTGAACCTCGGTCACCTTGAACCTCGGTCACCTTGAACCTCGGTCATCTTGAACCTCGGTCACCTTGAACCTCGGTCACCTTGAACCTCGCCCCTTGAACCCAGAACCAATACCACCCTTGAACCCCGCACCCAGAACCCAGAACCCTAATAGCGCAACTCCAGCTAGTCGAAATTGCGGCCTGACGAAAATGACCGCCGCGCTCACGAGGATCACGAAATAGAACCCGCGCAGAAGCCAGACGACGAGAGGACGGCGGCGGGCGTATCCAACTGGATCGGCCCGCCACCATCCGAGCTCGGCGAGCCAGACCATCACGAAGACATAGTTGACGTACACACCCGCGCCGAACGCCGTTCCGAAGACATCCATCGTCTGGCGCGCCGTATCGCGGACGGCGGCGTCGTGGCTCCAGCCATGACGTAGACCCATCGCAAGAGCGATGTGCACGATGCACAGGAGCGCGCCGAGAAGCGACGCGCGCCACGCCCACCTGGCCGCGTGCGGCGCGCGCTCGATCGTCTGCTTGCCCCACTCGCCGATGACGAAGAGGACCAGCGCCGCCCAGATGGTCGCGTAGAGCGCCGCGTTCATTTCGGTGGTCCGGCGTACGGCTTCGGGATCGGCACGACGAGCGCCGCTGCGCCAACGAGTCCGATGATGCCGGCGAGAATCTGGAACATGGCGCGGTAGCTGCCGGTCCATTCGACGCACAGCGCGAGCAGCAGCGGCCCCAGCGCCGACGCGAGCACCGTGACCGCCTGCGCGACGCCCTGGATGCGGCCGAGATGACGGCGGCCGTACACGCGCGGCCAGACGCTGAAGAACAGGACGATGACGATGCCGCCGCCGAGGCCCATCGCGGTCGCCCAGGCCATCACCTGCGCGTAGCGCGTGACGAACGGCAGCGCGGCAAGCCCGCCGGTCAGGACGAACAGCGACAGCGCGAGCAGGGCGCCGAGCGGCGCCCGCTCCGCGAACCATCCGCCGGCGAAGTTGCCGGCGAGCGCCGTCAGCGCGGTCACGACGAGCGTTTGATAGTAGACCTCCGGACCGAAGCCTCGCTCGGCGAGGATCGACTCGTTGAAGAGACCGATGCCGGAGGCGACGAGGCCGTACAGCGCCGCGCCGAGAACAAAGATCCAGAAGGCGGGCGTGGCGAGCGCCGCCGTCCAGGTGTAACCCGTCACGTCATCGGTCGCGTCGGCGTGGGCCGGGCGGCTTGCGTTCCGGGTCGTGTCGCCATCGGGCAGAACGCCGTGCGCCTCGGGGCTTCGGCGCACGAGCAGCCACGCCGCCGGCGCGAGCCCAACGACGAGCGCGACGCCGACGGCAAACCAGGCACGGCGCCATCCCCAGCGCTGCACGAGCGATCCCACGAGCGGAAACGCGATCATGAACCCGACGCTCATCACGACGCTGTAGACCGCCATCGCGACGCTGATGCGGCGTACGAACCACTGCCCCACCATCGCGAGGCTGACGACCGACAGCGCGCTCTGTCCCAGACCGCGCGTCAACGTGATCCAGACCGCGAGGCTGACGAGCGACGTCGCACGGCTCATCGCGCACACGACGAGGCCGAGCGCCAGCGCAACCGCCGTCAGGACCGATCGGCTGCCGGCGCGATCCTGCAGCCGGCCGATGCCGATGGCGAACGCCGAACCGATGATCGTCGCCCAGAAGTTGATCGTCGCGTAGGTGATCCGATCGATCTGCAGGTCGCGCAGCAGCGGTTCGGTTACGAGGCCGAGCCCCTGCGTCCGGCCGGGAAGCGTGCCGACCATGGCCGCCGCGGCGACGAGAAGAACGATCCATCCGTAATACACGCGCCCCTAGCGTACAACGTCCGTTTCACCCGCTCGAAAGTCCGGCTCGCCCCGAAACCATGGCGCGGCACGCGGCACTCCGGCACGCTGTACGGCAATCACCAGGGAGGCTCGATGCCGCACTTTGCGTTGCTCGCCGCTGCGCTCACCGCCGTAGCCGCGATCGCCGCCGCCCAGACGGCGGCCCCCGCGCAGCCGCCGTGGAAGGGCAAGAATCTGCAGTTCTTTCCGCAGGACATTACCCGCGAGGCGCTCATTCAGCGGATGCGCGAGTTCTCCTTCGCACTCGGCGTCCGCTGTCAGTACTGCCATGTCGGCGGCGACGGAGTCTCCTTTGAAGGCGTCGCCTTCGAGTCCGACGACAAACCGGCCAAAGTCAAAGCACGCGCGATGCTGCGGATGGTCGATCAGCTCAACGGCACGATCCTCCCGCAGATCCCATCGCGCGCCGAGCCGCGCGTGCAGGTCGGCTGCGTGACATGCCATCGCGGCCTCGCCCTTCCCAAGTCGCTGCAGACGACGCTGCTCGAAGTCGTCGAGAAGGATGGGGCCGCCGCCGCGGTGGCGCGCTATCGCGAACTGCGCGCCGAGACGATGACGCTCGGCCAGTACAACTTCGGCGAGTGGGAGATCAACGAGCTGGCACGGCGGCTCTTCGAGATGGACCGGACCGCCGACGCCATCGCGATTCTCGAGATGAACGGCGAGTTCTACCCGAAGTCGGCTGCAATCGACTTTCAGCTCGGCGAGCTGCATCGCAAGCGCGGCGAGCGGGACAAGGCGGTCGCGCGCTACCGCGCTGCGCTCGCAAAGGCACCGGAGCATCCGATGGTGAAACAACGTCTCGATGAGCTCGAGAAGAAATGAGGTACAACCTCCCGGCATGCCGGGGACTCCGGACATCCGGTCGGGGGCGAAGGCGTTTCTGGCGGTCTGGGCGTTCTGGACCGGGCTGGCGCTTTTCTTCTCCGTCAGCGCCTCGCTGACCTACGTCTCCACCGGACGGTCCGCGAACTGGTCGCTGTCAATCACCCGATCGTTGTCCGAGTGGTGGCTCTGGGCGCTGCTGACGCCGCTCGTCGCATTTCTGGCGCGCCGGTTTCCGCTTAACGGCCCTCGCAAGTGGCGGCATGCCGGGTTCCACGCGGCTGCGGGCCTCGTGCTCGGCCTGGCAAAAACGCTCGCCGATCGCCTCGTCTTTGCCATGGTGACCGGGTTCTGGCCGTACATGCTGGTGAGCACGCTGGCGCTCCAGGTCTTCGTCTACGCGGCGATCGTGGCCGCGGCGCACGGCCTCGAGTACTACCGCCGCAGCCGCGAACGCGATCATCTCGAGGCGCGGCTCGCCGAAACGAGGCTGCAGCTCCTGAACATGCAGCTCCAGCCGCATTTTCTCTTCAACACGCTCAACACCATCGCCGAGCTCGTGCACGAGGACCCGGAGAGCGCGGACCGCATGATCGCCAAGCTCAGCGAGCTGCTCCGCCGCACACTCCACCTTGGCGGGTCCCAGGAGATCACGCTCGATGCGGAACTGGACCTGCTGTCGCTCTACGTCGATCTGCAGAAGGCCAGGTTCGGAGACCGCCTGAAGACCAGTCTCACCATCGATCCGGCCGTGCGCCAGGCCCGCGTGCCGATGCTGCTGCTGCAACCGATCGTCGAGAACGCCATCCGCCACGGCCTCGCCGCGCACGTGAATTCGGGCCGGGTCGACATCGAGGCGCGCCGCGTCGGCAACGATCTCGCCATCGATGTCACGGACGATGGGCCGGGGCTGCCGGACCTCGAAGTCCGGGAGGGCATCGGGCTTGGAAACACGCGAGCGCGGCTCGGAGCGCTGTATCCTGATTCCGCGCGCCTGGATCTGACGAACGTACCGCAGGGCGGCGCACGCGTCGCGGTCCGGATTCCTTTCAGGACGGGCGCGGACGGAGCATGAGTATGCGTGCGCTGATCGTCGATGACGAGGCGGTCGCCCGCCGCCGGGTCCGCAGATTGCTCCAGGGCGAGCCGGATATCGAGATCGTCGGTGAGTGCGGCGACGGCCGGTCGGCTGTCGACGAGATCGCCTCGAGCCGCCCCGATCTCGTTCTGCTCGACGTGCAGATGCCGGAGCTGGACGGCTTCGAGGTGGTGCGGCGCATCCGGCACTCGCCGCTCCCGGAGCTCGTCTTCGTGACGGCGTTCGATCGGTACGCGATTCGCGCCTTCGACGTCCACGCGATCGACTACCTGCTCAAGC
Organism: Vicinamibacterales bacterium; assembly: GCA_036257535.1. GTDB lineage: Bacteria > Acidobacteriota > Vicinamibacteria > Vicinamibacterales > 2-12-FULL-66-21 > DATAEE01. The sequence continues at coordinate 8,504 of DATAFJ010000228.1, read as the reverse complement.
CGTTCACGCGCGAACGCTTCAGGCTGGCGCTCGACCGCGCGCGAGATCGGATCCGGCGCCGCACGCAGGACGCCGGCGTCGTCGCGCTCGTCGCCGAGCTGCGCGCCCGCCCCCGTTATCTATCGCGCGTACCCGTGCGCTCCCGCGGCCGTGTCGTCCTGCTCCCAGTCGAAGCGATCGACTCGGTCCAGGCCTCGGACAACTACGTCACGCTGCGCGCCGGTGGCCGCGAACACCTGCTTCGCGAGACGCTCGCCTCTCTCGAACGCCAGCTCGACCCGGATCGGTTCGTTCGCATCCACCGGTCCGCGCTCGTGCAGATCGACCGCATTGCCGAGCTGTACCCGGCGTCGCACGGCGACATGGAAGTGCGCCTGCACGATGGCACCAGGCTGATGCTGAGCCGCACCTGCCGCGAACGCGTTGAACGGGTGCTTGGACGTACTCTTTAAACCAAACGGTTCGAGGTTCGGGGTTCAAGGTTCAAGGATGGTTCAGGGTTCAGGGTTCCAGGTTCAGGGTTCACGTTCCGTTCGCGGTTTGCAGGTGAACCCCGAACCCCGAACCTAGAACCCAGCCCCCTGAACCTACCCTGAACCCTGAACCCTGAACCCTGAACCGTACGGTTCGGAGGTTCTTGACAGCAGTACCTGTCGCATGGGATAAGGACGACAGAATGTTCGCGGTCCCGACCTGCGCGTGTAGATGCTTCGGAGAAGAAGCCTCCGCATGCCGCGCTGTGTCTCTGTGGATCGTGCCCGCTTAATCGTCTAGCACGAACAGTCGTCGCAGCTTCATGCCCGGAAGGCTTCATAGCTTTCCGGGCTTTTTGCTTTTGGGGAGTCCGACATGGTCATTCAGCAGGTGCTACTCGTTGCCGCGACGGCGCTCGCGCTTGGGAACGGCCCGGAGTTCGCGGGACGCTGGGACGCAACGGTCGTCGCAAACGGCGTCGAGGTGCCATTCGAGTTCGAGATCGTCGAAAAGGGCGCCGCGCTGCAGGGGTCCTTCTTCAACGGCGACGAACGAGTGTCGTCGACTTCGGGCCGCATCGAGGACGGCCGGCTCGTCCTCCGCTTCGATCAGTTCGCGACGCGGCTCGACCTCGCCCTGGAGAACGGAGCGCTCACGGGCGAGTACAACCGGGGCGCACGCGGTACCTATCCGTTCCGCGCGAGGCGGGCCGCCGCTCGGTCCACGAGCGCGGCATCCTCCGGCTCCGATGCACCCTCGATCGACGGCGTCTGGATCGTCGAGGCGCGCAGCAAGAAGGGTGAGTCGGCCTGGCGCTTCATCGCGCGGCAATCCGGCCCCGAAGTCACCGCCACGATCCTTCGCGTCGACGGCGACACCGGGACGCTCCGCGGCCGGTATCGCGACGGCCGGTTCGTACTAAGTCACTTCTCCGGCGCGCGCCCGCTGCTGCTGGAAGTCACGCCCGCTGCGGACGGAACGCTCACGCTCGTCCAGAACGGCCAGACACCGCTGAGAGCCGCCCGCGTTGATGCGGCGGCGGCGAGGGAGATCGGCGAACCGACCGATCCCGAGCGCCACACGACCGTGAACGATCCCGCCGAGCCGCTCCGCTTCGCGTTCACCGATCTGAACGGCCGGCCCGTCACGGATGCCGACGAGCGCTTTCGAAACAAGGTCGTGCTCGTCAACATCAGCGGAAGCTGGTGCCCCAACTGCCATGACGAGGCGCCGTTTCTCGCATCGCTCTACCGGAAGTACAGGTCCCGTGGTCTCGAGATCGTCACGCTCTCGTTCGAGGAAGCTGAACAGCTGCCCAATCCGACGCGGCTGCGCGCGTTCATCGAGGAGTACGGCATCGAGTACACGGTGCTCCTCGCCGGCGAACCGGAGCAGCTCGCGGAAAAAGTGCCGCAGGCCGTCAACCTGAACGCGTTCCCGACGACGTTCATCCTCGGCCGCGACGGCCGCGTGCGCGGCGTGCACGCGGGCTTCCCGAGCCCGGGCAGCGGGGAGTACTACGCCAAGGCCAAGCGCGACATCACGACACGGATCGAACGCCTGCTGGCCGAGCGGCGAGGAACCAACTGACATGCGCCGCTCACTCGTCGTCGGTCTTGTCCTCGCCTCGGCGGCCGCCCCGTCGCTCGTCGCTCAGCCAAAGCGTCCGCGCGTCGAGCTGACAACGGCGATCGATGCCGCGGCGGCGACCGGTGCCGGCATCAAGCTGCTCCTCAACGTAAAGCTGCCGGCCGGCTACCACGTCCAGTCGGACAAACCCAGGGATCCGCTGCTCATTCCAACGACCCTGACTGTCAAGCCGCCAGAGGGCCTGAAGGTCGATCGCATCGTCTATCCGGCGGCAAGCGATCTCGCTCAGCCCGGGCGCGAGAAGCCTCTCGCGGTCTTCGGAAGCGAGTTCACGATCGAGATCCTCGTGTCGCGCTCGCCGGACGGCCCGACCGGAGAGTTCGTCGTGCCCGCCCGGTTCCGGTACCAAGCGTGTGACGCCTCGGTCTGCTATCCCCCGGCCGCTGCAGACGTGCAGTGGACCTTGCGTCTGGAGAAATCATGATCGCCACCCGCCGCCCCATCGGTATCTACTACGAGCACCCCGACTGGTTCCGGCCGCTGTTCGACGAGCTCGATCGCCGCGGCACGCCGTACGTCCGCGTCGACGCCGCGCGCCACGCGTACGACGCCTCGAACGGCTCCGGCCGCGAGTTCGGCCTGGTCTTCAACCGCATGAGTCCGTCCGCGTACCTGCGCGGCCGAAGCCACAGCATCCTCTACACGCTCAGCTACCTCGCCCATCTCGAACAGCTCGGCGTCCGCGTGGTCAACGGCCTCTCGGCGTTCCGCGTGGAGACGTCCAAGGCGCTTCAGCTTTCGCTGCTGCGCTCCCTCGGGCTACCGTTTCCGCCGGCGACCGTCATCAACCATCCGGAACAGGCGCCTGCGGCAGCCAGAGATCTGCGCTTCCCCGTCGTCGTGAAAGCCAACATCGGCGGCAGCGGCGCGCGCATCGTCCGCTTCGATCGGATCGAGGACCTCGAGCGCGCGGCAGCCGAGGACCGGCTCGACCTCGGTCTCGATCAGACGGCGCTGGTGCAGGAGTACATCCCTGCGCGCGATGGCCACATCACGCGCGTCGAGGTTTTGGGAGGCAAGTATCTGTGCGCGATCAACGTCTACAGCACCGGTGACACATTCAATCTCTGTCCCGCCGATATCTGTGCAACGAGCGACGGCGTCGAGCTGACTCGCGCGGCATGTCCGGTCGATGCGCCGAAGAACAACCTTCGGGTCGAGGCGGCGTCGCCGCCCGCGGACGCGATCACCGACGTCGAGCGCATCATGACGGCGGCCGGTATCGAAGTCGGCGGCGTCGAGTACATCGTGGACGACCGCGACGGCCGGCGGTACTACTACGACATCAACGCGCTCTCGAACTTCGTGGCCGACGCGCCGCGCGTCGTCGGGTTCGATCCGTTCGCCAGGCTCGCAGACTTCCTCGAGCAGGAGGCGGAGTGATGCGCTTCGGGTACTGGCTGCCGGTCTTCGGCGGCTGGCTCAGGAACGTTGACGACGAGCAAATGGAGCCGACGTGGACCTATGTCAAGGCGCTGGCACGGCGGAGCGAGGAGTGGGGCTACGACCTCACGCTCGTCGCCGAGCTGAACCTGAACGATATCAAGGGCGTGCAGGCGCCGTCGCTCGACGCATGGTCGACGGCGGCGTCGCTCGCCGCGGTCACGTCGACGCTCGAGCTGATGGTGGCGGTGCGGCCGACGTTTCACGAGCCGGCGCTGCTGGCCAAGCAGGCGTCGAACATCGATCACATCAGCGGCGGCCGCCTGACGCTCAACGTGGTGTCGTCCTGGTGGGCGGAAGAGGCGAAGCAGTACGGCGTCCAGTTCGATCAGCACGACGAGCGCTATGCCCGCACCGACGAATGGCTGAGGGTCGTGGACGGGCTCTGGAGGGAGCCGAAGTTTTCGTTCGCGGGCCGCTTCTATCGCGTGGAGGAAGCGATTCTGGAGCCGAAGCCGGTGAGCCGTCCGCGGCCGACGATCTACGCGGGAGGCGAATCGGAGGCGGCGAAGAACCTGATCGCCGACCGATGTGACGCGTACGTGATGCACGGCGACGGCCCCGAGCGGATCGCGCGGCGCGTCCAGGACTTGAGCGAGCGGCGCGGCCGCCTCGACAAGCCGCCGATGACGTTCGGCGTCGCCGGCTATGCCATCGTCCGGGACTCGGACCGCGAAGCGCAGCGCGAGCTCGAGCGCATCACCGACGTCAAGCAATCGGCGGCGGGGTACGGCAACTATCAGCAGTGGATCGCGAACACGCAGCTCGAGCAGCGCGTGTCGCTCGAGGACTATTCGGTTTCGAATCGCGGTCTTCGGTCCGGACTGGTAGGGACGCCCGAGCGCGTGCTCGATCAGGTTCGCGCGTTCGAGTCGGCCGGCGTCGACCTGCTGCTCCTGCAGTGCAGCCCGCAGCTCGAGGAGATGGAACGCTTCGCACGCCAGGTCATCGCGCCCTATCGCCTCACCTCGGCCGGCCGAGCGGCCGGACGGCCGAGATCAACTCTCGCAGTCTAATCGACCTGAGGTCCGAGATGTCGCCGGACACGACGCGGCAGTCGTTGTACTCGACGTTCTCGCAGACCTCCCACGACTGGCCGCCGATCACGCGCAGGCTTTCGGCGCGATCGTTGAAGTTGTAACGGCGCAGGTCGCGGACCGCCCTGTCCAGGAACAGCTCCTGGCCCGAGAAGCGCCTGTCGGAATACAGGATGAGGCCGACGCGTCCACCGTATGGCGGTCTCGAACCGCCGCCTCCGCCACGGACCCTGCGCGCCGACGAGATTCTGTCGTTCCAGCCATGCGCGCGGAGATCGGATTCGGTGCCGGACACGACCTCGCATCGGCCCGTGTAGTTCCTGCCGTCGCAGACTTCCCAGACGCGGTGCTGGCCCGGGCGGCGCAGGATCCCCGTCAGATGGGTGGCGCCGGCCTCCGAGTGTTCGAGCACGCCGAGTTCGCCGGCGCGAGCGCGACGCTCACACGAGACACGCCCGACTTTCGATCAATTGATCTGGACAACCGCGTCTCCAGTCTGCGTGTGGCCGGGCGCGAGGCAGGTGACGACGCTCAGGAGGACTATCAGTCGCAAGACAAGCCGGCGCATGAGCTATTGTAGCTACTCGCTTCGCTTTCGGAACCACGCGCGCGGCCCACCAGAACGCGAACGTAAAAAGGTATACCTCAGGTTGTTCGTGATTGGGGAAGCCGGCGCCCAGGCCCAGTAGCAGCGTCGCCCATTGGCCGGGAAGAGAGGGCAGCGACGCAAGACTCGCGGCGCGGCGTCCGGGAGTTGCAAAACCTATCTGGGCGAAACTGCCGACGATCGAGATCGCCGTGATTGCGGCGGCCCACAGCGCGCTCGTCAGATATCGATTCAACTACTCGCACCGCAGCGCGATGAGGGGATCGACTTGCGCGGCCCGTCTCGCAGGCAGGAATGACGCGGCTCCAGCGAGCGCCGCGAATGCCGCCGCCACCGCCGCAAACGTCGAGAGGTCCAGCGGCGTAAGGCCGAACAGCATGCCTTCGAGAAAGCGCGTCAGCCACGCCGCCGCAGCCAGCCCGATCGCGATCCCAATTGCCGTCCGTATCAGGCTGTCGCCGACGGCAAGGCGGATCACATCCGTCGGCCGCGCGCCGAGCGCCATCCGCACCCCGATCTCGTGCGTGCGCTGCGCGACCGCGTACGCGATCACGCCGTAAATGCCGATGGCCGCCAGCGCTGCCGCCACGGCTGCGAAGATTCCGGCGAGCACCGCGTACATTCGCGGCCTTGAAATCTGATTCGCCGTCAGCTGCTCCATCGTCGCCACGTTGTAGAGCGTGGCGCTCGAATCCAGCTGCCGGACCGTATCTCGAACGTTGGCGACGGCCGAGCCAACGTCGGTCCGCGTGCGAACCGCAAAGTATTGCGGGAAGGCGGCCGGGTTGATGTACGACCACTGACGGTAGTCGACAAAGAACTGCGGCTCGGGTGCTTCCGTAACATTCAGTTGTCGTACGTCTTCAACGACGCCGACGATCTCCCATGGCTTCGAGTCGGGTCCGGCGTAGACGACTTGGCCGATCGGGTCTGTGCCGAGAGACAGCACGCGGGCCAATGCCTTGTTAACCAGGAGAACCCGCGGCCGATCCTTTCGATCCTGCTCCCGAAAGCCGCGGCCGGCGTGCAGACGAATTCCCAGCGTCTGAAGGTAGTCGCGACTGACCGGCCGGGCGTCCGGTGAAAGCTCTGTTTCCCACGGCCCCGGTGGTGGATCCGGAAGCTGCGGCGCGGTCCTGAACCAGCCCCATTCCTGACCAGCCTCTACGAGCGGTAGGCTTCCCGCATACGCAGAGGCGACGACTCCAGGGGCGCTCCTGAGGCGCAAAACCAGCTCTTCGGAGAACGTCAAACGAAGTTGTGGATCGGAGTAGCGTTCTGGCGACAGCGCGACCTGGAATGTCACCACACCGGAAGGATCGAACCCGGCGTCAACAGCAGCAAGCCTGACAAAACTACGAATCAGCAGGCCGCCGCCGGCGAGAAGCGTTACCGTGACAGCGATCTGGATCACGACGAGTGCACGCTGGAGTCGGTTGCGAGCAAAGGGCGCAAGCGCGTCGATCCGATCTGAGCGCGAAAACCGAACCGCTGCGGTGAGGCTGCATATCAATCCGGCGCCGATCGAGATACAGAACGCAAACGCGGTCGCCTGAATCCAGACGCCAATTTCATCAAGCCGGGGAAAGGGCATTGAAAGACCGAGATCCATTCGCGGCAGCGTAGTCGCCAATGTTCGCAACAAGCGGACGCCACCAACCGCCACAGCTACACCGGCGAGTCCACCAAGGACTGCCAGCATCAAACCCTCGGTCAGCAATTGGCGGATGATCCGGCCGCGCCCGGCGCCAAGCGCGACGCGGATGGCCAGCTCGCGGCGTCTAGCCGCATTGCGCGCGAATAGAAGATTGACGACGTTTGAGCAGGCAATGAGTAGGACGAATCCAGCAGCCGCCACGAATGCAAGCAGCGCGGGTCTGACGGGCGCGACCAGCTCGTCCTGGGCACGAACGAACTCATATCGTCGGCCATCCCCGCCGACTGCGTGCAGAATTGCGTTAGCTTCCGCCGAAGCCACCTGAATGGAAACGCCCTCCGCCAGACGCGCCATCATTGGCGCACGGGCGCCCGCGGTCTGCTTCGTTACCGGCCCCAGCAGAAGCGGCTTCCAGAACTCAGTCTGGCGATCCGGGAATGTGAATCCGGATGGCATCACGCCGACGACTGTGTGACCTTTGCCGTCGATGACCACGTTCGCCCCGACGATATGCGGATCGCCGCCGAAGTACTGCTGCCACGCTCTATAACTGAAGATCACGACTGTATCGACACCAGAAGTTTTCTCCGCGGCGCCAAACAACCGCCCGGCCAGCGGCTGCTCGCCAAGCATCTCCAGGACCTCGGGTTCGACGAGCGTGCCCTGCATGTGCGTGGTTTCACGTCGGCCGCTCATCGTCGACAGGACTGGCGCGTGAAGGCCGACGTGCGACAGCGTCTTCGTCCGCGGTCGAAGTTCTGTTACTTCGCCGATGCTCATGGTTCCTGGGACGCGGATGGGAGCATCGGAAGACTGGTCGGGCAACCAGACCACGAGCTGCACGAGGTTGTCGGAATCCGTGTAAGCGAGAGGCGTCAAGAGAAGCGACTGGACGACGCTGAAGATCGCTGTGTTGGCGCCGATCCCGATGCCGAGCGTCACGACGGCGGTTGCGGCGAAGCCGCGGGCGCGACTCAGTGTCCGGATGGCATAGCGCCCATCCTGCCCCATGTCCGTCAGCCATCTGAAGGACCGCGCATCCCGGTGGAGCTCTCGAGCCTGCTCGACACCCCCGAGTGCGCGCCGCGCAGCAACGTGAGCCTCCTCCGAAGTCATGCCGCGGCGTAGAAATTCGCTCTCGAGAAGCGCGAGATGTGCCTGGAGCTCTCGCGTGAGCTCGGCGTCGGCGACTGCCGACTCGAATGTATTCCGAAGCCGGAGAAGGAATCTCCTCCACTTGAACATGTCACTACTCGCACCGCAGCGCAACGAGCGGATCGACTTTCGCCGCACGTCGTGCGGGCAGAAACGACGCGACGCCTGCAAGCGTCGCGAACGCTATCGCCACGAGTGCGAACGTCGGGAGATCCAGCGGCGTGACGCCGAACAGCATGCCCTCGAGGAAGCGCGTCAGCCACGCCGCAGCGGTCAGCCCCAGCGCGATCCCGAGCGCGGTCCGGATCAGGCTGTCGCCGACGGCGAGACGAATCACGTCGCGCGCCCGCGCGCCGAACGCCATCCGCACGCCGATTTCGTGCGTGCGCTGCGCGACCGAGTACGCGATCACGCCGTAGATGCCAATCGCCGACAGCGCCGCCGCGATCCCGGCGAAGACAGCCAGCAGCACGGCATACAT
>DATAFJ010000221.1:0-20858 GCA_036257535.1 Vicinamibacterales bacterium | reverse complement strand
GGGCATGGGCACCGCCATCGTCGGCGTAACGCTCGGCTCGATTGGCGCGTACCTCGTGGGGCGCGCCATGCAGGGAGCGCTCTTCGGCGTGACTGCGACGGACCCTGTCGCCTTTTCAGTCGTCGCCGGGCTGCTGCTGGCCTCCGCGATGCTCGCGTGCCTCGTTCCAGCCATGCGCGCGGCCTCCGTCGATCCGATGGTCGCCCTGCGGCAGGATTGATGCTTCAGATCAGACCGGTCCTGCGGCGTCGGGATCGGTTTCTTCCTCGCTTCCCGTTGCAACGCCCGTCGACGGCCGGTAGTCCCCAACCTCCGGCCAGCGGATTTCGTCCGGCGTCGTGCCGTTCTCGCGCATGACCTCGGACAACCGTCCGTGCAGCCGCGCCCGTTCGGCCTCCGCTGCCGGCGTGCTGTGCGTCGCGTGCGCGAGATTCGCCATTTCGAGGGGGTCACGCGCCAGATCGTACATTTCGTATTCTGTCGGCGATCCGGAAAACGGGTCGTAATAGACGGCGTATTTCCAGTTTCGCTCGACGATCGCGCGAATGCAGTCCGCACCCTTCACCGGGAACGCATCATCCTCGTAGGTGAAATGCAGGACGTCCTGAACGCTGGCCCTGGGGTTCGCCAAAACCGGCGTCAGGTCCCGACCCTTGAAACCGTACCGCTCCGGCTCCGGAACCCCGCCGACGCTCGCGAGGGTGGGGAGGACGTCGATCAAACCGGCGAATGCATCGGTCGTCTCCGCGCGCGGATAGAGGCGCGGGTTGGAGACGATCAACGGAACGCTCAGCGACTCGCGGTACGCGTTGTAGAACTTCTGGCGCATGCGGCCGTGTGACATCGCCAGCTCGCCGTGATCGCTCGTGCGGAACACGATGGCGTCGTCGGTCAGGCCGTTTGCGTCCAGCGCGTCGAGCAGCTTCACGATCTGCGCGTCCACCTGCTGAATGAGATGCGCGTAAAAGCGCGCGTAAGTGAGCTGGCGTTCCCGCGTCAGGACGTGACCCGTGCCGACCGCGAGCACCTGGCGGAACGACGCGTGGACGCTCGGCTTCGTCGACAGGTCGTCGTCCACGTTTCCCGGCAGGCCGATCGGCAGATCCTTGAAGTCGTCGAGACGATAGCCTCCCTGGACGTAGGTCGGGTTCAGCGATATTCCGCGAATCCCGCGGCCCGGGTATTCCTGGACGTCGTGCGGGTTGACGAGTCCCACGATCAGGCAGAACGGTTTGTCGCCCCTGTACGTGTTGAGGAAGTGAACGGCGCTCTGGCGGTACAGCTCGTCGTGCGGCCGGACGTGGCCCGCGGCCGTACCGCTCCCATCCACGAAGCGGCCGTCATTGTTGATCGAGCCTCCGCCGAGGTCGCTGAGGCTGGCCGGGTCGCTCATGTCCGGCGGGTTCCAGCCGTGAAACCCGTATCGATCGCGGAGATGCGCAACGTCCGCCTCGGACCAGTAGTGGCGCTTCATCCCGCGGTTGAATTCGACGGGCCGCGTCAGGTGAAGCTTGCCCTTGAGCACGACGTGATACCCGGCGGCAGCCATGACGGTGGCGAGGTTAGGCAGATGGCTGGGCAGGACCGGCAGCCGGTTCTGCGCCCGGTCGCCCGGCTTGTCGCAGAAGATCACGTTCTTCACGCCGTGCTGCGCCGGATAGAGGCCCGTAAAGAACGTGGCGCGGCTCGGCGAGCATGCGGCCGTGTTGCACTGGGCGTGCGTAAACCGCAGCCCGTGCTCGAGCAGCCGGCGGCGGGCCGGCAGGTTCGCCTCGGCCCATCCGTCCGGCCAGTGCATCACCTCGCGCTCCTGGTCGGTGACGATCACCAGGATGTTCGGTTTCTTCCGCAGGTCTCCGAAAGCCACGTCCTCCGTCCTTTCGCGTTCGTGAAAGTGCCTAGCTTCTCACGAACGGGCCAGGACGAACGCGGCAGTACTGCGAGGCGGCCAGACAGAAACGAGACGAGCCGCTCGCCGCCGCGCTGACGCTACCCGTTTGGCGGTACGAGATGCGTCAGCACGCGCGTCGAACGACTCGCCTCCTGAGAGCGGCCCGGCCCGGCCTGCTCGCGGCGCTCCCCCGGGTGAAGCTGCGCGCGCCCGGGGCCAGGCTCGGCCGCCCTTCGAAAGTGCCGCCGGGGCCTGATGCCTAGAGCGGCGACGGCCCAAGTACCTCGAGGCCGTACTTGGGCGCCATCACCACGAGCCGCTCCAGCAGCTCCGACTCCGACGGCACCCTCCCGCCGGCCGCCCGGCCGAAGTCGAAGAAGCCCTCGATGTTCGCGGGCGTGAAAAGGACGAGCACGCGCGCGTCGTGATTCGAGGTGTTCTTGAAGCAGTGCGGCGTGCCGCGCGGCACGAAGGCCGAACCACCCGCCTTCACCTTGCGAACCCGTTTGCCGATGGAGAACGTGATCTCGCCCTCGAGGACGTGGAAGTACTCTTCCTCGCGCGTGTGGATGTGCAGCGGAGGCCCGCCGCCCGGAGGTTCGGTCGCCTCGAACGCGAAGTGCGTGTTCCGGGTGTCGGCCGACGTCGCTACGATCCGGTAGATGCCTCCTCCCGGACCGAACCGAATCTGCTCCATTGATGATGCAACGGTCCCCAGCATGGCCCCACCCTCCTCCAATGACGTGTCGCTTTCACACATCAACTACGAAGCGGCAGGTCCGGTTCCCCTGACGGCTGGCTGACGGTTGGCTGACGAGACTCTGATGCTTCGTGGAGCGCGCCTGGGCGCCTACCGGGCCGACTGATACTTGGCGGGAACGACCCCGTGCTTGTGCATCTCGAACCACTCCTGCGCCTCGGTCTCTTCGTAGAGGCCCAGGAGCTTGATGACCTCCCGCGCGAACTCGATCCCGCCCAGGCCGCTCGCGGTGATGAGGTGCCCGTCGGTGACGGCGAGCGACTCCACGTAGGCTGCCTCGTCGCGGTACTCGGGAATCATTCCCTTCACGTACCACTTGCCGTTGCTCGTGTGGCGTCTTTTCCGCGTGAGCCCGGCTCTGATGACTGCCAGCGTGGCGCCGCAGATCGCCGCGACCGGGACGCCGGCGCCATGCACGCGGCGGAGGATCGCTTCGAGATCGTCGTTGGCCCCCTGCTCCCACTGCGTCCCGCCCGGGAGAACGAAGATCGCCGCCTCCTCGATGTTCAGGTCCTTCGTCGTGATGTCCGGCATGATCTTCATCCCGCCCATCGTCGTGACCGGTTCGCGGGAGAAGCCGACGGTGACGACGTTGAAGCGTCCGGATTCGGTGATGGCGCACATCGCGAACGGCGTTTCCCAGTCGGCGTGGCCGTTGAAGACGAGGTGATAGGCGTTCGGCTTCATGCCTGCATTCTCCGTCAAGACAACGATCGCGCGCTACGGATCCATTCCATTACGATGAGGTCAGAGAGTACGCACCGGAACATGCCATGGATCGACGCCGGCTGATCGCCGTCGTGGCCGTCCTCCTTGCTGCCGTCGTCGTCCTCGTCTTGCGGAACCAGCTGAAGGTCGATGAGAACCGCCGGATCAGAAAGAGGGAGGCCCGCCTTCGTGAAGCCCTCTTCGCGATGCTGCAGCCGGGTGCCCTCACGAACTGTCAGCTCGAGCGTTTCGGCGAGCGCCACGACGGCGGCTACCTGATGTGCAGCAACCTGCTGGGGCAGCACGACGAGAGCTACTCGAGAGTCATTGAGCGTCTGAAGACGTTCTTCCACCTCGCGCACATTCACTTCAACAATGCCGGCTGCACCGATGGTCTGGCGCCGTTCCCGTCCTATGCGTATGAGGTCCTGTCCGTCAGTAAACGGCTCGGCCACGTGGACTCATCAGACAGGACGTCCGGCCTTCACCGGCTCGACGCGCCCAACAATCCGACCCTTGATGATTGCCAGCCGGCCGCCCGGTAAAGGCGAGGACTGTCAGGCGCCGAACTGGCGCAGGTGATGATCCGTGTGCAGGTACGCCCAGCGCAGCCACGCCGCCCGTGACATCCGGCCGAAGATCGGATGCACGCGGCGGTCGAACCTGCTCGCGTCGGAGACAGCCGCCTCCAGGAGCGCCTCGAGCGCGGCGAGGTCGCTGGCAAAGTCGGTGGGGCAGGTCCCCATCTGCTCCTGATCGATCTCCGGCCTCGTCAGGATCCCGGGCGGCCACGGAAGCGGCGCGTACAGCGCGATCCACTTCACGATCGTACGGTCGGCGAGGCTGCCGGCATCACTTACGCGCTTTCCGCCGATCATCATCAGGAACGAATCGCTGAGATGGCAGATCATCTGGTGCGCAGACATTCGCCCCCAACGGCGCGTGCTGGATGGCGCGACGCCTCTCAGCCTTCGAACGACCTCGGCCCGACACTCCGCTCTGGCGAGCGTCTTCATCCGATGTTCACGAGCCGAGCAGCCGCTCGCCCCCGGCCTCGCGGAACGCGGCGAGCGCTTTCAGCCGCCCCGCTTCGGCCTGAGCGAGAAGTGACTGAAAGGCAGGATTGTTTTTGAGCGGCTCGAACTGCGAGGCTCCCGTGAGTGTCACGGTCACGTAGTAGCCCTTGTCGACGGCGCGCTGGAGGTGCTCGAGCCCCATCTCGTGCTGGCCGACGTCGCACATCATCCAGCCCTCCTGGAAAATGGCCTCGGGATCTTCGCGGATCTTCAACGTGCTGAAGGCGGACCGCAGGATGTTCATGTCGGTTGTGCGGCGATCGAGCCAGGCCATCAGGTATTCGGTCCAGGACTGAAAGATAGGAATCCGCGACAGGTTACGCATCTCGATCAGCTTGCGGCGCGCCTCGTCGCGGCGTTCGGCCATGCCGAGGCCGATGACGCGGATGCCCTCGTCGGCGCCGCCGCCCGTGGGAGGCTCGGCGCGCAGCAGGCGGTCGACGTCGCCGGTCATCATCAGCGTCTGATCGATGCTCGTCGGCACGTTCGGGTCGAGGCGCCGCGCCTCGGCGTCCGCGGCGATCGACTGATCGAAGAGCCCGCAGTACCGGCAGGCATGCACGAGACCCGCGAAAAGCTCGGGATCGTTCCCGTGCCGCGCGGCCTGGCCGAGAAGCCGCACGAGAGCGCTCTGTGACTGTCCGATGTCCGCCTCGAGGTTCGCGTAGAACTTGTGCGCGATGGCGAGCCCCGGGCTGAGCGCGAGCGCTCGGCCCAGCGCTTCCTCCGCGCGGACCTGGCTGTTCTCCTCGACGTTGATGTACTTGCCGATCACGCGATGGCAGCGTCCGAGGCGCGCCCACGCCGGGGCGAAGCGCGGATCCAGTTCGAGACAGCGTTCGTAGAGATCGCGCGCTCGTGCGAGCCCGTCGTAGGTGCGGGCCAGCTCGTTCGCGCGCAGGTACAGCTCGTAGGCGCGGGCGTTGTGCGGTGAGTCGGGCGTATTGGTTGACGCGCCTTCGGACAACGGGAGCGAGAGCGCCTCCGCAACGCGCCGGGCGATATCGTCCTGGAGCCTGAAGAGATCGCCCAGCGACGACTGAACGGTATGCGACGTGAGCATCGTCCCGCCAGGCGCTTCGACGAGCTGTGCCGTCGCGCGCAGCTGGTCGCCGGCGCGCAGCAGCGTGCCGAGCACGACGCGGTCCACGTCGGCCTCGGTCGCCAGCGCCTTCAGATCCAGAGTGTCACCGACGAATCGGGCGGCAACGGCGCTCGATCGCAGGACGAGCGATCCGATCCCCGAGAGCGACGTCGCGATTGCGTCCGGCAGGCTGAAGGCCAGGAAATCGGTCTCGGGATCCGGCCTCAGCACGCGGAACGGCAGGACGACGAGCCGCGTCATCGGGCGCGCCAGCGTCGACGCGGTGCTGCCGTCGACGCCCTGGACGGTTCGAAGCTCTTCGGCCATCGCGTCCGCCGATTCGGGCCGCTCTTCGGGCCGCTTCGCCAGCGCGCGGCGGATCACGCGGTCCACCGCCGCGACCGCCGACGATCCGGTCAGCGCAGGTGGCTGCTCGTAGCAGGTGGCATGGATGACCTCGGCAATCGTGTTGCCGCCAAACGCCGGGCGGCCCGCGAGCATCTCGAACAGGATGGCGCCCGTCGCGAAGAGGTCGGTGCGGGCGTCCACGGGCTTCCCTGTGACCTGCTCCGGCGACATGTAGCGCGGCGTCCCCATCACCATTCCGTTCCCGGTGAGGTCGTCGATCGTCGCCGCGAGCGCCACCTCGAGCTGCGGCCGCGCCAGGCCGAAGTCGAGGAGCTTCACGCCGTGAGCCGTCATGAACACGTTCGACGGCTTCAGATCTCGATGGACGATGCCGCGTGCGTGCAGTGCCGACAACGCAGCGAGTACGTCCAGGCCGATCGGGACAGTGTCGACTGCGCTCAACGGACCGCGGCGCAGGCGATCGGCCAGCACCTCGCCCTCGAGCAGCTCCATGGCGATGAAGAGGTCGCCATCCTCTTCGCCGATCTCGTAAATCTGGCAGACGTTGGGATGGTTGACGCTCGCGGCGGCTCGTGCCTCGCGCCACAGCCGCTGGCGCGCGGTCGGGTTGTTCGTGAGCGCCGACAGTGTTTTCAGCGCAACCGTGCGCTGGAGCCGGTCGTCGCGCGCCGCATAGACGACGCCCATGCCGCCCTCGCCGAGCTTGCGTTCGATGGTGAAACGCCCGATGCGGGCCGGGACTTCTGCCACGACGGACGTCGATCATACTCTGCCGCGGCGGGACTCGACGAACCGCGCTCAAAACCTCACCGACACCGCGATGCCTTTGTGCCGGCTGGTCAGCACCGGAGAGACGACAGGAACGACTGTCGCCTTGCCTTTGTGGAGCCGGTCGATCAGCCAACCAGTGAGCGCACCGATTCCGGCGCCGTACGCTGCGCCCATCGCGTACGGGCCGGCCGGCTCCGGAGCCTCGCAACTTCCCGTACAGTTCGCGTATGCGATGGCGGTCAAGCCCAATCCGGCTCCAGCGCCGACAAGGGCCCCTATGATGGCGCCATCTTTCGTGGGGTCCTCCTCGCTGCCCACGTCCTGCGCGCCAGCGCCTGAAGGCGCGAGCGCGACGACGACCAGTCCCGCCAGCCACAGCCTGTTCAGCCGGTCCATATGAACCTCTCGAGAGGTAATGCGTGAACAGGCTCTGACCGGGCTCAATTGACCAGACGACTAGCCTCGCCTGGGCCGGCGGACGGTTCTTACTTTCCCGCTCTTTCCTCCTCCGCAGAAGAACTGATCGCGGCCGTCGGATTCCAGGCCGGACACGCTTGAACCGGGCGGCATCGCAACCCTCTCGAGGACCTCGCCCGTTCGAGGATCCACTCGCCTCAACTCGCTCTCGTCACCTTCCGAGGTGCCATGCCAGAGCTCTCCGTCGACCCAGGTCACTCCGGTCACGAAGCGGTTGGACTCGATAGCGCGAAGAATCGCGCCTGTATCGGGATCGATTTGATAGATCTTGCGTTCCCGATAATGTCCCACCCAGAGCGTCCCTTCGGCCCAGGTGAGCCCGGAGTCGCCACCGCCGCCGGGCGCCGGAATCGTGCCGACCACACGGCCTGTCTTCGCATCGATCTTCTGGATGCGATCTTCGGCGAGTTGAAACAGGTGCCGGCCGTCGAAGGCCGTGCCCGCGTGCGCGGCGACGTCGATCGAGCGCAGCACCTTGCCGCTCGCGGGATCGAATGCCTTCAGCGTGTCTCCGGCAGCAAACCAGACGTTCCGGCCGTCATACGTGACGCCATGCACCTGGTCCACGCCGGCAAAGGGACCATACTCACGGACGATTTCGGCAGTCGTGGGAGTTGATCGATTCATGCGGCCAGCTTAGTCAATCGGCAGGGGAGCGGGGAGTAACAAGGTCGTCGTGAATCCCGGCACGGGCGGAGTCATCCAGCGCCGCGCCCGCCCCCGGCCGAACGTCTGCACCTTGCCCGCTGCCGCAAGCGAGTCGAGCGCGCGCTGCACAGTGCGCTGACTCGTACCCAGCGCGAGCGCCAGGGCCGAGCTCGACCATGACTCGCCGTCCGCGAGCAAGGCGAGCACCGCCCCGCCCTCTGCTTCGATGGGCCACGCCAGCACGACGACATTGCGTGCACGGCGCGGCGCCAGCACGAAACCCCGCGTCGTCGCGCGCACGTCGGCCAGCGTTCGAAGCTTCGCGCGGAGCCGGCCGACTTCGACCCGCAGTCGCGCGCGATGCGATTCATCGGCGAGCTTCGCTCCGAACGCCCGCGCGACGAGCACCTCTCTCGGCGCGTCCGCCGGCCACGCTTCGCCCAACGCGCGTCCGAGCGCGAACAACACCGGACGGGTCGCGAGCGAGACGACCCTGCCCTGGTGACGGACGACATGACGGCATGCGTCCACGACGAGCGCATTCGACGCCAGCACCGCCTCGACCTCCTCGAGCAGGAGAAGGCGCTCCTCCCCACTCGCAAGCAGGCGCGCCGCGGGAGTGTTCATGACGAGGCGTGCGCTCTCGACCTCCGCTGTCAGCGCAGGGATGCGGGCGTGCCGCGCCGCGCGCTCGGCCCGGTCAAGGGCCACGCGCGCCGCCTTCGTCCGGAGGCGGCGCATCGCGATCCCCGCGACCATGAGCTCGTGGGCGGTCCTCGATGCGGGAGGGAAGGGGGCGGGGTCGAGCCTGTCGAGCGCTCGCTCGGCCTCGTCGATGCGCCCGATCAGGACGAGGCGCCGGACCTCGAGATGCCGCGCATGAGCGGCGTTTGCCCGGTCGCCGTGCGCCTCGAGCGCCGCCCGCGCCACCTCGAGCGCCTTCGCGGGCCAGCCGAGGTCGCGCGAGACCAACGCGATCTCGGCCTCGGCGACGACGCACCTCGCCCGGGCGACGACCTCTTTCGGACCGAAGGCACGCACCGCGCGACGCAGGAGAGCCTTCGCTCGAACGAGATCGCCGAGCTGCGCCATCGCGATCCCCCGAAGCGCGAGCGCCGGGGCGTCGTCGCGCAGTGCGATGCGCTTCAATGCGCCGAGTGGATCGCCAGCGGCCAGAGCACGTCCGGCCGCAGTGATCAGCGAATCCACCGGATGCCCGTCAGACTTGTCGCTCCCACGGTGTCGATGCCCGTTGTCAGTCTATCCAGTGGGGCGACAAGAATGACGAGGCACGTGCCGGGAGCACGCGCGCGTGGCGCTGTGCTAGCGCAGTACTTCGTGCGCCGATGCGACTTCCCGCGCCGCCTTATCGACGATCGCGGCGACGGCGTCCGGCCGCGACACGTAGATCGAATGACTGCCGGCCACTTCGACGACCGTCGAGCCGGCACGCTTCGACATCAGCCGCTGGGCGGCAGGTGGGATCATCCTGTCGTCGGTGGCAACCAGGTACCAGCTCGGTTTCGACTTCCACGCTGGCTCGGTGACGGCGCCGGCAAGCGCCTCCACACCCCACGGCAGCTGCGAGTCGGCCATGAACTTCGCCGTGTCGGCGTCGACGTCCGCCGCGAACGACGCCGCGAACTTCGCCCGGTCGAGAAACAGGAAGCCGTCGCGGGGCGGCAGGATCGGCGGCACCGGAGCACCCGGAGCCGGATCCTTGATCAGCGAGCTGACCGACTCGCCGCTGTCGGGCGCAAAGGCTGCGATATAGACGAGGCCGGCGACGTTCGGATCCGTTCCCGCCTCGGTGATGATGACGCCACCGTAGGAATGACCGACCAGAATCACAGGTCCGCTCTGAGCGGCGATCGCTCGCCTGGTTACGGCGACATCATCCGCGAGCGATATCGTCGGTTGCTGGACGACGCTGACGTTGTATCCATCTTTCGTCAGCAGACGATGAACGCCAGCCCAGCCCGAGCCGTCCACGAAGCCGCCGTGGACGAGGACGACGTTTCTGATCGCCGTTGGTTTGTCCGCTTGAGACATGACTGACCTCCTGACACACATCCGACCGTCTACGTGGCGTATCAGCATGCACGAATTTCGAAGGGACGACAATCCCGCGAAAGCGGGGGGAGCTGGGTAACGCTAAAGGGGTAGGACGTTTAATTATGGCCTGATGGCCGCGAGTCGGACGACGCGCGTGTCGAAGAGGCCGAAATCGCCGACGGCATCCGTGTCTTCATAGCGGATGACGCGAAGCGCGGAAAAGATGGTCACCAGCTCGTTCGTGCCGAACACGACGGCACCTCCGACGGGCGTGGTCTTGATGACATCCTGGTGGAAGCCTTCGACGACCACCATTCCGCCCGGGCGCAGCGCCTTGGCGACCAGGGCCGCGTACTCGCGCGCCCCCACGTAGCTCAGTACGATCAGGTCCCACCGGCTGTCGCCCCAGTCGAAATCCTCGGCGCGCGCGACGTGCGTCGTAATTTTCACGCCGAGCTTGCTCGCCTGTTCCTGCGCCGACGCGACCGCCCGGTCTGCCGGATCGAATCCAACCGAGTCCCAACCCTGCTGGGCGAGGTAGATCGTGTTGCGCCCCTGGCCCATGCCGACGTCGAGCGAGCGTCCCGGTTTCAGGCCTTTCGTCACCGTGACCAGGAATGCGTTGGGTGCGGTGTTGAACCTGGGCTTCGGGGCGGTGAGAATCTTGTTCCACCGCTCAATCTCGGCGCGGTCGCCGATGGATTTCAGCGAAGCCAGCGTCGCCGAGATATCCGACTCGGATCTCCCTTGTTTACGCAGGTGGTCGGCGTAGCCGCGGAAGGCGACCTCGTCGTCGGCCTCCTGCATCGTCGGGGGCTGGCTCGTGATCCAGGCGCGAAAGGCTTCGTAGGTCTTCAGTTCTTCCTGTGTGGGCGCCGGCGATGCCTGCGCGGCGCGACCGGCGGTAAGCGGCGGTGCGATCAGCAGTACGAGCGCCGCGAGCAGAATCCCGCAGCGGAGGGAACGGACCGTCAGGCTGGTGCCCATGTGGTCCTCCTGAATATCCCGCGTTCAGTACACGTCGAGATCGCGCCCAACGACGACCTGTCCAGTGTATTTCGACATCTCGCGCAGCATTGTGGCGGGCGAGGAGCGTTCGGAGTCAACCGCGGGCCGGAGCGACAGAGAGGTGTGAGAGAGAATGAGCAGCCGCGGCTTGGCCTTCGTCGCCAGCTCGACGAGCTGCGTCGTCGTCGTATGGTGACGCGCGGCATATTCATGAAAATCGGGACGCCTGGACAGCCAGTCGAGCGTCAGCACTTCGTGAATCAGCACGTCACACCCGCTGCAGGCGTCGATAGTCGCCTGAGTCGGATTCGTGTCGCCTGAGATCACGATGCTGCGGTCAGTGGTGTCGAAGCGATAGCCATAGCTCTCCATGGCGTGCTTCGTTGCGAAGGCCGTCACCGTGACGTTGGCATCCTTGTAGACGACGCCCGGCTTGATCTCGTTCGCGTTCACCGCGTGGGCTTCCTTGAACGCGCCAACCTTGTACAGCACAGAATCCCGCATTCGCGCCTCGAAGTCGGCCTTGTAAGCCTCGAACAGATGCTCCGTCATGGCCCTGATGCCAGTCGGTCCGTAGACCTCGAGCGGAACGCGGCGCCCGATGACCCACGGCGTGAGAATCAGGTCCGGGTAGCCAACCGTGTGATCCGAGTGCAGGTGAGTGAAGAAGACGACGCGCAGCTTGATCGGGTCGAGCGCGGCGACGCCCTTGTCGACGAGGGCCGACTTCGCGCGCCGGACGACGCCGGCGCCCGCGTCCACCAGGTACGGTGTGTCGTTGACGACGATGGCGGTTGCGGGACCGGAGCGGTCCGGATCGGCAGGGGGGGTTCCGGTGCCCAGCAGCACGACCTGCGTTCGAGGCGCCGCAGGCGGTGTTACCTGGCCTGGAGCGGCTCCGACGGTCGCGATGGCGAGCATCGAAAGAGCCGCTGGTCCCGTGAGGCGAATCCAATCAGTCATGTGTCGCACTCCGGGCTGGGTAGGCCGGAGCCTACCACAAGCCGCAGGAGTAACATACGTGGCCATGGCTAGCAATGACGGCAGATATTCGGGATGACCTGCGCCATGCGGCGCGGATGGCGCGAACGCAGCCCGGGTTCGCCGCCGCCGCCGTCTTGACGCTCGCGCTCGGTATCGGCGCCTCGACCGCCATCTTCACCGTCGTCAATGGCGTGCTGATCAACCCGCTGCCGTACCCGGATTCAGACAGGCTCGTCTTGATCTCGCACACCGTAGGCGGAAGGGATCTGCCGTACTTCTCCGACGCGATCTTCACGACATACGCGGAGAACAGCCGGACGTTTCAGGACTTCGGGGCCTGGAACGCGGATGGAACGACCGCGACGATAACCGGCGTCGGCGATCCCGAGGAGGTTCGCGCGTGGATCGTGAGCCGCGGAGTGCTGACGACGCTCGGCGTGCAGCCCGAGATCGGCCACCGATTCACCGACGCGGACGATACGCCCGGCTCGCCGGACGCTGTGATCCTGACGAGCGCGTACTGGCATCGGAAGTTCGGCGCCGATCCGACGGTCCTGCAACGGACGCTCACGATCAACGAACGCCCGCATCAGATCATCGGCGTCATGCCGGCGAGCTTCCGTTTCGGTGGGGATCCGGAAGTATTCCTGCCGCTCAGGATCGACCGCGCCCGGCCGATACCTTCTTTCCGTCTGCAGGGTCTGGCCAGGCTGAAGCCGGGCGTGTCGCTCGCGGAGGCAAACGCCGACGTGGCCCGCATCATTAATATATGGCTGGTCAAAGGCGGCCAGACCGACCCGGCGTTCCGCGCCCGGTACGGCCCGTCCCTGCGGCTGCTCAAGCAGGAAGTCGTCGGCGACGTGAGCCGGACGCTGTGGGTCCTGATGGGCACGATCGGCATCGTCCTGCTGATGGCCTGCGCCAACGTCGCGAACCTGCTCCTCGTGCGCGCGGACGGCCGCCGGCCGGAGTTCGCGATTCGCTCGGCGCTGGGGGCGCCGCGGTCGAGAATCGCGCGTCAGTTGCTCGTTGAAAACCTGATGCTCGCGCTGTCGGGCGGCGCGCTGGGACTGGCAGTCGCGTACGCGGGACTTCGAGTACTCGTGGCGATCGCACCCGCGAATCTGCCCAGGCTGGCAGAGATTTCCATCGAACCCAGGGTTCTTGCGTTTGCGTTCACCGCGTCGCTGGCGTCAGGACTCCTGTTCGGCCTGCTTCCGCTCCTGAAATACTCCGGCCCGAATGCCGTGGACGCGATCACTGGCGGCCGCGGCGGGGGCATGAGCCGAGAACGGCAGCGGTCGCAGCTCGCGCTCGTGACCGTTCAAATGGCGCTCGCGCTGGTGCTGCTCGTGAACTCAGGGCTGATGATCCGCAGCTTCCAGGCGCTGCGGCGCGTCGACCCGGGGTTTGCACGACCTGACCGCCTTCAGACGTTCGCCGTCTCGATTCCGGAAACGACGGTGCCCGAGCCGGAACGCGTCACGCGGATGCAGCAGCAGATCCTCGACAGGATCGCCGGCATTCCGGGCGTCGACTCGGCCGCATTCATGACGCGGCTGCCCTCGGATCCAGAGAACCGATACAGCGCCGCCCTCAGCGTGCAGGGAAGGGCAGACGATGGACGGACGCCGCCGAACCATCACGTCAAGATCATTTCACCCGGCACGTTCGAAACGCTGGGAACGCCGCTCGTCGCGGGGCGGGATTTCACGTGGACCGATCTGTACGACGCGCGCGAAGCAGTGATCGTTTCGGAGAGCCTGGCGCGCGAGCTATGGGAATCGCCGCAGGCTGCCCTCGGCAAGCGCATCCGAGAGTACTACGGCAGCGGCGGTCCGTGGCGTGAGATCGTCGGCGTCGCCGCCGACGTCCACGAGGACGGTGCCCACATGCCGCCGCCCCCGACGGCTTACTGGCCCGGGCGCTGGTACGCGAACCTCTTCGGCGTGCCGGGGTACCTGCCCCGGCGCGTCAGCGTAGTCATTCGCAGTGACCGATCAGCCTCCTCCGGCTTGCTCGACGACGTGCGCAAGGCGGTATGGACGGTGAACGCGAACCTGCCGCTCGCGCAGGTGCGCACCCTTCAGGACGTCTACGAAGGATCGATGGGCCGTACATCGTTCACGCTCGTGATGCTCGCGGTCGCCGGAGCGATGGCGCTCCTTCTCGGCATCGTCGGGCTCTACGGGGTGATCTCGTACGCGGTGGCGCGACGGCGCCGCGAGATCGGCATTCGCGTGGCGCTCGGCGCGCAGGCGCCTGACATTCGCAGGTTGTTCATGACGCGCGGCCTCATGGTCGCCGGCGTCGGCACCGCGATCGGCCTCCTCCTCGCGGCGGGCCTCGCGCCGCTGATGCGCTCGCTGCTCTTCGGCATCGGCCCGCTCGATCCGCTCACGTTCACGGTCACACCGGTCGTGCTCGCCGCGGCCGCCGTCCTCGCGAGCTATCTCCCGGCGCGGCGGGCGGTGGCGATCGATCCGGTGGAGACGCTCAGAGCGGAGTGAGCTGGGGACTTTCAGGCAGGCCCGCGCAGCTCCTGAATCGTCTGCTGCACATACGCGCGATCCGGATACTCCGGATCGCGTCGCAGGACCTCTTCCCACCACCGCAGCGATTCCCGGAAGGACTTCTCGTTGTAGAGCGCGGCCGCCGCGTTAAAAGCGGCGTCGGCGTCATCCGGATCCATCTCGGCCGCCTTGCGGTACGCGGATGCGGCCTGCGACCAGTCCTGCAGACCGAAGTACGCGGAACCGAGCGCGGCGTGCATGACGGCGTGCCTGCCGTCCGCGAGCCGCAGCGCGTTTTTCCCGGCAGCGATCGCCTCGTGATACCGGTTCAGCGAACGCAGCGCGCGCGCCAGCGCGTAGTACGCCCATCCGTCGGCCGGATCGATCGCGATGGCCTGCCTCGCATGCGAGATCGCCTCGTCATAGACGCCGCGATCCACGAGGATGAGGCTGATCGTCTGGTGCGCGTGCGCGACGTTCTTTTCCGAGTCGGCGACGCTGGCGGCAGACTCGATGCACTGCCGGGCGGCGGTCAGCGCGCCGTCGAGATTGTCGCCATTGAGGAAACTTCGTGCGGCCCTGCAGAAATGATCGTACGTGCCGCCAGTCGCGCCGGCCGCGCGGACGTACGCGTCACCCGCGCCGGTGTGGTCCTCGGCGCTTTCCAGGAACTTGCCGTAGCTGTCGTAGTGCGCGCTCGTCGCTTTGCCGGTCAGCTCCAGCTCGAGGAACCAGCTTCTGGCTTCCGCGGGCCGCGAGGTCCTCGCCGCGGCCTCGAAGAGCTGAAAGAGATCCAGCGAGACGTCATCGGGTTGAGACCGTTTGCGGAGCTCGAGGGCGCGCTTGTAGCTCTGATATGAATCGGCGAGCCTGCCGGGAAGCTGTTCCTGGATGGCGGCCAGAAGAACCAAATGGTCAGCGAGCGGAGGCTGAAGCGCCGCGATCGCAGCGGCGGCGTGGTCCTCGGCGAGCCGAAGCAGCCGTTCTTTCTCCGGCTCGTTCGCCCACGTTCCCTTCGCGCGAAGCGCCCGCGCGAATGCGATGCGCGCACGCGGATCCGCGCCCTTCGTGAGATCGACCGCCTGCTCCGCCGCCTTCAGCGCGATCGCGCCGTCCTCGAGGCTCGCCGTTTCGGCCAGCAGCAGCAGTGACTCGGGCTTGTCGTCGGCCGCCCGCAGCGCATCGGAAAGCACCTGCGAGATGCGGCGGTCGAGCGCCTGAAATCTCGAACCTGGATCGGCGGAGTACGTCGTCGATCGCCGTTCCTCCTGCAGGCGGCGAACCAGCCCGAGGAAGTTGTCGACCGACGGTGGAGCCGATCCGCCGCCCGACAAAAGCGCCCGAACCGCGGCGATGGGAACGGCGAAGTTGAGATTCTGACCCTCGGTCAGAAAGCCCGACGCGACGCCGACGACCTCTCCCGACGCGTTGACGACCGGACCGCCGGACGAGCCGTGAGAGATCGAGGCGGACACCTGCAGGAGGTCGCGGCCGTCCAGGCGTCGGGGCCCCGTGTACAGGCCCAGGCTGATGGTTCGTTCGAGCCCCTCGGGATTGCCGATCGCGAAGACCGCGTCTCCAGGCCGAGGAAGGTCGCCGGCCAGCCGCAGCGGCCGCGACACGCCGACGGCGGGCACCGTCAGCAGAGCGAGATCGTTGAGCTCGTCGCGCGCGGCAACCGCGCATTCGATCTTGAGACCCGCGCTCCTGAGAAAAACTCTTCCCTCTCTGATGACGTGCTCGTTCGTAATGAGGCGCCCGTCGTCTATCAGGAAGGCGGTTCCCTGGCCGACAGGCTCGCCGCTGTCGGTTTCTGTCTGGACGAGAAAAACAGAATTGGCCACGCGCTCGTAGACGGCGCGGCCGGACTGGATCGGCAGATCCTGGGCCGCGGCGGTCGACGCAATGAGCGCGCAGGCGACGGACAGGGGGAGCCGCGTCCGCTGCATCAAGGCGCGGGGGAGCAAAACGAGGGCCACGAAGCGCCGGTCGGGAAGTGTTGATTCTATTGCCTCTCCTTTGCAGCGGACGCCGCACGGCCGGCTTTTGGTCTTCCTGTAGAGAGAATTCGGCCGGCGCGATCTGACCGCGGCCGACGGCGTCACGTTCGTCCTGCGCGACGGCGATCGCTGCTATTACGCGGAGGAGAACGCAATCGGGCCGCTGTGGAAGGGCAGGCGGTTTCCGCTGTCGTCCTGCATCACTGGATGGGTCATGTCGAACCGGCAGTCGGTCGCGATCCCGGATGTCTACAGCGATGCGCGCATCCCGCACGCCCCCTACCGGCCGACGCCGCAAAAAGGGGACAGTCACCTTTTTACGAATTGTGAAAAAAGGTGACTGTCCCCTTTTTCATCGCTCTCTCGAACCCAGCCGCGCCACGTCAGCGGTCCATCCCAGGACGACACGCACGTCGGTGGTAGGCGTGTCGTCCGTGCGGACGAGCGCCAGGAACCGCCCATCCTCCGACACATCGTACGGCGAGCCGTACGTCCAGCCGGACCCGAACGCGAGTTGAGTGACCATCCGCTCGGGTCCGACCTCGAACCGCCCGCCGTTGTCGCGCCAGGACCGCACGACGAGCCGCCGGCCTCGCACGAGGCCGAGCGTCTTTCCATCCCGGAGAAAGACCGGGAACTCCCCTGGATCGCGCGAGAGCGCCACCGAAGGCGCGGACGCGCTCAGCGGGCGTACATAGATGACCGACCTGCCGATCGCGGCGGACTGATACGCGAGCCAGCGTTCGTCGGGCGACAACGACCCGCCGTTGTCCACGTGCTGTTCGGTAAGGCGGGTGATCTGCGACGGGTGCTTCGGGTCGAACAGCTTCAGCGGATACGCGCCGTCCGGCTCGGAGCCTTGAAACACGAGCCGCCCGTCGCGAAGCCACGCAATCGGATCCGTGTCGTCGGGGCCCGTGAGCACAGGATTTTCCGCGCCTGTGCCCATGACGTCCTTCACGTACACGTCGAAGTCCCCCTTGCGCATGCTCGTGAACGACAATCGCCCATCCGGCAGCCAGACGGGGTTCCAGTTCATGCCGTCGACCTTCGGCGCGTCTTCCGTGCCGCGTTCGAGATCGAACACGCGCAGCAGGAGGCGCCCCGCCTCGAGGCTTGCGGTCGCGGCGAAGCGGCCGTCGGGCGAGAGCTTCACGCTGACGTAGGGTCGCGGCGCAAATGCGAGTGGGGTAGACGTTCCGTCGAGATTGATCCACGTGAGCCGGCTTGGCGGCACGTACGAGCCAGTCAGATACGCGAGCGCACCGGTAGACGTCACGGCGACCGTCTGCGACCAGTCGCCCGCCGGATCGATCTCGCGCGCATCATCAAGTACCGGAAACAATTCGCCAGTCACGTTCGACGCTGCGAGGTCGAATGGAACGGCCTGATAGCGGCCGGCGCGATAGAAGACGATGTGTCCCGACGACAGCCATTCCGCCTTGGCGCCCGGGAAGAGTACGCGGTATGTACTCGTCGCCGGGTCGAGCAGTCCGATCCGCGCCTCGTTGAGGCCCGTGCCCGCCGTCGCAATGGTGAACAGCACCCTGCCGTCGGGAAGGATGGACGGCCACCAGTGGCCGATCTCCTGCTTGCCCCGGTCCGGTTCGGTCAGCTCTTTTGGCACGCCGCCGTCCGCCGACACGATCGACAACCCCGACAACCACGCGCGCGAGAACACGATCCGGCCATCCGGAGCCCAGGCGGCGCCCGGGCCGCCCTGCACGTCGCACACGGCGATCGCATCGCCGCCGGCGACCGGCATCTTGTTGATCTTGG
Source organism: Vicinamibacterales bacterium (assembly GCA_036257535.1). Taxonomy (GTDB): domain Bacteria; phylum Acidobacteriota; class Vicinamibacteria; order Vicinamibacterales; family 2-12-FULL-66-21; genus DATAEE01. The sequence continues at coordinate 2,735 of DATAFJ010000221.1, read as the reverse complement.
CGTTCCGGATGAACCCGATCCAGGTGCCGTCCGGCGAGATGAACGGTCCGCGCGCACCTTCGGTGCCTGCGAGCTCCTTCGACTCCACCTCATCGAAGCGCCGCACGAACAGCCGGAACTCGCCCTCGACCTGCCCCTCATAGACGATGAAGCGGCCGTCCGGCGCGGCGGCAACGTACGAGACGTTGGTGACCTGCGGCGGAGGATCGACTGTGAATCGCACGATTGGGTCGACCCGCTCGCCGCTGCTCGTTCGCGGAAGCAGCGCCCATGCGACACCGGCGATGACGATGACTGCAGCCGCGAGGGCAACGCCGATCCAGCGCAGCGCCCTTCGGGTTGAAGCGTTCGAGCTCAGGCCTGCGTCCAGCTCTTCGCGCGCGTCGGCAACGGCGAGCCGCAGGTCGGCGGCGTCGTGCAGCCTGTTCTTCGGATTGCGGTCGAGGCAACGTCGGAGCAGACGCCTCAACGCATCAGGGATTTCCGCGGGAAGCCGTCCCCAGTTCACGTCCTGCCGCAGGACGGCCGCGATCGTGTCCGATGTCGTTTCGCCCTCGAACGGCCGCGCCCCCGTCAGCATCTCGTAGAGCACGACGCCGATCGCCCAGATGTCCGCCCGCTTGTCGACAGCCTGGCCGCGCGCCTGTTCCGGCGCCATGTATGCCGCGGTGCCGAGAATGACCCCGGTGTGCGTCGCCGGGCTCGCGAGCGTCGACGCGCTCATCGCGCCCGTCGTGTGACCCATCGCGCCGGCGGTCGCGAGGACCTTTCCCAGCCCGAAGTCGAGCACCTTCACGACGCCGCCCGGCGTCAGTTTGATGTTGGCCGGCTTCAGATCGCGATGAACGATCCCCTTCTCGTGCGCCGCCTCGAGCGCCTCGGCGATCTGTTCGGCGATCGCAAGCGTTTCCTCCAGCGGGACCGCTCCCTTCGCGATGCGTTCCGCGAGCGTGGGCCCGTCGACCAGTTCCATGACGAGAGCGGGCACGTGGCTCTGGGCGGATCCCGTTGGATCGAAGTCCTCGACGCTGTAGATCTGGGCGATGTGCCGATGGTTGAGCGACGCGAGGAGCTGCGCCTCACGTTCGAACCGGCCCAGCCAGTCCGGATCGCCGGTGAGCCAGTTGGCGAGAACCTTGATGGCGACGTCCCGATTAAGCTTCGTATCGCGCGCGCGATACACCTCGCTCATGCCGCCCGTGCCGAGCAGGGCCTGCACCTCGTAGGGACCTAGACGGGTGCCTGGTCTAAGGGTCATTGGCGTGAACGGGCCGATCATAACTCTGACGTGAAGCGCGCGATCGCGCGCACGGATTGCGCGTCAGCGGTTGACCGTGCGCATCCCACCCTCCGTATAGCGATCGCCGGCGACCATTGTGAACAGCGCGTCGAGCGACGCGAGCTCGTCCGGCGGCAGCGAGACCTGTACGGCGTCTGCGTTCTCGTCAACGCGCTCCGCCCGCGTGGTCCCGGGAATCGGAATCACGTCGGGACCGCGCGACAGCAGCCAGGCGAGCGCGAGCTGCGCGGATGTACAGCCCTTCGCGCGCGCCAGCTCCTCAACCCTCGCGACGATGGCGAGGTTCTTTCGCAGGTTCTCGTCCTGAAACCGCGGATTCTGACGACGCCAGTCGGTCGAGGCGAGATCTGCTGGCGAGCGGAACCGGCCGGTCAGAAACCCTCGTCCGAGCGGACTGTAGGCGACGAACGCGATGCCGAGCTCACGGCAGGTGGCGAGCAGCTCTTTCTCTGGGTCGCGGCTCCACAACGAATACTCGGTCTGCAGCGCCGCGATGGGGTGCACGGCGTGGGCGCGACGAATGGTGGCGGGCGCGGCTTCCGACAGACCGAGGTGCCGGACCTTGCCCGCCTTCACGAGCTCTGCCATCGCGCCGACCGTCTCTTCGATCGGCGTCGCGGGATCGACGCGATGCTGATAGTAGACGTCGATCGCATCCACGCCCAGCCGTTGGAGCGATGCATCGCAGGCCTTGCGCACGTACTCGGGCCGGCCGTCGATCCCGACGAACGCGCCCTCGTCGCTCCTGACGTATGCGAACTTGGTTGCCACCACGGCCTCGTCTCGACGCTCGCGTATGGCGCGGCCGACGAGGCGCTCGTTCGTGAACGGGCCGTAGGCGTCGGCGGTGTCCAGAAAGTTGATCCCGCGATCCAGCGCGCGATGAATCGTCGCGACCGAGCGCTCGTCGTCGGCGGTCCCATAGAAGTCGGACATGCCCATGCATCCAAGCCCGACCGCCGAGACCGAAGGTCCTTCGCGCCCGAGCCGCCGCCGTGGCATCTGCGTCATCGGTGATTCCTCATACTAGAATTGGCGCGACCAGGGGCACAAGGAGGACACGTGACGGACGTTCGACGGGTGATCGCGTTTGTTCTCGCGGCCTGGATGTCCAGCCTTCCCGGTTACGCGCAGGAAAAGCTGACGGAGCGGACGTTCCGGTTGAAGGCCGGCGAGAAATCGCCGCCGGCCGCGATCGCAGACATGGCATGGCTCGCCGGCCGCTGGGTGGGCGAAGCGCTCGGCGGCGCTTCGGAGGAGATCTGGAGCGAGCCTCGTGCGGGCGCCATGATGGGGATGTACCGCCTCGTGCGTGACGGTAAACCGATCTTCTACGAGCTCCTGACCATCGTCGAAGAGAACGGCACCCTGATGCTCCGGCTGAAGCATTTCAACGCGGATCTCACCGGCTGGGAAGAAAAGCTGAAGACGATCG
>DATAFJ010000218.1:0-2532 GCA_036257535.1 Vicinamibacterales bacterium | reverse complement strand
TACGGCGCGTTCACCACCAGGGACGGCTACATCATCGTCGCGTTCCCCTCGCTCAAGAAGTTCGGCGCTGTCATCGGCGAACCGTCCTTTCTCGAGATGGACGACGAGACCGACGCATGGAGCAGACGCGATGAGATTTATACGAAGACGCGGGAGCGCCTGACCGCGAGGACCACGGCGGAGTGGCTGACGCTGTTCAGGGAGCACGATATCTGGGCCGGACCGGTCTACTCGTACGCTGATCTCGTCAACGATGCCCAGATCACTCACAACGCGACGTTCGTCGAATACGACCACCCGACGGAAGGACACGTGAAAACGCCGGGGTTTCCGATCAAGTTCTCGAAGACGCCCTGCACCGTCTATCGTGGCGCCCCGCTGACCGGCGAGCACACACGGGACGTGCTCCGCGAAGCCGGCTACGCGGAGGACGAGATCGACCGGCTCGTCGCGGCGGGAGCCATCGGGGAGGGGCGGGACGTGTCGTGATTCGGTATCGCGGACTCACATGGGACCACCCGCGCGGCGTCAACGCACTCCGTGCGGCAGCCAGGGAGCTCGAACGATCGCGGTCGGGCATCACCATCGAGTGGGAGACGCAGCCGCTCGAAGGGTTCGAGTCGCGTCGCTTGCAGAATCTGTGCGATCAGTACGATCTCGTCGTGCTGGACCATCCGCATGTCGGCGAGGTCGCGTCGAAGGCGTGCCTCGTCCCGCTCGAGGACCTCTTCGCCGCAGACCAGCTGGCAAGCTGGTCCCGCGAGACCGTCGGGTCCTGCATGGCCAGCTATCGGTACGGCGGGCGGCACTGGGCGCTGCCGCTCGATGCCGCGGCCCAGGTGCTGGCGCTCCGGCCCGATCTGTCCGAGGAGCGACCCGAGACCTGGCACGACATCGTGACGATGTCGAGTCGTGTACCAGTTGCATTGTCGATCGCGGGTCCCCACGCCATTCTGACGTTCTTCTCCCTCGCGGCCGCGATCGGTGAGCGTCCGGCGGAAGCGAATGCCGAGGTGCTGGTGTCACCGGCTACGGGAGAGCAGGCGCTCGACGTGATGGCTACGGTGTTCGGGCGCATGCCGGCGCCGGCACGGTCGCTGAATCCTATCGGGCTGCTGGACGCGATGGCGGCGGGAGACGAGTTCGCTGTGTGCCCGCTGGTGTTCGGCTACGTGAATTATGCTGCCCCACCGCTGCCCGGTCGCCATCCCATCGCCTACCACGACGCACCACGTATGCGACCGGAGACAGGGCCGGGGTCCACGTTGGGCGGGACCGGGATTGGCGTGTCGCGGCGCTGCCATGTGACGCCGGCACTGCTCGGCCATCTGGCGTGGCTGCTGAGCGCCGAAGCGCAGACCGATTTCATCCCGCGCCACGACGGCCAACCCAGCCGACGCCGGGCCTGGCGCGACCGGGGAGTGAACGCGCTCGCCGGCAGCTTCTACGAGAACACCCTCGAAACGATCGAGAGCGCGTACGTCCGGCCCCGATACGACGGGTACATCGCCTTTCAGACGGATGCATCCGATATCGTGCGTCGCGGCCTGGACGAGCGCTCGCCGCACCGCGTCGTGCTTGAGCGTCTTCAGACGCGCTACGCTCGCAGCCGTCCAGTGGCGGCAGAACGATAGGACTTCGTCATGAGCAGCGACGTCAGGTTCAGCATCGAGGATCGAATCGCGACAATCGTCCTCAATCGACCCCAGAAACTCAATGCCGTCACTCCTGACATGGCCGACGCGATCGTCGCCCTGATCGATCGCTGCAACCGTGACGATGGCGTGCGGTGCGTGATCGTAACGGGGGCCGGAGAGCGATCGTTTTGCGCCGGGTCGGACATCGGCGAGCTGGATCGATACGACACGCCCTGGAATTTCCGGAATCGGCCCGACTACTGTGACGCCGTCCGCCGGTTGCTGAAGCCCTCGATCGCGGCGATCAACGGCTACGCCTTCGGCGGCGGGCTGGAGACCGCGCTCAGTTGCGACATCCGGATTGCGGCGACGACCGCGCAGTTCGCCGCGCCGGAGATCAAGCTGGGCTGGATCGGCGGCGGCGGCATGGCCGTGTTTCTCGCGCATTCGATCGGTCCATCGAACGCGGCCTTGATGATCATGAGCGGCGATCCAATCCCGGCCGAGCAGGCTCTCGCCTGGGGGCTGGTGAGTGAGGTCGTGCCGCCGTCGAGCCTGCTCACCCGCGCGCGTGCAATCGCCACGACCATCGCGTCGCGCGCGCCGATTGCGGCCGAGACGGCAAAGCTCAATCTCCGGGCGGCCTTCACGATGCCACTCGAGAAGGCGATCGAGTACGAGCGCGACCTGCAGACCATCTGCTTCGCGACCGAGGACGCCGCGGAAGGACGCGCCGCCTTTCGGGAGAAGCGATCACCCGTGTTCCGCAGGAGATGAGCGGTCCGCAGCCAGATTGGCGGCTGGCGGTTTCAGGCTGGCGGCTAGACACTGATCAGCGGGACCTCTCCCCTTTGATCGCAGATTTGTGCATGCGCTTGATCAGCTGAATCTGCCC
>DATAFJ010000193.1:0-2495 GCA_036257535.1 Vicinamibacterales bacterium | reverse complement strand
GACGGCTCGAGCGCGGAACCAGGGATCGTCGGCATACTTGCGCCGTACCGCGTCGAAGCGGGCGGCGTCGGCATCCGAGAAGCCGGGATCGATGTTGAGCGCGGAGGAGACTCGGACCGTCATTTCGCCCGAGCGCCGCAGCGCGTCGTACAGCTCGAACTCGGCGGCCGAGCCGGACGCATTGTGCACGCTTGTGAGGCCGAAGCGGTTCGCCTCGCGCATGGCGGCCCGCAGCGCGCGGAGCCGATCGTCTCGCGACGGCTTCGGCATCAGCTTGGTGACAAGATCGGTCGCGGATTCCTTGAGCACACCGGTCGGCTCTCCCGTCTTATCCCGGACGATCTCGCCATTCTTTGGATCGGGTGTATCCCGCGTGATGCCGGCAAGGGTCAGCGCCCGCGTGTTCGCCCAGCCGGTGTGGCCGTCATAGCACTCCATGTAGGCCGGACGATCCGGGACGGCCTCGTCGAGCTGCTGCCGGGTCGGCAGGCTGCCCGGAAAGACCGCGTAGTACCAGCCGCGGCCCGCGACCCACGGCCGCTCGGGCCGCTTCGCGGCGAAGTCACGGATTGTGCGCATGGCCTCCTCGAACGTCGATGCGTCGAGCAGGTTTGCTTCATCGAGCGAGAGTCCGCCGGAAAGAAAATGGACGTGCGAGTCCTGGAATCCCGGCAGGACCGATCCGCCGCGCGCATCGACGACCGTCGTTTTTTCGCCGGCCAGTGCGCGGATCTCGGCGGTCGTCCCCACGGCGGCGATGCGGTTTCCGCGGACGGCGACGGCTTGGGCTACCGTGCCGCGTCCGTCCGCCGTATACACCTGGCCGTTGACGATGACTAGCGTAACGGGGTCGGACTGAGCTGACCCCAGTGCCACGAGCGTGATGAGCATCAACCAGCGCGGCATCGGACGAACCGTCCGCGATTCTATAAGGACTCGTGCCACACATGCTAGAGTGCCGCGCGATGCCAGCGACTTCGAACCTCCCGCCGACCTTGCCGAAGGCGCTGCGTCTGCGCGATTTGATCCTGCTGAAGGTCGTCGCGATCCTGAACATCAGCCTGGTGCCGCCGGTCGCCGGCTTCGGACTGGCTGCTTTGCCGCTCTGGGTACTTGCGTTCCTGGTGTTCCTCGTGCCGGAGATGATCGCGGTCATCGCGCTCGCGCGGCGCTATCCGGGCGAGGGCGGGGTCTACATGTGGGCCCGCAGGCAGTTCGGAGAGGGCCACGGATTCCTGTCGGGCTGGTGCTACTGGACGAACAACCTGTTCTACATCCCCATGCAGCTCGTGTACATCGCAGGCGTCGCGGCGTACGCGAGCGACGCGCCGGCCGATCTGTTGGCGGAGAAGTGGTTCGTGTCGCTCGTGGCCTTCGGGTGTCTGGCCGTCATGACGATCGCGAACATCCGCGGCCTCGCGGTGGGCAAGTGGGTGCAGAACGCCGGCGCAATCGGCGCCGCCCTGACGGTGTCGCTCGTCCTCCTCGCAGCGTGGTATGCGCGCTCATCTGGCGCCGCTTCCCCTCCGCTCGCCTCGGGCAGCGCGTGGGACATGCTCTCCGGGTTCAGCATCATGTGCTTTGCCTTCGTCGGCATCGAGCTGGCGTCGACGATGGGCGAAGAAATCGAGGCGCCGGACCGCAATCTGCCGCGAGCGATCCTCGCTGCGGGCGTCATCACCCTCGCCGGCTACCTCGCGATCACGGCGGCGCTCATCGTTCTCGTGCCGCCGGAAGAGATCGGCGCGGTTCAGGGCGTGATGCAGGCGATCGTCGCGGGCGCCGAACGGGGGAAGGCGACCTGGCTCGTCGCGCCGCTTGCGGTTCTGCTCGCCATCTCCATCGCCGGCGGCGCCTCGGCCTGGTTCGCGGGCTCTGCGCGCGTTCCCTTCGTCGCGGGACTGGACCGCGCGCTGCCCGCATCTCTGGGGCGCGTGCATCATCGCTGGCAGTCGCCTTACATCGCGTTGCTGGTCAGCGCGATCATTTCGGCTGTCTTCATCGGGTTGGCCCTCGCCGGTTCCACGGTCGCCGAGGCGTACCAGGTCCTGCTCAGGGCTGCGGTCGTCATTCAGCTCGTACCGTTTCTCTATCTATTCGCGGGCCTGATCCGTCTCGAGGCGGCTCCCGCATGGGCGCGCGCGGCCGGAGTCGTCGGCCTCGCGACGAGCGCCTTCGGCATCATGACGGCGTTCATTCCAGCGTCAGAAGTGACGAGCGTTCCTGTGTTCGAGCTGAAGATGCTCGCAGGCGTGGTCGTTCCCATTGGAGTAGGGTGGGCGCTCTTCCGGCGGGCTGTTCGTCAGAACGGCGCGGCGTCTACCTCCGCGGAGACCCGGTGACCTGATTCGATCGCGCCGTTCATGTACCCCTGCCACGCCGACGTGTGCTCGCCGGCGAAGAAGACCCGCCCTTCCGGCGCGCCGACATGCGGCCGCACCGTAGTGATCTCACCCGGCGCGAAATAGGCGTAGGTGCCGCCGGCCCAACGGTCG
>DATAFJ010000186.1:0-37562 GCA_036257535.1 Vicinamibacterales bacterium | reverse complement strand
TCTCGTGCGTTCCCGCGGGCAGCATGATCGCGTCCGCTCCCCCGGAGGCGAGCGGTCGGCCGCGGACCGAGAGCTGCAGCTCGACCGGCGCGAACACTTTCAGGAATCCGGAGAAAAGCTCCACGTCTACGACAGCCTGCTCGCCGGCCGTCACGCGGACCGTGCGGCGGATCGAGCCGCCGCGTCCCTGGATCACGACCGTATGCCGCCCGACGCCGAGCTCCGGCAGCTCGAGCGGCGTCTGACCCTGCGACTTGCCGTCGATCAGGACCGTCGCGCCGGGAGGCGTGGAGGTCACGCGCAGCCCGCCGGCTGGTCTCACGTTCGACCACGTGTGCCGTTCGACGTGCGCCTTCCCGCCTTCCACCACGACCGGTACGACGTGGTCCGCGCCGCGTCGCGACAGTCGAATCTCGTGCTTGCCGGCGGCGATCGGAATCGTGATGGGCGTCTTGCCTTTCGGCTGGCCATCCACGAACACGTCGCTTCCCGGCGGCGTCGACTCGAGCGTGAGCGTGCCGTTCTCGAGCGCCGGCGTCGAGCCCCTGAACATCGACACGCCGACGCCGGCCAGGATCACCACAACGACGACCGCGACAATCTTCAGGAAGACGCCGAGCGAGGGCAGCGCGCGGTCGCGCCTCGTCGCGGCGGAGAAGAGGTCGCGCGCGGGCGTCGGAGCCTCGGTGTTCGCCGGCCGCACCGGAGCGAGAGTCACGCGCGGCTCTTCACGTGGCCGGATCGAAGCGCCGCCGGGTGCCGAGTCCTTGAGCTTGATCGGCTGCGGCGCAGCTGGCGCCGTCAGGGTCGGGGCCGCCAGCGGCGGCGGTTGAAACGGCGCCTGACGGGCGACCGGCGGCAGCGGCACGACCCCAGGCGGAAGTATTTCGGGCAACGCCGCGAGAGCAGCAAGCGTCGACTGCATGGGAGGCGTCGGCGGCGCCATGGGCCTCGGGGCAACGACGTCCTTCGGCTGATCCGCTTCCTCTTCACGACGCTTCTTCCCACGCTTCTTTTTCTTCTTCGACGGTCGCTCGGCGGCGCGCGGCGGGTCGCGTGGATCGAAGATCGTGGCCTCGGCCGGCGCCGACGCGGCGCGGGGACGCGCGTCCCCTTCGTAGACGGTCCACTCGTCCCAGTCGGAGGGTGACGCCGGCCGTGGCGGTGCCGCCGGCTCGTGCGACTCTTCGATTGAGGGCGCGGCGGCAACTGGCTCTTCCACGACGGGCGCCGGTTCGAATACCGGCTCGGGCGCGGCCGCAACCGGAGTCTCGTCCACGATGTAGTGAACCGGCACCGGCTCGATCGATTCGTGAGCGACCGGCTCCGGAGCGATCGCTGCAGAGACCACGGACTCGGACGCCACAGGCTCGGCCTCAAGCTCTGGCTCTTGAACGACCGGCGCGTCGTACACGACCGGTTCGTACGGAGGCGGCGCTTCTTCCACGACGGGCGCATACGCGATCGGCTCGGGATCGAACGCGACCGGGAGATAGGTCGGCGGTTCTTCCGCCACGGGCTCGATCACCGGCGGTTCTGCCAGCGGCGCAGGCTCCTCTACGGGTTCGATCGGAAGAGCCACGCTGGATTCGGGCGCGATGACCTCGAATGACAGCGGCTTCGACGGCTCGACCTCGAACTGCGCGGGTGGCGCCTCCGCTTCCGCCGGAGGTTCGGGCGGGGCGTCCAAGTCCGTATCCGCCAGCGTGAACGTGAAGAACGGCTCATCGAACGCCGAACGGGCTGGCGGAACGTCCTCTTCGACGGGCGGCGGCGGCGGTGGCTCCGGCGCGGCGACGACCGGCGGCTCTGGTGCCCGAGCGACGATGGGCGCCGGAACCGAGATGGCTTCCACGGGATCCGCCGCCAGATCGTCGAGGAACGACACGAGGGAGGCGCGCGACGCCGCCGGGCCGCACGACATGACTTTCGCGAATCCCGAGCAGGCCTGCGCGAGCGTGTCGAACGCGCCGGCGCCGTTGTAGCCGAGCGCGCGATCCAGCCAACCCTGAGTTGCGTTCGCGAGCTTCTCTCCGCCCGTGATGAGCGCGACTTCACACACTTCGGACACGAGCGCGTGCGCCTGCTCGGGGTACTCGTCGCGGCCGATCGGCCTGCCGAGCGACACCGCAACGAGGATGAGCGCGATCTGCCTCAGATCGGCCGCCTCGTCGAATGCCGAGGGGCCTGGCGCGATGTCGAATTCCTTCCAGAGGCGCGCCGCGGAGAAGCGCAGCCGCGCGAGGACGGGACCGAACAGATAATCGGTGAGGACGACGTCGCCGCTGTCGGTAATGACCACGCGCGCCGGCGCGATCACGCCGTGCGTCGCCTTCAGCCCGGCCGAGAACGACGCCATCGCGAGCAGCAGCTCGCTCGTCGTCTGCAGCGCGGCCGATATGTCGGGGAACACCCCGCGCTCGCGCGCGGTTTCCAGGAGATCCGACAGGCGCTGGCCGGCAACGTAATCCGAGACGACTACGACCTGGCCGGTAACGCGATCGCGGTCGACATCGCGCGCGCGGGCAAACCGCGAGTCGGCAAGCGCCGACACGCGATCGATCTGCGCACCCAGTGCCGCCTCGAACGCACCAAGCTCGGGCCGCACGCGCAGACGCTCGCGCAGCTCTCCTGTCGCCCTGTCGAACGTGAGGACGCGCTCACCGAGTCCATCTCGGAAGCCGGAGGAGGTTGAGAGCGTCCGGGTTTCTGTAGTGACCGCCACTGCCTGAACCCTGACAAGAGTGCAACCGGCGGACCAGACTTGATCCGGCGGCTCTCACGAGAACCAAACGGGTTAAAGCGCTAATTCGTGACGGCTTCCGGACACTTCTTTCAGTTTTGTAAGCGTCTAACGAATCACGACCCGGGCCATCGCATCCCCTTCGACGACCTGGTCGACGACCTGCATGCCGCGCACCACCCGGGCGAAAACGGTGTATCGATGGTCGAGCCGGAAGTTGTCGACGAGATTCACGAAAATCTGTGCATCGCCCGTGTCGTGGCCGCGCGTCGAAATCCCCACGGTGCCGCGCTCGTGCGAGACGAGACCGACCTCGTCGCGCAGGTACGGATCGTGGCCGGCGTACTCGTTGGCGCCGGGGCTCCCGCCCTGGATGACGAAGTTCGGCTCGACCCGGTGAAACGTGAGTCCGTCGTAAACGCCCTTTCGCGCGAGCCGCACGAATCGCGCGACGGTCGCGGGCGCCTCGCCGGTCACGAGCTCGAGTTCGATCGTTCCACCCGACTCCATCGTGATGATCGCTCGAAGGGGACGCGCGCGCAGATCGGCGAGCTCCCGCTCGCCGAACGGCGCCGCCTTCGGGGCAGACGACGGGACGGTGACGTCGACGCCGCCGGCCGAGAGCGTGTCGCGAATCGCCGTCAGGGGATCGCGAGCCGTGTCGCTCTTTTTGGCGCTCAGCCGGTCGAAGGCCGCGCGGAGCGCGCTCACTGCATCAGGGCGCGTCCGGCCCTTCAGCGCGCGCGCCGCCGTCAGCACGAGCTGGTAATCGGCCGCTGAAAGCGCCGCGATCATCACATCGGCGTCCGCGTCGTTTTTCATCGCGGCGAGCTGCTCGATCGCCGCCGTGCGGACGTTCGGATGCGGATCGCGGGAGAGCCGACGCAAGGTGTCTCGATCGCCCACTGAGCCGACCGGCTGCGCCGAGTGCATGCGAAGCTGCCAGGGCTCGCCCCGCGCATGCAGACGCGCGACGTCCCGCGCACGCTGGCACGACGATGAAGGCCGGGCAGAAGCCTGGGCGGTTGCGCATGCCGAGGCGTAGGAGCCGAGCGCGGCGGCGGCCAGGCGCCAGTCCTTTCGGGCGTGTTCGCCGTCTCGCGCGGCGATGCCCGCGAGGATGTCGAGCGGCTGCAGGGATCCGCCTTCACACGGCAGCGCGAGCGTCTGAAGCGCGCGCCTCGCCACGTGCGGATCTGGATCGTTGACGAGCGCTGTGACCGGTCCGCACGGGATCTGGTTGCGCTGGCCGATCGCGCGCACCGCTTCGAACCGCACCTGGGGCGAGGCGTCGGTGAGAGCCTGACGGGCGCGACGGGCGCCGCCCGCAAGATCCGCTCCGAGCGGCACGGCGAGCCGCCGCGTCTCCCAGTCGGTGTTGCGCCACGCGGCGTCCGCTACCGCGTCGTCGAGCGCCGCACCGGCCGCGAGCGTCTGGAGCGCAACGCGGCGCGTCCGAGCGTCGCGGCCACCCCGTACGACGTCACCCAGTGCGGCTGCCACCTCGGGGGACAGCCTGCGTTCGACGTCTGGCCGCCGGGCAAACAGCCGGTTCAGGCCGCGCACCGCGCCATCCTGTTCCTCGAGCGATCGATTGAGGTACTCGACGAGGGCTTCTTCTGTAGCTCGGACTCGCGCGGCGTCGGCGTGCGGCAGCCGTCCAAGCGTTCGAAGAATCACGCCACGCACCGCAGCGTCGCCCTCGAGCGCGAGCCTGTCCGTCAGCGCCGCTGCGACGGCGAGACATGCAGGCTCGCTCCCGGTGGCCTCCAACGTCGCCTGGCCGAGCGCATTCGCTGCTTCACGCCGTACGCCAGGATCGGAATCCTCGAGAAGGGGTGTTATCGAATCTGCGAGCCCGAGCCGCTCGAGCCGTCCGAGCGCGCGAACCGCGACCGCCCGGACAGCCGGATCGGAACTGCCTGTGCCGGTGATGATTGTCTGAAGGCTCTCGGCCGTCGGCGCGCGTCCGTCCTCGGCCAGGAGGATGCCGTAAACCTGATCATCGTCAATGCCTAATGCCCAGTGCCCAATGCCCAAGACCACCGCAAGCGTCAGGCATTGGGCATTAGGCATTGGGCATTAGGCATCAGGGTTTAATCGGTAGTCGGCTTGCGTCGTCCCGAGTACTCGAGCATCTGCTGCGTGAGGTCCTGCGGGTAGCTGATCTTCACGTCTGTGATCTTGCCGGACGCATCGGTCACCGCTTCCAACCGCGGCTGGACGAAGCCCGTATACGACGGCATCTTCAGTCGATCGACCCGCGTGACAACTTCATCACGGAGCGACGGTTCGAAGTGGACGCCGTGCGTCTCGAAGAGCTCCTTCGCGGCGGCATAGTCCCCTTCCGCCTTGATGCGCTGGACCTCGGCGAGCAGCCGTCCCGTGCCCTCCTGGAACGCCTTCGCATCGACCATGACGTAGTACGTCTTGCCGTCGCGCTTCCGCTCCTCGATCGCCTTCGTGTTCGCCATGAGCCACCGGACGATCATCTGCCGGTTGCGCATGTGGTCTTCCTCGATCTGCGTGCCCTCGCGAACGCGACGGAGCTGCACGAGGGCGTTCTTCGCATACGCCTCGTACTCCGTGCGGACGATGTCGGCCTGCTCCGCCGCATCGACGAGCCCCAGCTCCGCGAGCTTCGGGTTTGGCAAGAAGTAGAGCGCGACGAGATCGGCGCGCGCTTCTTCGAGCGCCGAAAACTGCTCTTTCAGCGAATCCTGCGGCGATCCCTTCAGGCGCTCCGACACGCGTCCCGACGCGTGACCGATGACCTCGTGCATGTTCGTATGGAGCTCGTCCGAGAACGTGCTCCATTTCCCCGCGCGCGCCGCCTCGTCGTCGCTCCACGCGAACTCCTTGCGGAACTCCGGCGCGGTCGACTTGTCGTAGGCTTCTGTCACGTTCGAGAGCGAGACCGACTTGCTGCCGTACTTCTCCCGAATGGCCTGATCGTTCGGCAGGTTGATGCCAACCGGTGTGATCGGCCCGGAATCGCCCGTCTCGATGACGACGTCGATGGCGTTTGCCGTGATGCCCAGGACGCCCGGCTTGCGATACTTCGGATCCCACGGCATGCGATCTTCGAACCACTGCGCGGAAGCCGCGAGCTTTCGAATCTCCTCGGTCTTCTCGCGATTCACGTAGAAGACGAGCGCTTCCCAGGATCCCTTGATCCCGCGGGGGTCCATGTAGACCTCGACGAAGCCGTTGATCGTGTCGACCGGCGAGTCCTTGTCCTGTACCCACGCGATGTCGTACGCCACGCGGTCGGCCGTCTCGCCGGTGCGGTACCACCGCGCGAGTGCTTTCAGTGCGCGGCCCATCGGCTCGGTGGCGTAGGGGACCGCCGCCTCGAGATGGTGGATGATCTGCTCGATCTGCGATGAGTAACGCCCGCCGGCTTTGTACACCTCTTCGGCGAGCCTGCCGTTCTGCTTCACGAGACGCGAGTTGAGCCCGTACTTCTCGGTGAAGCCCTCGAAGTCCTTCATCGTGACGCCGACGTAGAGATTGTTGGCGCTCGACGCGAGGATGTCGCGGCCCGCGCCTGGCGTCTTGTTCGTCACGATCGGGTCGACCGAAACGTCGAAGAACAGCGGAGCGATCCGCGCAGCCATGGCGTCCGGGGTCTCGCCCGCACGGAGTGGAAACTTCGCGCCCGACGCGGCCGCCTTCCGCACGGCCCCGGCGAACGCGTCCTGCGAACACTTCAGGACGAACTTGCGCGCCGTCAGGTTGTTATACGGACCGGTATTTATCCAGAAGAGCTTCGTGTATCGCTGGATCTCGGCCAGCGCCGCGGGATCGATTCCTTCCGGGTGCGTGACGATCTCTTCGAGAACGTCGCGCATCTCGAGGTTGTGGGCGTAGCGCTGGTCGTAATAGATGTCCCGGCCGGTGACGGCGGCCTGGTAGAGATGCCAGATCAGCGTTTTTTCCCGAAGTGGAAGCGCTTCGAAACCATCGGCGTACAACTGCACCACGGCCGCATCGTCGACGCGCTCGAGCAGATACTTGCGGTCGGAGGCCGCTACCGGCCGGGCTTCTCCGACCGCCGCTGGGGACGGCTCGGGCGTATTGCCGCACGCGCCGGACGCGGCGGCCAGAGCGAGAGTCATCAACAATCCTTTCATGCCTGTCTTCTATTTTATCTGCGCTCGTTCCTCGTGTTCGGGGACGTATACGTTCCAGTCGAGTTTGCGGATGATGGCTTCGCGTAGCGCGGCCTGCGCGGCAGGCTCTCCGTGCACAAGGAAGGTGCGCGTTGGAGGCCGCCTGAAGTATCCGAGCCAGCGGAGGATCTCGCCCTGATCGGCGTGCGCGGACATCGAATGGATGATCGCCGTCTGCGCGGCCACCGGAATCTCGGCGCCGTGGATCTTCACGCGCGGCGCCCCTTCGAGGATCTGGCGCCCCCGCGTGCCCGCCGCCTGGAAGCCGACGAAGAGGATCGTATGCCGCGGGTCCGGCAGCGTCGCCTTCAGGTGGTTCAGGACCCGACCACCCGTGGCCATGCCGCTCGACGCGATGATGATCGCCGACGTGTCGCTCTTGACCAGCTCGTGCGAATCTCGCGGTGAGGAGATCACGGTGAACCTGGTCGTGCAGAACACGCAGACGCCCCGTTCGTTCGCGCGGACTTCCGGGTCGAGCTCGTTCTGTCTGGCTTCGTACAGCTTCATGGCCGCGGCCGCCATCGGGCTGTCGAGATAGACGGGGAGGATCGGAATCCGGCGCTCGGCCTCGAGCTTCTTCAGCCAGAACACGACCTCTTCGACACGGCCTATCGCAAACGCCGGCACGATGACCTTGCCGCGGCGGCGCGCCGTTTCGTTGATGATTCGCGCGAGCTGTTCGCCGTTGTCATCCGGCTCATGCCTGCGATCGCCGTACGTCGATTCGAGGAGGAGGAAGTCGCACTCGGCCACGGGCGCGGGATCGGGCAGGATGGGGCGGTCGTACCGACCCAGGTCGCCGCCGAACAACACCTGCATCCCGTCCACACGTACCCGTGCGTATGCGGACCCAAGCAAATGGCCCGCGTTGATAAACTCCGCCTCGACGCCGTCGGCGACCGGCATCGGCCGCTCGTAGCCGACCGGCTGCAGGAGGGTCATCGCCCGCATCGCGTCTTCCTCGGTGAAGAGCGGCAGCGCCGGCCGATGACGGGAGTAACCGCCGCGGTTGGCCTGCGCGGCATCTTCTTCCTGCAGCTTGGCGGCGTCGGCCAGCACGATCTTCGCGAGGTCGGCGGTGCCCACCGTGCAGAACACGCGGCCGGCGAAGCCGCCGGCGACGAGCCGTGGCAGCCAGCCGACGTGATCGAGGTGCGCGTGCGTCAGCACGAGCGCGTTGATAGACGCCGGATCGACGGGCAGCGGTTGCCAGTTCCGCTCGCGCAGTTCCTTGATCCCCTGGAACATGCCGCAGTCGATGAGCACCCGGACCGGGCCGGCGCCAGCCCTGACCGCAGTCGAAGAGCTGGTTTCGAGCAGATGCTTCGACCCTGTGACCGTGCGTGCCGCTCCGAGAAAAGTGATCGATGTCGAGCTCATGCTGCTCACGAAAAGAGGTTTACCTGGCCGCCCGTATGCCAGAACAGGACGCGCTCCCCGTCGCCGAAGCGGCCCGCGCGAGCGTAGGCGATCAGGCCTGCCATCGCCTTCGCGGTGTAGGTCGGATCGAGAAAGAGTCCTTCGGTCTTCGCCGCCAGCTCGATCGCTTCCGTGGACCCGGCCGTCGGGACACCGTAGCCCTCGCCGACGAACGCGTCGTCGATCTCGACTGCGGGCGTCGACGCGCTGAGCGCGGCTGAATTTCCGGCGACAGGTGAGAGGCCTTCAATCAGCCGCTCTACCACTGCAGTCAACGCCGCTCGCGGCTCATCTGCGCTGATGCCGACGACACGCGTGCCGGTGCCGGCCAGGCGACAGCCGGCAACGAGACCCGCCTGCGTTCCACCAGAGGATGTGGAATGGACGATGGTGTGCGGCGGCTCGATCTGCGCGAGCAGCTCGGCAACCGCGAGGGCATACGCCGCTGCCCCGTGCGGAGTGGATGCGCCCAGCGGAATCACGAACGGTTTTTGGCCTTCCGCGCGAAGCCGGACGGCGATGTCCTGCATTGCCTGGTCGCGCGCCTCGCGCGACAGAACGTAGTGCATCTCGGCTCCGAGCAACCGATCGAGCAGTGCGTTGGCCGTGGGTTTGTCGGGGCGCGATCCGTTCGCCACGAGCACCGCGCGAAGGCCCAGACGTGCCGCAAATGCGGCGGTGGCGCGGGCGTGATTCGACTGGACGCCGCCGCACGTGATCAGCGTGTCCGCACCGTCGCGCAGCGCCTGCGCCGCGACGATCCGGAGCTTCCGGATCTTGTTGCCCCCGAACCCGAATGGAATCGCGTCGTCTCGCTTGACGAACAGCTCGGCGCGCGTCCCGATCGCCCGCGCCAGACGAGGCATCGGCTCGATTGGAGTGGGCCAGGATGAAAGTGGAATCTGCGGGAGCGACGTGAGCGCCGCGCGCGCCGCCGGATCGAACATGTCCGGATAGTATATTTGCGTGACCCCCTTTCTCGAGGCGCTCTCCGGAGATCGGCCGACGATTGCGGCGGAGCTCCGGCCGCCCCGCGCGGAGCTCGGCGCGGCCGACAGCATGGACGCCTGGATCGACACCTACCACGCGGTGCACGGCCTGGTCCGCGGCGGGACGTTCGTCTTCATCACCGACAGCGCCGTAGGCCTCCGCGAAGAGGACAACATCCGCCATCTGGTCACGAACCTTGGGGGTGATGTTCCACGCAGCCGCGTCGTGCCGTTTCTGACGACCAAGCACACGCGCGAGTACTGCCTGGCCTATGCCGACCGCGCCGCCGAGCAGGGCTTTCCGTCGCTCGTGGTGCTCGGCGGCGACAAGAACGTCGGCGCGCCGCGGTGCGTCGCGCATGCGTGGGAACTGCGGAAGGAGATTCGCGCGCGCAGGCCCGAGTTGGCGCTCGGCGGCTGGGCGAACCCGCACGCGGACGCCGCGAGGCAGGTGGAGTTTCTCCTCGACGAGAACGCGAACGCCGACTTCTACCTCACGCAGATCGTTTCTCATCACGACGCTGAAGCGGTCGAGCGCTTCGTGCGCGAGGCCGAGCGACGTGGCGTGTCGCAGCCAGGCGTCTTCGGTGTGTTCTTCTACCGCAGCGCCAACCCGAAGACGCTCGCGACGTTGAAGGGATTCCTTCCCGTGCCCATCGAGGGGCTCATCCGGGAGTTCGGAGAAGGGGCGAGCGCGGTGGACGTTTGTGCGCGGACGCTGTCCACGCTCACCAGCGCCGGCGCGAGGCACTTTTACATCAGCAATCTGCCTGCCGGCCGCGCGCGATCGACGCTCGACGCGATTGTCAAACAGGCAAAGCTGTAGCACCGAACCGGCCAAAGAACGCGAACTCCGCAACAGGCCGGCGCACTCTCGGCGCCGTTTCGCGCGCGCGATTGCGCTCGTCGAGCCGATCGGGCGAGCCTGGGTAACCGAGGACGAAGGCCGCCACGGGCTCGAAGCCCTCTGGAATGCCGCACGCCTCGCGCGCCTTCTGCGCGTCGTAGCCCGCCATCTGATGCACGAACAGCCCGCGCGCGGTCGCTTCCACGAGCAGCATCGACATGGCCAGGCCGACGTCGTGCCATGCGTGACGATTCGGGCGGCCGTTCCTAGCGAACGTGAGCGATGCCACGGAGTAGCCGACGATCGGCGCGAACCGGGCCCAGGCCTGGTTGCCTTCGGTGAGCGTCACAATCAGTCGATGGAACGCGGCAGCGTCCTCGTGCCGATCGGCCACGACGAACCGCCACGGCTGCTCGTTGAACGATGACGGCGCCCAGCGCGCGGCTTCGAATAATGAGATCAGCTCGGCGCGGGCGACGGGCCGATTGTCGAACGCGCGCGTGCTCCATCTCTCGGCGATGACATCAAGAATCGGATGGTCGGCGGGTGCGGGCTTCTGCATTCTGTATTCTGAATTCTAAATTCTGTATTCTTATCTCTTATGGGCCAGTTCCTCGACTCGGTTCCTTTTTCCGGCATCATCCGCATCCGCGACATGATGTACGGCGTCACGGATCCGTTCCGTCTCGATCAGGGAGACGTGAGCTTCGACGCGCCGGACACGGTCAAGAATGCCATGATCCGGGCCATCGCCGAGAACCGCACCCACTACGTGCAGACGACCGGCGTCCCGCGCCTTGTCGAGCTCCTCGCCGAGAAACTGAACCGGCGAAACGGCATCCCGGCGGACCCCGACCACGTGATGGTGACGACGGGCGGGATACATGCGCTGTTCATGCTCTGTCAGGGCCTGCTCGAGCCGGGCGACGAGGTCATCGTCCCCGATCCGGAGTGGCCGCCGTGCATGGGCAACATGCTGGCGGCGCGCGCGGTGCCGGTGCCGTGTCCACTCCACGAGCGGCTATCGTGGCGCTACGACCTCGACGAGCTCGCCTCCAAGATCACGCCAAGAACCAGAGCCATCTACGTCAATTCGCCGCACAACCCGACGGGCGGCGTGCTGACGCGCGCCGACCTCGAGGCAATCGCCGCGCTCGCCGAAAAGCGCGGGATCTGGATCATGTCGGACGAGGCGTACGAAGACGTCGTCTTCGATGGTGAGCATGTCAGCATCGCGTCGCTCGCCGGGATGTACGACCGGACGATCCCGTTTTATACGTTCAGCAAGACGTATGCGATGACCGGCCTGCGCCTCGGCTATGTCGCCGTCAAGGATCCTCAGCTGCGCGAGCGGATGAAGAAGGTCCTGTTCTATACCGCGAGCAACATCGCGTCGATCGTCCAGTACGGCGGCATCGGGGCGCTCGAAGGGTCGCAGGCGTCGACCGACGCGTTCCGCGTGGAGCTCCAGGCGCGTCGCGATCTCTTCTACTCGCGCCTCGCCGGGGCGGCGGGAAGCGTCTTCAGCGGCGCTCCACCGAAAGGGGCGTTCTACGCGTTCCTGCGGATCAATCCGGACGCCGTGCCGCCGACGCTTCGCGCCAAGTCGGAGAATGCGTCGCTGTCGTGGGCGATGGCCGAGTACCTCATCTCGGCGGGGCGGATCGGATGCGTGCCGGGCGCCGACTTCGGCGCGAACGGCGAAGGCTGCATCCGCTTCTGCTTCGCGCGCGATCGGCGCGAGCTCATCGGGGCGCTCGACTCCATGAAGGCGCTCTTCCACGCCGCACGTCCCGCGGCTGTGCTCGAGGGCAGGTAAGTCAGCGGCGCAGGAGCCGCCGGATCCGACCCAAAAGATCGTCCAGCTCGATCGGCTTCGCCACGACAGTGGCATTGCCGACCCTCGCAGGTGGAAACGCGCTGCACAGGATCACCGGCGCTTTCGCGAGCACGCCCCTCGACTGCGCCTCCTGGAGAAACTGCAGTCCGTCTTTTCGTGGGAGCCAATAGTCGGTAAGGATGAGGTCGTGTCGCCGGCGGCTGAGGCTTTCCAGCGCTTCGTCGGCCGTTGTCACCGGTGTGACGTCGTAGCCCTCGGTTCGCAGCGCAAGCGTCAGCATCAACCGTACGTCCGGATCGTCTTCGAGCAGCAGGATGCGAACGGGCCTGAGGGCGCCGGCGTTGCGGCGTTCGACGCGCGAGTACGACTGCGGTTGGACGGTACCCATACCAGTTACTACGACGCGCCGACCTCAGCCGGCTGAACGATAAATCTGCAAGAGAGTTGCCGGAGGCGGGGAGAGTCGCTAGCGTACGTGCCGGCCGCCGTCGACGCGCACGGTCTCGCCGGTCACGAAGTCGGACTCGATCAGCGCCAGGACGATCTTGACGATCTCTTCCGGGCCACCCCAGCGTTTCAGTGGCGTCGCGTCTTCGACGGCCTTGCGCTCCTCATCGGTCGTCTCGTCGGGAGCGAGAATCGGGCCAGGCGCGATGGCGTTGACGAGGATGTTGTCGGCCGCCAGTTCGAGCGCGAGCCCCTCGGCCAGGGCCATGACCCCGCGCTTCGCGACGTAGTACGGCAGGTAGCCCGGATAGCGCGGACGCCCGCTCGCGGCGATCCAGTCGGAGAACAGCACGATCCGGCCGCCGCCCTGGGCGCGCATGTGCGGCACCGCCGCGCGCGCGCACAGGAACCCCGATCGAAGATCCACCGAGATGTTCCGATCGAATCGCTCCGGCGTCAGGGCGTCGAACGCGACCTCCGTGTAGAGCGACGCCATGTGCACGAGGATGTCGAGCCGGCCGAGCGCGGCTACGGTTCGCTCGATCGCGCGCGCGCACGCCGCCGCGTCGGTGAGGTCCGCTTCGACCGCGGCGGCGCGTCGTCCCGCGCTTCGCACTGCGTCAGCCGTGCTCTCCGCCTCGTCGCGCGAGCGGTTGTAGGTCACCGCCACGTCGCACCCGCGCCCGGCGAGCGCCACCGCCACGGCCGCGCCGATGCGTCTGGCCCCCGTAATCAACGCCGCGCGATTGGTAAGGTTCAAGCGTCGATTTTGCCGACGAGAATCAGGCCGAAGCGGAGTGGCGTGCCGGATGACGTCGGTACTTCGAAGACGATGGCCTCGTGGCCGGCATCGTTCGTGCGGGTGCTGAGCGGTGCGGCGCCCTCCGACAGCGCCGGGGGATCGAGGCTCCAGACGGCCGGATGGGATCCGCCAATCGTCTGCTTGGAGAGCTCCACGCTCCCCTCGTGTCCCGTGGGCTTGACGTCGGTGTCGGCCGCGGCGGGGCTGAGGAGGAGAAACTCGCGAAACGGCGACACGCCGAGATGGTCGCCGTTCGCCGGCTGGATGCCGTAGCGGAGCGTGTAGCTGCCCGGTTTGATCGTGCGGCCGCGAATGTCGCGGTAGACGGCGGACACGCGGACCGCGCCGACGATCGTTCCTTCTTCGGCCTGCTGCCACGAGGGCGCGGCGCCCGCCTGCAGCGGCAGCGATTTCACGAACCAGAAGTCGAGGGTGGTGCCGGCGCTGGTCACGCGGGCGCCGGCAGGCGCGAGCAAGGCGCGCACCGCCGGAGCCAGGTCCGGCGGCGGCGCTTCGGCGAGCGTGGTTGCGGAAAGCGAACCGGCCGAGAAAAGGACTGCCGCGACGAGCGCGATCACTGGCTCAGATTGAACGTTCCAAAGAACGCCGAGCGGCGATCGGTCTGTTCCCAGCGGCGAAGCAGCGACGAGTCGCCGAACGCGAACATCTTGGTCATGCCGATCGTCGCGCCCTCGACGCGGCCGAGCGGGTTGAACCATTTCACCGCGCCGCAGCTCGGGTTGTGCTCCATTTTCGTGGCGACGTTGAGCCGCGCGGCGCCCGCCTGAACGCGAATCGCGTCGGAGTCGCGCTCGAAGCTGACGTCCGCCGTCCGCACGTCCGCATCAGGGCCGACGAGACCGTTCGAGAGCGATCGCGCGAGCGTGAGCAACGCACCGCGCTGCGCCTCGGTCGCGCGCTCGTCGACGAGCACGATCGCGCTGATCTCGGTCGGCGCCGCGCCGCCGAGCTCGCGCGTGCCCAGGTTGACGTCGCCTGCAACGACCGCGACGACCTTCAGCCCGTCGAGCGACACGTCCCCGAGCTGGCCGCGGTTCACGCGCCAGGCCATCACGGCCTCGCGCCCCATCGATTCCCCTTCCATGCTCATGATGCAGCCGCCGGTGAACACCTCGGCCGTACGGGCTTCCACGTAGTCGCCCGTGATCGTGCTCGACCCTCTGGCCGAAACCGGCCCCGCTCCGGCCAGTATCACCGCCGCCGCCGCAATGCTCAGGTATCTCATGTGAACCTCATCGAACCTACATTTTACCCGCAACACTCCCGGCCCGGCTTGCAGTCCTCGAGGCTGACGATCCCGCCGTCCGGACCGATCGCCTTCTGGGTACAGGTGCACCAATACGTCGTCGCATCCCCGCCATCGTCATAGTCGGGGTGGTACTCGGCCATGACGTACATGCCCTTGTGGCGCAGGTGGCTGCAGTTCGTCGTCTTGACGAGTCTGGAGGAGAGATGTGGATGGTCCATATCAAAACCTGCGCTACACGGAAAACGCCGGAACCGGCAAGCCCGCGGCCTTCAGAATTGCGCGCTTCACGGCCGTGCGCGCGATTTGCACCTTGTAGCCGTTCTCGGTCATCGGCTTCGCGTCCTTCACGGCCGCTTCCGCCGCTGCCGAGGCCGTTTCCTCGTTGATCTCCTTGCCGACCAGTGCCTGCTCGGCCTCGGCGGAGCGCCACGGCACCGGCGCGACGGCGCCCATGACGACGCGGGCACGCTGGACGGAGCGGCCCGACATCGCGAGGACGACGGATGCCATCGCGAGCGGCCAGTCGTGCGACTGCTTGAAGCGCACCTCGTAGGTGGCGCTTCGAACGGCGCCCGGCGACGGCAGCATGACGTGCGTGACGAGCTCGTTCGCCGCGAGAACGTTCTCGACCTGAATGTTCCGATCCGGGAGCACGAAGAACTCCGCCGCGTCGACGGTGCGATCGCCAGACGCCGTCGCGAGCCGCAGCTTCGCGTTGTAAGCGATGAGCGGAACCGCGAGGCTCGACGGGTGGACGATGTAGCACGGTCCGCTGCCGAAGATCGCGTGATACTGGTTCTCGCCATCTACGGCAAAGCAGCGCGAGCCCCCCTTCTTCAGACAGTCGAACTCTTCGTTGCGGAAGTACCAGCAGCGCGGACGCTGCGTGAGGTTCCCGCCCACCGTCCCGACGTTTCTGATCTGCGGCGTTCCGACCTCGGCAGCCGCGTCAGTGAGCGCGGGATAGAGCTTGCGCGCCACCGGGTGCTCGGCGAGATCCGCGAGCCGTACGGAGGCGCCGATCCGGAGTCCTCCGTCCGGCGCGGCGGCAATCGCCGCGTCGAGCCCCTTCACGTTGACCACGCGATCGGGCTGATAGATGTAGTCCTTCATCAGCGCGATGAGGTCCATGCCTCCGGCGATCGGCAGGATCTTCCCGCGCGGCGCCTGCGCGCCAGCCGCCTGCGCGAGCGCGGCCAGCGCCTCCTTCTCGTTTGCGGCGTTGACGTACGCAAAGGCCTTCACAGCGTCCCTCCTCGCCTGTCCTGTTGAAGCGCCGCAAGCACCCGTTCGGGTGTGATCGGCAGGCTGCGAATGCGTACACCGGTCGCGTTGGCGACCGCGTTGGCGATGGCGGCCGCGGTCGAGATCGTCGGCGGCTCGCCGAGTCCCACGACGCCGCGGTCCGGCTGATCGATGATCGTCACGTCGATCTCGGGAATGTCGGACGGTCCCGGCAGCAGGTACCACTCCATGTTCGGGTTGACCATCCGCGCCGTGTTGCGATCGAGCACGCGCTGTTCGAAAAGCGCGAAGCCGATGCCCATGATGATGCCGCCGTAGCACTGGCTCTCGGCGGTGAGCATGTCGATGACCGTCCCCGTGTCCTGCACGCAGACAATCTTCTTGACCTTGGTGACGCCGGTCTCGATGTCGACCTCGACTTCGCTGAACTGCACGCCGCTCGTACCGACCGACGACAGCCCTTCCTGCCACTCGCCGTCCACGCTGATCGTCTCCGTGCCGAGCATCTTGCAGGCCTCTTTCCACGTCACGCCCTTGGAAGGATCGCCCTGAACGTGAATGCGGCCCTTCGATGCAACGAGCGTGGCTGGGTCGGCGCCGATCGAAGGAGCGACTTTCGCGGCAAGCGCCGCCAGCGCCTTCTCGGCGGTGACGCGGACCGGCGGCGAGATCGAGCCCATCGTCACGCTGCCCCCGCTCCCGGGCGCGAACGGATACACGCTGGAACCGATGTCCGCGCGCACGGCCTCGACGGGAAGCCCGAACGTTTCGGCCGTGATCAGCGCGACGATGGTGCGCGTCCCGGTACCGATGTCCTGCGTGCCGATCTGCATGACGACGCTGCCGTCGGGGTGGATGTCGCAGTGCGCCTTCGTCTGCTTGTTGCCCGCGCCCGCCCAGCGGTTCGCCGCGCATCCCAGCCCGCGCTTGATCGGACCGGGCGTCGGATCGCCGGTCTTGTGGCGCCGGCTCCAGCCGATCTTCTCCGCCGCCATCGGGAAATACTTCACCCACATCGCGTTGGGCGCCTCGGCCGGCAGGTTGCGCATCCGGAGCTCGAGCGGATCGAGCCCCGTCTTGTCGGCGAGCTCGTCGACGACGACCTCGGTGATGAACGAGGCCTGCGGATGTCCCGGCGCGCGGAACGCGCGCTGCGCGCCCGCGTTGATGTAGACGTCCTGGTGACGGCGCCTTCGGGCTCCCCACTGATAGACGGTGTAGGGCAGCGGGTTGAACCCTGCGCCCGCGCCCGCGCCGCCGGTGCCCCACGTCTCGGCGTCGAACGCCGTGAACTTGCCCTCGGCAGAGACGCCCGCCCGAACCTTCGCGAAGGCGGACGGTCGATTGCCGGTGGCGAGATGCTCTTCCTTGCGGTCGAGCAACAGCTTCACGGCGCGCCCCGCCTGCTTCGCAAGCTTGGCGCAGACGATTCCCTGGACGTCCGGGCCGAACTTGCTGCCGAAGCCGCCGCCCATGTAATCGGTGATGACCTTGATGTTCGCCTGCGGAATGCCGAGGCCGGTGGCGAACCCTTCGCGGGTGCCGTGCACGGCCTGCGTCGACACCCACGCGGTGAGGTTCTCGCCCTCCCATTCGCAGACGCAGCCGTGCGTCTCGAGGCTGTTGTGCGTCTGCACCTGCGTCGAGTACATGCCCTCGACGATGTGCGCGGCCGCCTTGAAGCCCGCCTCGATGTCGCCATCTTCCTGCGCGTTCGCGGGCCGGACGTTTCCTTCCTTGAAGACCTTCGGCGCCTCGGCGCGCATAGCCTGCTCGACGGTGGCGAGGTGCGGCAGCACCTCGTAGTCCACCTTGATCAGCCGCGCCGCATCCAGGGCCTGGTCTTCGGACTCGGCCGCCACCGCGGCGACTTCGTCGCCGTGATACATGACCTTGGCTTCGCCCTTGGTGGGATCGACGATGGGCAGAACCGCCTTGACGCCAGGCGCCTTTTCGGCCGCCGAGAAATCGATCGCGCGAACGCGCGCGTGCGCGTGCGGCGAGCGCAGGATGCGGCCGTAAAGCAGCCCGGGCCGCTGAATGTCGTACGAATACTTCGCGGCACCCGTCGCTTTGCCGGGACCGTCGAGGCGCGGGATGCGTTTGCCGAGGAGGTCAGGCGACGAAGGCCACTTAGCCACGGCGCACCTCCTCTCTTAGTTGCGCTGGGGCCCCACCCCCGGCGCCTCCCACGCCTCGCCCACGCTCGGCGCGGTCATCCGGAGGTCCGTCCAGACTTGCGCGGACCGCCGGCTGGCCCATCGCGGCCGCGAGCACTTTCACGTACGTTCCGCAGCGGCAGATGTTGCCGTCGAGCGCGTGACAGGCTTCTTCGCGTGACGGTTTCGGATTCTTCTCGGCGAGGGCAACGGCCGCCATGACCAGGCCCGGCGTGCAGAAGCCGCACATCAGCGCGTCGTGATCGCAGAACGCCTTCTGCATCGGATGGAGGGCGCCAGCCGTCTCCAGCCCCTCGACGGTGCGGATGGTCTTCCCCTGCGCCTCGATCGCCAGCGTCGAGCAGGAATAGATCGTGCGGCCGTCGACGATCATCGTGCACGCGCCGCAGCTGCCGCGATCGCACACGCGTTTGAGCCCGGTGAGGCCAAGACGATTCCGCGCGGCGTCGAGCAGCGTCACCCGCGGCTCGACTTCGAGCGTGTGCGCGCGGCCGTTGATGGTCAGCTTGATGGGGACGGCGCCGGGCCCGAGCGCGCGCGCGCCCGCCTGGGCTTCGATCTCCGCCGGCGCGATGACGCCGGTGGCCAGCCCGCCTGCTCCAACCGTTTTCAGGAAGTCGCGTCGATCCATGAGTACCTCCGGAACCTCCCTCTAGACGTTTCCTGTTCTCAGCCTGGCGCGGCCCGCCGCTTCCGACTCGGCCGACCGCGCGCGAAAGGCGTCCACCGACAGCGCGCCCGGACCCGTGAAGATGATGCAGAGGAGTCCGGCGACGAGCACCATGTTGAATTCGAAGCCGTGGCCGACGCCGGGCCGCATGTACCAGTTCAGAAAGAACCCGTTGGCCAGATGCACCCGCACGATTGCCACGACCATCACGACGATCAGCGGTCCGGCGGCATATCGTGCATACGCGCCGGCTCCGAGGAGCAGTCCCCCGAAAAACTCGGTCACGCCGACGAGCACAGCGAGCGGGAAAGCCGGGGCGAGGCCGAGATTATGGAAGATGCCGGCCATCGCAGAAAGGCCTCCGCCGCCCCAGATCCCGAAGAGCTTCTGAGCGCCGTGTGCGACGAAGACTGCCGCCAGGGCCAGGCGGAGGACCAGGAGGCCGTAATCGTGCATCCTCGGCGTCGCACCCTCGAGAGCGGCGCCCATTGTATCCTTACGCGCCGGGAGGTATCCATGCTTACCCGCCGTGACTTCCTCCATCGCTCGGGCGCCGCCGGAGGGGCTGCGCTCGCCGCCCTGACGTCCGACAGCCTCGCGCGCGCCGCGGAGGCGGGCGCCCGCGTCGCCGGGCGCTCAGCGGACGAGGTTGCAGCCGACGAGACCTACTGGGGCGCCATCCAGCAGGCCTTCACGCTCGACCGAACGATCATCAATCTCAACAACGGCGGCGTCTGCCCCTCGCCCCGCGTCGTCCACGAGGCGCTGAAGCGCTACCTCGACATCTCGAACCAGGCGCCCGTGTATCACATGTGGCAGGTGCTGGAGCCGAACATCGAGAGCGTGCGCCGGAGACTCGCCTCAGCGGCAGGGTGCGATCCCGAAGAGCTCGCGATCACGCGCAACGCGAGCGAGGCGCTCCAGATCGCGCAGCTCGGCCTCGACCTGAAGGAAGGCGACGAAGTCCTCACCACGAACCAGGACTACGGACGGATGCTCGATACGTGGGAGCAACGTGTCCGCCGCGACAAGATCAAGCTGACGAAGATCTCGTTTCCGGTTCCGCCGACGCGCGCCGACCTTGTGAAGCGGTTCGAGCAGGCGATCACGCCGGCCACGCGCGTGCTCCACTTCTGCCACATCACGAACCTCACCGGCCAGATCTTCCCGGTCCAGGAGATCTGCGCGATGGCCCGTACGCGCGGTATAAGCACGGTCGTGGACGGTGCGCATGCGTTCGCCCACTTCCCATTCCGCGTCTCGGAGCTCGGGTGCGACTTCTACGGCACGAGCCTCCACAAATGGCTGCTCGCACCTGTCGGTACCGGTTTCCTCTACGTCCGCCGCGAGCTCATCCCGTCACTCTGGCCGCTCACGCCCGCGGCGGCGTCGAAAGAGAAAGACATCAGGAAGTTCGAGGAGATCGGCACGCACCCGGCGGCGAACCACAACGCCATCGCCGAGGCGCTGACGTTCAACGAGGCGATAGGCCTCGACCGCAAGCTCGGCCGTCTGCGGTACCTGCGCGACCGCTGGGCGACGCGCGTGAAGGATCATCCGCGCGTGAAACTTCACACGTCACTGACAGCGGGAGAGTCGGGCGCGATCGGCACGGTCGGCATCACCGGCATCCCGACGGCGAAGTGGACGGGCTATCTCTGGGACAAATGGCGCATCATCGTCACGCCCATCGTCCACGCCGAGTACGAGGGCGCGCGCGTCACGCCGAACGTCTACACGACGCTCGAGGAAGTGGACACGTTTGCTGCGGCGTTGCTCGAGGTGGCGGACAAGGGGTTGCCGCAGTCCTGACGAGCGCACGGTTCTGGGTTCGGGGGTGCAAGGTTCAAGGGAGGTTCATGGTTCGAGGTTCGTGGAGCTTGGTTCGAGGTTCGCGGTTCGGTTCGCGGTTTAGCGAACCCAGAACCTGGATCCCAGAACCAGGAACCCAGAACCTCCCTTGAACCCAGCACCTCGAACCCCTCGAACCGTAGGTTCTTGGCAAGGATCAGCTGATTCGCTTCCCTTCCGTATCGTAGACCTCGAGCGCGCCGCGCGACTTGAGCACGTCGCCGACCTTCGCGTCGCCGACGGCGACGACCTGAAGGCGTGACGCGTCCAGATACTTCCTCGCCACCGCCTGGACCTCGTCGGCCGTGACGGTCATGAGCCGCTCCGGATACTTGTCCCAGTAGTCGGCGGGGAGGCCGTACTGCCAGCGGGTGATGTAGTAGCCGATGACGGTTTCGGGCGACTCCAGCGAGAGCGCGAACGAGGCGACCATGGCGCGCTTCGCTTCCTGCAGCTCGTCCGGCGGCACGGGCTCGGTCCGCAGGCGGGTAATCTCCTTGAAGATCTCGTCCAGCGCGGCGCCCGTGACTTCCGTGCGCACGTCGGTCGTCGCCTGCCACGAGCCGCGGTAGAGCCCCGCCGAAAGCCCGCTGTACGCGCCGTAGGTGTATCCCTTCTGCTCCCGCAGGTTCGAATACAGACGGCCGGTCGCTCCGCCGCCGATGATCCGGTTTGCGACGACGAAGGCGGGATAGTCGGGACTGGTGCGCTGAACCGACTGCGTCCCGACGTAGAGTGATGTCTGAACCGAGCTCGGGCGCGCAACCATCGCCAGCCGCGGACCCGTGAGATCGGCGGGGTTGCTGACGTCCGGCTTCGGGGCGCCGGCGTTCTTCCAGCCGGCGAGCGCCGACTCGAGGCGGCGGCGTGCTTCCTCGAGCGAGATGTCGCCGGCGACGGCGATCGCCGCGTGATCCGGGACGTATCGTTCTTTGTGCCACGCGATCAGCGCGTCGCGCGTCGCCTTGTCGAGCGACTCGAGCGAAGGCGACACGCGGCTCGCCGGGTGCGCCCCGAACAGCACACGGGAGTAGAGCTCGCTCGCGAGGAACTGCGGGTTGGATCGCTGCTGGACGAGGCCTGCGCGCGTCCTCTGCTTGAACCGATCGAGCTCCTCCTGCGGAAACGTCGGATGGAGAAGGACGTCCGCCGTCAGGGCGAGCAATCGATCGAAGTGCTCCGTCAGGCTGGAGCCCGAGATCGACGCGCTCCAGGACGAGGCGCCGGCCGACACCGTCAGCCCCGCCGCCATCGAATCGATCTGCTCCGCGATCTGCTGCGACGTACGCTCCGTAGTGCCCTCCCGCATCATCGCCGCGGTGAACGCCGCGATCCCGAAGCGATCCGGCGCGTCGAAGTAGCCGCCTGCTCCCGGGACGATGATCTCGAACGAGATCTGCGGGAGGCGCCGATCCTCGAGGACGATGAGGTGCAGGCCGTTCGAGAGATCTGCCTCCGCGGGACGCGGAAGCTTCACGCGAAGAATCTCGTTCGAGACTGGCGCCTTTCCTTTTGGCCGGGGCGCGGGGGCGGATGGTTGCGGCGGCGCAGGAGCGGGCGCTGTCTGCGACGCGGCGAACGCGAAAACGAGAATCGCGGCCGTCCGGAACATCACAGGTCTCCTTTGGCGCTCTCGGACTTCGGCGCCTCTTTCGGCACGGTAGTCACGACGCTGCGCATTTCGGTGCGGAGGTACTGCCGCGCGACGCGCTGCACGTCCGCCGCCGTCACCGCGGCGATCTCGTCGAGCCGCGTGTTGATCCGATCCGGCTTGCCAAAAAAGGCCGTGTACTCCGCGAGCAGCACGGCGCGGTCGAACGAGCTGCCCAGCGAGCCGACGAAGCTGCGCCGCGCGGCGTTTCGCGCCTTGTCGAGCTCCCACGCCGCAATCTCCGTCGTCTTGACCGCTTCGAGCTGCGCGGCCAGCGCCGTCTCGACCTCGGACGCCGGCTTGCCCGGCGCGACGGCGACAAAGATCTGGAACAGCCCCGGTCCCCGCGTTTCGTCCACGTACGTGCCGGTCTGCGCCGCGATCTGCTTGTCCCGCACCAGCGACTGATACAGCCGGGAGCTCCGTCCGCCACCAAGCGCGGTGCTCAGGACCTGAAGCGGCTCGATATCCGGCGACTTGGCATTAGGGATCTTGTAAACCACGTCGAGACGGGTGAGACGCGCGAGCGGATCCTCGACCGTCTGACGCCGCTCGGCCGCCTGCGGCGGCTCCGACATGTCGACTTCGGGCGGCGGCGGCTGCGACGGGATGTCTTCGAAATACTTCCGGATTTTGGCGAGGCAGGCCTCTGTCGCCACGTCGCCGACGATCGCCATGACGGCGTTGTTGGGCGCGTAGTACGTCTTGAAGAACTGCGCCACGTCATCCACGCTCGCGGCGTTCAGATCCTCCATCGAGCCGATCGGCAGGTGCTGGTACGAGTTGTCGTACGCGAGATCCTGAATGACCTCGAACGTCCGTCCGTACGGCTGATTGTCGAGCCGGAGCCGGCGCTCTTCCTGAACGGCGTTGCGCTGGTTGTCGAGGTTCGCCTGGCTGACGTCGAGCGACCGCATCCGATCCGCCTCGAGGAAGAGCACGAGGTCGAGCTGATTGGCCGGCAGCGTGTCGTAGTACAGCGTCCGGTCCTGATCGGTCGTCGCGTTGAGGCGGCCACCGTTGTTCTGGATGAGCCTCAAGTGCTCCCCGTCGGCGACGTTCGCCGAGCCCTTGAACATCATGTGTTCGAACAGGTGCGCGAACCCGGTGCGTCCCTTGCGCTCGTCGCGCGATCCGGCGTTGTAGACGATCGCAACCGAGACAACCGGCGCATGATGATCCTCGGCGATCAACACACGCAGCCCGTTCTTCAGCTTGTGATCGGTGTAATTGACCCGGGTCGCGTTCGAGACCGGCGCGACAGTGGCGGCCGCCGCGACAGGAACCACGGCCGAGAGCGCGATCGCAATGCGACGCGAAGCAACCCGCATGAGTCCTCCCTCGATCGGAATCTTGAATTATAGACGGCCGGACGGACCGGAAAGATGGTCGAGCGCCTTCACCAGCGCGACGAGCTCGGCGTCGTCGACGCCCTCGGCCAGCGCCTCTTGCGCCGCGTGAAGGATCGCGCGCCGCTCCCGCAGGGACGGTACGGACCAGTCCTCTCCCTCGAATCTGACGCGTCCGGACGCGGCGTCCACGTCGATCAACGTCGCCTCCATCGTTGGGATGAACAGTCTCATGGCGTGACGAACAGCAGCATCATCGATTCGGAGCGTCGGCCGCGACCCGTTCGAGGAGCGCCGTCAGCTCAGAACCCCGGCAAAGCCGGCCGTTCGCGACGACGGCCGCAATCCGACGTGTGTTGGCGATGTTGTCCGCGGGGTTGGCGTCGAGGAGCACCAGATCGGCAAGCTTCCCCTTTTCAATGGTGCCCACGTCTTCGAGCCGGCCCAGCGAGTCGGCTGCGTTGCGGGTGGCCGCCACGATGACTTCGGCTGGCGACAATCCTGCCTCGACGAGCTTCTCCAGCTCGTCGTGCACGCTGAAGCCGGGAATCAAATACGTCGCAGCTACATCGGTGCCCACGAGGAGCCTCACCCGCTCGCGGTGCGCCAGTCGCACGAGCGCGACGAAGCGCGCATAGGCCTGTGCCAGCAGTGCGCGCACTCCTGGCTCGTCCGGAAGCTCGCGAAACGTTTTCCAGAAGGTCTGCAGGGTGGCTGCGGCGTACTTCCGCGTGGGATCCGGCTTGGCACGCACGTCCCACTGGTACGACCGGGTCCAGTACGCGATCAGCGTCGGATCGAACCACGTCCCGTTCTTCACCATCAGCTTCAGCAGCGCCGTTGCGGCTTCATCCGTGAACTCGCTCAGCGCCTGCTCCTGGCTCTTGCCCGCTCTGACCTTCTGGGCGACAGGCCCCTCGAACAGGCTGACGATGTGCTCGACGCTGTGATGGCCGGCCACTACAATCCCCTGACGCCGCGCCTCCGCCAGCATCGCGAAGTACGGCTCCGGGGCCGGGCCGTTGTGGACCTTTATGAAGTCGACCGCGCGGGGCTTGAGAAAACCGACGACGCGCCGCTCTCGAACCTGCGGCGGATCAAATCGATCACCTCGAGCTCGCCGCCGCAGTCGCGCACGCCGGTGACTCCATTGGCGATGAATGCCGGGCCCGCCAGTTCCGTCGTGCTCGTCAGATGGACGTGCATGTCCCAGAGGCCGGGAATCATGAACCGTTCGGTCCCATCGATGACTTCCGCGCCTGAGGTTGCGCCACCGATCGTGACGTCGGCGATGCGGTCGCCGCGAACGACGACTGTCGCGCCCCGGCGCGGCGGGGCCGGTGCCGTCGATCAATGTGACGTTGGTGAACGCGATTGTTCTGGCCGGCTGCGACAGCGCTGCGGCCGACGCGAGCAACGCAAACGCGAAGAGAATGTAGCGCAGGGGCACCATCCGGAAATCTTAGCCCGCGGTGGCGCGACAGGCGAGCGACGGAGTGAGGAGATTACAGGCCGGAGGCGGCCGCGACACGCATCGCGTCGGGCACACCGACCACGACGGTAGCGGTCGTCTCGTTTTCGCCGCCGGCCGCGTACACGTAATCCACGTTGACGCCGGCGGCGGCAAGCATCCGCGCAATGGTCGCCAACGCCCCGGGGTTGTTGGCGATGCGGACGACGAGCGCGTCGCGCTCCGTGACCTCGTAGTGCCGTTCGGCGAGCACGCCGCGCGCGTGAACGTGGTTGTCGACGATCAGCCGCAGCGATCCGGTGACCTCGAGCGACAAGGCGATGACGTTGACCCGCTCGGTCGACAGCAGATCGCAGACCCGGGCGAGCGCGCCCGGTGAGTTCTGCAGACGAAGCGTGAGCTCGGGGCGAATCATCAGAAGTAAATCGTGAAACCCGTGGTCCACATCGAGCCGTTGCGCGACAGACCCGTCAGGAACCCGATCACCGGTATCCCGCCGTCGTCATCGTCGTCTTCGTTCACGAACCGGTACCGATAGTCGACGTGGATGCCTGCGCGGCGTCCGAGTGCGATCTCGGCGCCGAAGCCCGCGTGATAACCGAAGGGGTGTGTCGTCCTCGAGTTAATGAGTTCGTTGTCAAGAAGCAGATCGACCTTCTGCGAGTACCAGCCGATGCCGCCTACGAGGTACGGCGAGAAGCGGGCTCGGGTCAGATACGCGAGCAGCGACACCTGGAAAGGGTATGCCTTGATTCGTTCCTGCAGCGCGGGGAGCACGTCCTCGCTGTCGGTCCGGTAGTCGAACGAGACCTCCAGCGCGGCGCGGTCGGACATTCGCGCGCGGAACAGGCCGCCGAAGTAGCGGTCCGTTCTCGACTCGCGATCCACGCCGGCGTCATCGTTGTCAGGATCGGTCGTGATGAACGCGAAGCGCGGGCCGATGCCGAATGACTGGGCGTCGACGGCCGACGGAACGAGAAGGAGCGCTGAAATCGCGGCGTAGAGCACCCGAAGACGCACGTATGACCTCCGAAGAAGTATCGGAGGCTCGGCCGTGGGACTTTATCTGGGGCTTGGGGCTTGGGGCTTGGGGCTCAACGCTCAGAGCTCAAAGCTCAAAGCTCAAAGCTTGAAATACGAGCGACCGGGGACAGGACGCGAGCACCCTGCGAAAGTGCTGTTGTTGTCGGCGTGCCGCCAGCCCATGACGGCACATTGATGCGCCCTGCCCCCGATCCCTCGTTCAATGCCGGTGCCGAATGCCGCGGCGCCAGAGGTCTGGCGTCGCGGGCATTCGGCCCGTGCGTTGATCGTCCCTTTAGGTAAGGACGCGGATGACGACGCGGCGGTTCTGCGCGCGGCCGTCCTTCGTGTCGTTCGGCGCCACCGGCTTGTCTTCGCCGTAGCTGATGACGTTCATCTTGTGAAGCGGCACCTGGTGCGTTTCGTACAGGTAGTGCTTCACGGCTTCGGCGCGCTCGAGGCCGAGGCGCTCGTTGTACTGCTTGCCACCAACCGCGTCGGTGTGGCCTTCGATCTCGATCCAGGCGCCCTTGGGGTCGGCCTTGAGCTGACCCACGAGCGTGTCGATCTCGCCCTTGGCCTCATCCGGCAGATCGAACTTGCCGAACTTGAAGTTGCCCTGATCCTCGCTCAGCACCACTTCATAGATCAGCCGCTTGGACGCGCGTTCGATCGCGTCGGCGCGCGCGTTCACGCGGTCCGCCGCCTGACGCGCCTCACCCGCCGACTTGCCGGCCGCATCGGCCTTCGTGTCAACCTCGCCGATGCGCTGCTCGTTCTGACGCGTCCGCTCCTGCGTCTCCTCGAGCGACTTCGACACCGAGTCGACCTTGTTGTCGACTTCTCCGACCGACGTCCGGACGAACTTCTTGGTTGCGCACGCCGCCGACCCGCCGGCAACGAGTGCCGTGACCGCGACCGCCATTACGACCTTCCGCATACAGTGCCTCCTGAAGCCAGCGAGCCTTCGCCCGCTCTACATTGGTCTCTTACCGACCGATTCAGCGCCGCCCGACGATCCCCCTACGAAATATCCGGCTCGCGCCCGCACGCGCAGGTCGCGATCCCGCGTCTTCACGTCCACCGGATGCCAGCCCGGCTCGTCGCTCGTCTCGAACGCGAGCAGGTACTGGTGACGCAGCTCCGCGACGATCCGCCGCACCGCGAGGCTGTGATGCGCCGGGACGCTTGCCACGAACGCCGCGCCGCCCGTCGCCTCGGCGAGCTGCGACAGCTCGCTGCCCGGCAACGCCTCCTCGGTGCGCTCGCCTTCGGCATCCGGCTCGTGATCGATCGGCGGCACGACCTCGATCGAGTAGACGGGCACGTCGACTTTGCTCGCGGCCAGCGCCGCCTGCTCCGGCGTCGCCTCGCTTCCGGTGTCGATCCCGTCGGTGATCACGACAATCGCGCGCCGCGTCGTCCCGCGCGCGACGACTTTCGTCGCCGCTTCCGCGATGGCGTCGTAGATCGACGTCTCGCCAAACGGCAGGACCGTGTCGAGCGTCTCCAGTACCGCGGCCCGGTCCTTCGTGAACGGCTGCACTTCCTTGAGCCTCGTGTCGAACATGAAAACCGCGACGGTATCGTCCTTCCGCGCGTCCGGCGCATACTCATCGTCGAGCGCCGCGAGCAGGTGACGCACGGCCTGGCGTCCCTGTTCGAGCTTGGAGGCGACGTGCATGCTGCCGCTCGAATCAAACAGGATGGCGACGCTCGCCGGCGCCGACCCTTCGGCGCGGAAGTCGGTCAGCCGCCGCCGGATGCCGCGATCGAACAGCTCGAAATCCTCCCGCGACAGGTCCCGGACGTAGCGCCCTTTGCGGTCGCGCACGACCGCCGAAACGGCCACGGCCTGAACAGCCGACCGAAAGCGCGGCGTCGCGGGCTCTTGACCCGCGACGCGCGTCGGGAGGATGGAGATGGCGAGGAGTGCGGCCATGCCGACAGTGGCGATGCCGGCGGGCGATGAGGTCGCAGTCCCCACGGCCGTCCATAGTCCAAGTTGCTTGCCAGTATCCATAAGTTGGTGACTCATTGTGGGTTAACCACAATTGTTATGCACAAACACGGCCACGTCGACAGTAAGTTTGTGTAGTTGTTACACGATCATGAGAATCACGCCGGAAAAACTTACGTCGGCAAGTCCTGCTAACATGCACGCCGATGGCGTCCCGACCGACGACGGCGCCCGCTGCCATTCCGGTGGCTTCCCGGATTGGGGGCTTCGTCTACGCGATCCGTAATATCGTTGCCGAAGCCCGCAAGGTCGAGGCTTCCGGCCGTCCAGTCCGGTACTTGAATATCGGCGACCCGATACCGTTTGGGTTCCACACTCCCGCGCACCTCGTGGCTGCCGTCGAGAAGGCCATGCGGGACGGTCACAACGGCTATGCCCCGTCGCCGGGGATTCCGGCTGCCCGCGACGCGGTGGCCCGCGAGCTGTCGTCGCGCGGAATGGCCACCAGCGCCGACCGCGTGCTCATCACCTCGGGCACGTCGGAAGGGATCGAGCTCGCGCTGACCGCGCTTGCCGACGCCGGGACCGAAGTGCTGGTGCCCGTGCCCACGTACCCGCTGTATACAGCCGTCCTCGCGAAGATCGGTGCGCGTCCCCTCTACTATCGGACGGACCCGTCGCGCGGATGGCTGCCGGACCTCGAGCATCTCGAGAGTCTCGTGACGCCTGCGACGCGCGCGCTCGTCGTCATCGACCCCAACAACCCGACCGGCTCGCTGTATCCGCCCGGGGTTCGCGCGGCGCTCGTGGAACTTGCGGAACGCCACAACCTTCCGATCCTCGCCGACGAGGTGTACGGCGATCTCGCGTACGACGGTCCCGTTCCGTCGCTCGCGAGCATCAATCTCGACGCGGCGATCTTGTCGTTCTCGTCGCTCTCGAAGGCATATCTCGCGCCGGGATGGCGGGCGGGCTGGCTCGCGGCCGGCCGCAGCGAGCGTCTCGACGATCTGCTCGCCGCAATCAAGAAGCTCGCGGATGGCCGGCTTTGCAGCACCGGTCCGATGCAGCACGCGATCGTCGCCGCGCTGACCGGCGACCGCTCTCATCTGGATGGTTTCCGGACGGCGCTGCGCGAGCGGGCCGAGCTGACGACGACGAGGCTGCGAGCGATGCCGGGTGTGAGCTGCGCTGCGCCGTCGGCCGCGTTCTACGCGATGCCGAAGATCGCGTTGCCGCCGGGCAGGACCGACGAAGACTACGTGCTCGGGCTCCTGCGCGCGACCGGCATCCTGTGCGTTTACGGCTCCGGGTTCGGCCTCCCTGCCGCCGACGGTTTCCTGCGCGTCGTATTTCTCGCGTCGCCACGCGAGCTGAACGGCATCTACGACGACATGGCGGCGTTCACACGCGACTTCGTCGACTCCTAAGTGGCGCCGCCGCAAGACCCACGCAAGCTGGCGGCACAGATCATCGCGATGGCCGCCGCCGCCATCCTCCTGCTCTGGTGCCTGTTCCTCGTCCGGGACGTGCTGCTGCTCATCTACGTGAGCATGGTCCTCGCGATCGGGTTCAGCCCCATCGTGCGTTTTATCGAACGTCAGGGGTTCGGCGTCGTCCGCGCGAAGCGCGTGCCGCGATGGGCGGCGATCCTGGTCCTCTATGTGCTCGCCCTTGGTCTGATTACGGCGATCGGGATCATGATCGTTCCGCAGATGGTCGAGCAGGCACGTGAACTGTGGTACGCCGCCCCGAAAATGATTGCGCAAGGCCAGGACTGGCTGCTGGCGCGCGGACTGCTGCCGCACCGCATCACGCTCCAGGAGGCGGTTCAGCAGGCGCCCGGCCCCGGCGACGCCGTCGGCACGCTCTTCGGAGCCATCGTCGGATTTCTGGGAGGGCTGTTCGGCCTCTTCACGATCCTCATCCTGACCTTCTATTTTCTCGTCGAGGGTGAAACGCTGCGATCGGCGTTCCTCCAGTTCTTCCCGGCGCAGCAGCGCAGCCGGATCGCGAAGGCAACCCGCGATGCGACCGTCAAGATCAGCGCGTGGCTGAACGGGCAGCTGCTGCTCGCCGCGATCATCGGCACGACGGCGGCAATCGGCCTGTGGCTGATGTCGATTCCGTACTTCTACGTTCTCGCGCTCATCGCCGGCATCGGCGAGATGATCCCAGTCGTCGGACCGCTGGTGGCGGCAATTCCGGCCGTGGGCGTCGCCGCGACGATATCGTGGGAAAAGGCGCTCTTTGTCGCGATCTTCTTTCTCATCCAGCAGCAGTTCGAGAACCACGTGCTCGTGCCCAAGATCATGGAGCGGCAGGTCGGCATCAGCGCCCTCATGGTCATCATCGCGCTGCTCGTCGGAGGCAGCCTTCTGGGGATAGTCGGTGCGATCCTGGCGGTGCCGACCGCCGCGATCGTACAGGTCGTGTTCCAGCAGTTTCTTCAACGTGACGAGTAAGACGATGCGTTCAGATCCGCTCGCCTATCTTTCAACCGAGCTCGCGTCGCTGAAGGAGCAGGGGCTCTATCGTCGTCTTCGAATCCTGGACGACGAGCAGAAGGCGCACACGAGCTTCGACGGGCGTTCCGTCGTCAACCTGTCGTCCAACAACTATCACGGTCTCACGACGCATCCGTGGTTGCGGGAGCGCGCACTCGAAGCGACGCGTCGGCTCGGCGTCGGATCGGGCTCGGTCCGAACCATCGCCGGGACGCTCGACATCCACATGGAGCTCGAGCGGCGGCTCGCCGAGTTCAAGCAGACGGAAGCCGTCGTCGTGTTCCAGAGCGGCTTCGCGGCGAACGCCGGAACCGTGGCGGCGATTCTCGGGCGCGATGACGTGATCGTCAGCGACGAGCTGAATCACGCGAGCATCATCGACGGCGCGCGGTTGAGCCGCGCGGAGATCAAGGTGTTTCCGCATCGGGACGCCGCGGCCGCGCGAAAGATCCTGCAGGACCTCCCGTCGGAGCGGCGTAAGCTCCTCATCACCGATGGCGTCTTCAGCATGGACGGCGATCTCGGCGCGCTCCCAGAGTTGTGCGGCCTGGCCGAGGAATTCGGCTGCATCATGATGGTGGACGACGCGCACGCGAGCGGCGTGTTCGGCGCGAACGGCCGCGGGACGATCGATCATTTCGGACTGCACGGCCGTGTCGACATCCAGGTGGGAACGTTGTCGAAGGCGATCGGCGCGCTCGGCGGATACGTCGCCGGTAGCC
The DNA here is from genome assembly GCA_036257535.1 of Vicinamibacterales bacterium. Classification (GTDB taxonomy): domain Bacteria; phylum Acidobacteriota; class Vicinamibacteria; order Vicinamibacterales; family 2-12-FULL-66-21; genus DATAEE01. The sequence goes on along the minus strand of DATAFJ010000186.1, from coordinate 6,398 downwards.
GCGCGCTGATCGAATTCCTCTACCATCGCGCGCGGCCGTTCCTGTTCTCGACCTCACATCCGCCCGCCGTGACGGCAGCCTGTATCGCGGCAATCGACGTCCTGCTCGAGGAACCGGAGCTCATCGACCGGCTCTGGCAGAATACGGCGTTCTTCAAGGCGGGGCTCAAGCAGCTCGGTTTTAATACGGGCGCGAGCGAAAGCCCGATTACGCCGGTGATCGCCGGAGACGGCGCGCTCGCGATGAAGCTGTCGGATCGGTTGTTCGAGGAAGGCGTGTTCGCGCAGGGGATTGCGTTTCCGACCGTTCCGCGCGGAAGGGCGCGCGTGCGAACGATCGTGACAGCGACCCATACGAGGGACGATCTACAGTTCGCGCTCGATGCGTTCGCCCGAGTCGGCCGCGAACTGGGGATTATCTGAGGTCGTATCTATAAAAGATGGCGTCCGGACGCAGCTTCTACGACACGTACGCACGCGATCTGCGTGCCGAGGACGTCGAGCGCCTCTTCACGCGCGACGCTCGCGACGCCTACGAGTACTTCGCGCGAGGGATCGACGGCGAGGCGCTGCGCGCCCTCCCGTGGTACAAGCGCTGGCCAAAGCACGTCCGGTTCTTTCTCGTAGCGTTCAGCCTGCGCCTCTCTCCGGCGCGCCGCGCGCTGTTCGCGCTCTCCTTCATCCTCGGCGTCGTCGGCATGCTGCGAATCATGGCCGGGATGGGCCCCGGGCCGGTTGTCGTCAGCCTGATGCTGTCCTATCTGCTGATCATGCTCGAGGTGGCAGACCGCGTGTCGCTCAAAGGCGACCTCGAGGTAGCGCGCGAGATTCAGCAGGCGATGCTGCCGAACGAGACGTTCCGGCTGCCGGCGGTGGCCGTGCGCGGGTTCACCCGTCCGGCAAACACGGTTGGCGGCGATTTCTACGACATCCTCCCGCTGCCCGACGGACGAATCGTCGTCGCGCTCGGCGACGTTGCCGGCAAGGGCAGCCCGGCGGCGCTCCTCATGGCGCTGCTCCTCGCGATGCTGAGAACGCTCGTGGACGAAGGGTTCGAGGCCGAGGCGCTCATCGAGCGGCTCAACGGTCAGATCTGCCGCCACAGTCCTCCGTCGCGGTTCATCACGCTCTTCTACGGCGTCTTCGATCCGCGCGTCGGCTCGCTCACCTACGTCAACGCCGGGCAGAACCCGCCGCTCATCAGGCGTACGTCGGGCGCCTACGAGCGGCTCGACTCGACCGGTATTGCGCTCGGAATGTTCGAGCGCTCGACCTACATGTCGCGCACGGTCGTCATCGCGCCCTCGGAGCTGCTCGTGTTGTACAGCGACGGCATCACCGAAGCCGAGGACAAGAACGGCCAGCCGTTCGACGAGGCGGGACTCCAGAAGACGCTCGACGAAGGGCCGCACGACGACCCCGCCACTCTTGGCCTGGCAGTGCTCGCGGCGGTCGAGCGCCACGCGCGCGAAAGCCGGCTGGCCGACGACCTCACTGTTCTCGTACTGCGCAGGACCGAACAGCCAGTGGCGTAGTTCCGCTCGCCAGAAGTGGATCCATGGCGTCCGCGTATTCCGCGTGGTCTGCGCCGCATATTCGGGGTCTAATACTCTTATGACGCGGGTCGCCGCGCTGGGGCTGCTGCTGGCGGGATTGACCGCCGGAGCCCAGCAGCCTGCCGACGAGCGGGACGATGGGCTCGCGCTGGTTGCCTCGCGGCTCGAGCAGGCGCTTGTCAAGAACGATCCCGCGCTCTATCTCGCCCTCGTGGCTCCCGGATCCGATCACGCGTCCACACGCAACTTCGCCGAAGGGGCATTCGTCTCAGGCGTCACCAGGGCCGTCGTGCGCGAGCGCGATCGCGCGCCACTCGCCGGCGCGACGCCAGGCGAAGGCTATCGCGTGCTCTTCGAGGCCTTCATCGAGCGCGGGCGCGCGGCGCGCATAGCGACCTGGCAGATCGATCTCCGGAAGGGCGGAGGGGACGGCGGCGCCGGCGGCTGGTTCATCGTCGGCGTGCAGCAGATTTCATCGGTCGACGGCCTGCATCGTCTGACGCTGAATCCGACCAAGCACTTCACCGCAAAGAATCTCGTCGTCACGGCGCCCGACCTGGCGCTGGAGCTGGCGTCGGGCGACGTGTTCGTCGCCGAAACGCCGGACGGTGTGACCGCGCTCGTTCTCAAGGGACGCGGGACGATGCGGTTCGAGCCGCAGGCGCCGGCGGAGCGCGGACAGGTCCGGATCTTCGCCGGCACCGACATGTTCACGTCACCGTTCGAGACTGCGTACGTCCGGATCAATCCGTTCGAGTTCGAGAACCGCGTGACGCCCGGGGCGCTGACCCAGCGGTCGATGGATGCCGGCGAGTTCCGCCGCGCGCAGGAATTCTTCACAGAGCAGGTCGGCCTGACCTTCGCGCTCAATCTGAGCGACCTCAGCCGTGAAACATGGTCGCTCACTCCTCCCTTTGGCGACTTTCTCGCGGAAGTCCGGACCCGGCGCCACGGCACGCTGACCTACGCACGATCCGGGAACGAACCCGAGGACATCACGCTGTTCGACCGCAAGCGGCGCAAGAACATCTCCGTGTATGCCTCGCCCGAGAAGCGGGCGGTGCTGGGCCGCCACTACGACGAAGACCTGCTGTCGGATTACGACGTCCTGGATTACGACCTCGACACGAACTTCTGGCCCGAGCGCCAGTGGGTCGACGGCCGCACGACGATTCGCCTGAAAACCACGCGCTCCATCGCGTCGCTCACGCTCCGGCTCGCCGAGGCGCTGACGGTGCACTCGATCGCGTCTCCCGATCTCGGGCGCCTCCTGTTTCTCCGTGTCGTCGGCCAGAACAGCGTCATCGTCAACCTTCCGGCTACCGTCGTCACCGACACGCCGGTCGTGCTCACGATCGTGTACTCGGGCCGGCTCGAGCCGCAGAACCTCGAGCGAGAGGCGATCGAGCTGGCGGCACCGGGGGATAGGGGCCCCCCGATTGAGCAGGAAGCGCAGGAGATACCGGTCATCGTCGCGGAGCCCCGCGCGATCTACAGCAACCGCAGCTACTGGTACCCGCAATCGACCGTCAACGACTATGCGACCGCGACGATGCGCGTGAGCGTCCCGCTCGACGCGGACGCCGTCGCATCCGGCGAGCTGCGCGAGTCGCGCGTCGTTGCGGTGCCGACCGGCGAAGGCAGCGAGCTGAGAAAGCTCCTCGTGTTCACCGCGGCGCTCCCGCTGCGGTACCTGTCGTGCCTGATCACGCGGTTGAACAAGGTCGTCGCCGCGGATGTCCAGGTCGGCGCCGCCCAGGGCCGCGACGTGTCGGCGGCGCTCGCCGCGACGCGTACCGTCAAGCCGGAAATCGCATCCGTCGCGGTATCGATCAAGGCCAACCCCCGTCAGCAATCGCGCGGACGCGCGATGCTCGAACAGGCGACGAGCATGATTCGCTTTTTCAGCAGCCTCACGGGCGGCGCGCCCTACCCGAGCTTCACCCTCGCTCTCAGCGAGAGCGAGCTGCCGGGCGGGCACAGCCCCGCGTATTTCGCGATCCTCAACCAGCCGCTTCCGCTGTCACCTTTGACGTGGCGCGGCGATCCCGTCGTCTTCGACGCCGTTCCGACCTTCTTCCTCGCGCACGAGATCGCGCATCAATGGTGGGGACAGTCGGTCGGCTGGAAGAACTATCACGAGCAATGGCTGAGCGAAGGCTTCGCGCAGTACTTCGCCGCGCTCTACGCGCGCGAGGAGCGTGGCGACGAGGTGTTCGGAAACGTCCTCCGGCAGATGCGCAGGTGGGCGATAGAGCACGCCGATCAGGGCCCCGTCTCGCTCGGCTATCGTCTCGGCCACATCAAGGGCGAAGGACGCGTGTTCCGGGCGGTCATCTACAACAAGGGCGCCATGGTGCTGCACATGCTGCGGCGCCTCGTCGGCGACGATCCGTTCTTCGCCGGGTTGCGGCGCTTCTACCAGGACTACCGGTTCCGCAAGGCCTCCACCGACGACTTCCGTCGGACGATGGAAGCGGAGTCCGGAGTGAGCCTGGAACGGTTCTTCGAGCAGTGGATCGAGGGGACCGACATCCCGCGGCTCTCGTTCCGATCGAGCGTGTCGGCGGACGGAAAGACGGCAATGCTCCGGTTCGAACACGTCGGCACCGTCATGGACGTCCCGATACTCGTGACGCTCGTGTACGAATCCGGCACGAGCGACGAGCTGCTCGTGCGCGTGACCGAGAAGGTCGCCGAGGTCAATGTTCCGCTGAACGGACGATTGCGCGACGTGATCGTCAACCGCGACAACGCCGCGGTCGCGGAGATCCTAAGTTAGGTAGATCGCGGCGACTCTCGGCTCGCCGCTGCGCTCGAAGGGCTCGAACACCAGGATGAACCTGACGCCTTCGTATTCGTAGAAGCGCGTCAGACGCTCACCGAGCGCGCCTCGATCGACGTCCTGACGCCCGCTCTCCGCCGCGCGGCCGAGCCGGGCCGACACCACCGACAGCGTTTCGCCGATCTTGATCTGCGCGCCGTCTGCCAGCGGCAGCGCCTGGATGGAGACGGCTCGCTCCGGAACGGACCCGGGCAATGAGGCCGGCACCACGGACACCAGCGGGGCCGCCGTCGTGGCGGGTTCGGCGCGAAGCTCACGGAGAACCAGGGATCCGACGGCGAACGTGGCGGCGAGGAAGGCAACTGCGATCGCCCATTCGACGACGGCGCCGAAGCGGGCGCGTGCTACGGAATCCATAAGCGCCTCCCCGGGGAAAGAGAGCGCCGATAAGGGCACTCTAGGACCCGGGAGGAGGACAGTCAAGGGGAAAGGAGTCAGGTATGATCACGAAGATATGGAAACGGTTACGGTCACCATCGACGGCCGGCCTCTGAAGGTCGAGAAGGGCCGGACGGTGCTTCAGGCCGCGCTCGACCACGGCATCCAGGTCCCCTACTACTGCTATCACCCCGCCCTGGGCGTAGACGGTTCGTGCCGCGTCTGCATCGTCAAGATCGAGAAGATGCCGAAGCTGCAGACGGCGTGCTCGACCGGCTGCACGGATGGGATGGTCGTGTTCACGCAGACCCCCGACGTGGTCGAGGCGCGCGCCAGCGTTTTCGAGTTCCTGCTCATCAACCACCCGCTCGACTGCCCCGTCTGCGACAAGGGGGGCGAGTGTCCGCTGCAGGACTTCTCGTACACCTTCGGGCCGAACCGGAGCCGGATGGAGTTCCCCCGCCGGGTGTTCGACGGAGAAGGCGTCCGCGCCGACGTGGACTTCGGGCCGACGCTGATGCTGAACCGCAACCGCTGCATCCTGTGCACGCGATGCATCCGCTTCATGCGTGACATCGACGGCGACGCGCAGATCAGCATCATCGATCGCGGGTACGGGAGCGAGATCGCCACGTTCCAGGAAGAGGGCGTCCACTCGCTCCTCTCGGGCAACCTGATGGACGTCTGTCCAGTCGGCGCTATCACGACGCGCGACTACCGGTTCAAGCCGCGGCCGTGGGACACCCGGATGCGATCGACACGATCTGCACGCTCTGCTCGAAAGGGTGCAACACGATGGCGTGGATCAAAGCCAAGCCGGAATGGGCCAAGGGAGCGCGGCTCATCCGCAATACGCCGAGGCTGAACCCGGACGTCAACGGCTACTGGATGTGCGACATCGGCCGCTTCGACTATCACTGGATCGAAGGCGACGAGCGGCTGCGCAAGCCGTTGGTTCGGACGGCAGCCGGCGCCCTCGAACCGACCGGCTGGAACGACGCCATCGTCCGTCTGCGCGACGACGTGGCCCGGACGAACGGGCCGCTGGCGTTTTTCGTGTCGGCGCACGGGTCGCTCGAGGAGCTGTTCCTCGTCAAGCGTCTCGCCGAATCGACCGGCGGCGGCCCCGTCGCCGTGAGCTGGCGGTATCGCGAGAAGATTCAGCCCGCGTCCGTGCAGTTCCTCGTCCCGCCCGTAGACGCACCGAACGTCTCCGGAGCGCGGGACCTCGGACTGGTCGGTGCCTCGATCAGCCCGTCCACGGGAAAACCGGACGTCGCTTCGCTGCGACGGGCGGTCGAAGAGGGCGCCGTCGGGGCCTTGTACGTATTCGATCCCGGTCCGGATGGATCCATCGGCGACGTGGAATGGATCATCAAGGCGCGACAGACAGGAGCGCTGCCGGTGCTGATCGTGCAGGGCGTGCTGATGAGCGCGCTCGCGTCCGCGGCCGACATTCTCCTGCCCGGTTCGGTATGGGTCGAAAAGGAAGCGTCGTACACGAACGAGCAGGGTCGGGTTCAGGGTGCGGCGCGTGTGATGATCCCGCCGGGCGACGCGAGAGAAGACTGGGAGGTGTTCGTGAACGTGGGTGCGGCCTTCGGCGCCGCACTGACGTAC
>DATAFJ010000173.1:0-15141 GCA_036257535.1 Vicinamibacterales bacterium | reverse complement strand
ACCGCCGCGCCTGACGACGCGCGAATGCGCGTGCTTCTGAAGGGCCCATCATCCGAACGTCTTTGGTCGCCGTGTGAAAAAACCCTGCTGCCGGATTCCACGGCGCCAGAACCCCCATCGCGCGTTCTTCCGCTCGGAGCGGTGCATCCGCGCGTTGAAGGAGCGTCGAAGTCTCGAGTGTTTTCAACAGTCGGCGCAACTGTGCCGGATTCGACTGCGGAAGGACGGTTGCCAGCTCGCTCGCATTGCGCCAGACGTCGAAGAAATTCAGGACACCGCAGACCAGAGTAGTCGCTGAGACGACGGACCCCGTGGCGTAGTTGTGGGCGAGAAAACGACCGTCCTTCCAATAGCAGACGACATGAGGCGACCGGCGGTACCGGTGAGCCTTCGATCCCGGCATGACTAGCCCGCGGCGAGACGCGTCAGGTCACACCGGAATGATCATGTGTGTGCCGCAGATCTGACTGAACTGGGCAAGGCACTCTTCCAACTTCCCGATAGTCTCTTCGACCTGCGGAGTCTGCTCTAGTTTCTTCAAGGCGTTAATTTTGCCTTTGACTTCGGTGCGGGCCCGCCCGAGTGAGAGCTTGCGCCGTGACGGCTTTCGCTTCGTCTTGCTCTTCGCCGTCCGCTTGACAGGACGCCTCTTCGACCGCGCCTTCGACATGAATCTCTCCAGGGAAAGAAACGATGGTCAGTTGCGGAGCAGTGTAGTAGCGAGCGCCGTGCGGGTCAAGAAACGCTAGTCGAGACCGAGACGACCGACGAGTTCTTGAAAACGCGGGTTCTGGCGCAACGAATCGAGCCGGGGGTCGACTTTCAGCCAGAGGACGTTCGGATCGCGTTGGCCGACGGCAAGCTCCAGCAGATCCAACGCCCGCTCCTGATTTCCAAGCGCAGCGTGGAGGTAGGCGAGGTATTCGGGAGCGAGATGCGCCTTGCCCGTATTGTTGAGCGTTTCAAACCGCTGCAGATCGCGTCGAGCGGCGTCGAAGTTCCCGTCGAGCGCGCGCAGACGTGCTAGGTGCGCCTCCCAGACGAGCTCAGTCCCGCCCGCGAGCGAAATTGCGCGTTCCGTGGACGCGATGGCCTGCTTCCACTCGCCCTTCGCCTCTTGAATCCGGCTCAATCCCAGGTGTGCGCGCGCGAGATTGGGGTCGATCTCAAGAGCGCGGCGCACTTGCCGCTCAGCAGCATCGTAGTCGCGGGCGTAATACAGCATCAGGCCAACGATCTGCGCTGCATCCGCGGACAACGGATTGAGCTGTTCGGCGCGTCGCGCCTGATCCAGCGCGTCCTTGAGAAGGTTCCTGGCAGACAGTAGCAGGGCGTACTGGACCCGCGCGGCGCTCAGACTGGGGTTCAAGTCGATCGCGCGCCGATAGGACTGCTCGGCACTCTTCCAGTCCCAGTCGTACAAGAAACGGACGTCGCCCATCGTGACGTGCGCGTCGGGCAATGCATCGTCCAGCTCTAGACCGCGCACGGCAGCGGCAAGAGCCGCCGTCCGCGCTTGGGGCTGAGGAATGACGCCGGCCGTGCCAAGGCTCATCTGAGCGCGCGCTATGCCTGCATAGGGAGGCGCGTACTTCGGATCGAGCTGAATGGCGCGCTCGAACGCGACGATGGCACGACGAAAGTTCCCGGTGCCGAACTGATTGAGGTGATACCGACCCTGAAAATACGCTTCGGCTGCAGCCTGGTTTGTCGTCTGGCCCTGCTCGAATCTCGCCGCCTCCGCCGGACTCAAGGCCACGCGCACCGCGCGAACCACGGCTCGCGCAATGTCCGCTTCGAGCGCAAAGAGATCCCCGATCTGCCGCTGGAACGTCTGCGCCCAGAGTTGCGTGTCCGTGCCTGCCGCTATCAGCCTGGCATTGATGCTGACCAGCCGCTCGCCCGACGGCGAAGGATCGCCGACGTAGAGCGAGCCTTCGAGCACGGATCCCACGTCGAGCCGTTTCGCGATGGCTGGCAGCGGCATCGTTGCGCTCTTGAACTGCAGGATCGACGTGCGGGACGTCACGCGCAGCGCGCGGACCTGGCCGAGCGTTCCAATCAGCTGATCGGTCAACGCGTCCGCCAGAAAGGGCGGAGCCGTCCCACCGGACAGATCGGCGAGCGGCAGGACGGCGATCTGTGTGAGAGGCGCGACCGTCGCGACGGCCGGTGCAGGCGTGATGGTCGTCGGTTCCGGCGCTCGTCGTGAAAGCACCGCGCCGAACGTGACCGCGGCGGCAAGGCCCGCGGCGGCCGCCACCCATCGCCAGATGGATCGCGGCTTCGGCGCGGGTGGCGCAACATCAATCGGGCGCGTCCTGTCCAGCGCCTGCCGGAGTGCCGCTTCCATGCTTCCGGCGCTCTCGTATCGCAGCGCCGGGTCGTAGGACAACGCGCGTTCGACCACCTTGATGAACTGCTGCGGCAGATCCGGGCGGACGTCGCGCAGCCGCCGGCTCTCGCGCCGCTTGTGCGCGCGCGCGAGCTCTTCGAACGTCGACGCGGCGACCGGGAACTGACCGGTGACGAGATAGAAGAGCAGAACGCCCAGGCTGTACAGGTCGCTCGCCGTGGACGCGGGCTTGCGCGCGAACAGCTCAGGCGCGAGATAGAGCGGCGTGCCTGCCAGGCGCGATCCGGTTGCCTGCTTGATTTCCTCGCCCGTGCCGAAGTCCATCAGCACGTTGCGGCCACCGGTCTCGCGCATGACGTTCTGCGCCTTGATGTCGCGATGCACGAGCCCCGCGGCGTGTACGGCCGCGAGGGCGCTACAGAGATCGAGGCCGATGACAGCGGCTTCGCGCGCGCCGAGCGGCCCGTTGCGTCGGACGATGTCGTCGAGCGTCGATCCCTTGACGAACTCCATCCAGAGGCCGACGCGGTCGTCGCGCCGGTCGGCGCCGAACACGATGACGACGTGTGAGTGGCGAACGCGCGCGAGCCGCCGGGCCTCGCCGAGCAGACGCCAGCGTGCCGCCTCGGCCCCAGAACCATCCACCTTGAGAAGCTTGAGGGCGACTTCGCGCTGCAGCTCAGGATCCCAGGCGCGGTACACCTCGGATGACATGCCTTCGCCGACGCGGTCGAGAAGGACGAGCCGGCCCCATTTCGGGCCCGCCGGCTGCGGCGGCTCGAACTCCGGCGCCGCGCGGCCGGCGTCAGGCAGGCTGCGATAGAGCTCCGCGACGTCCGACACGAGTCGCAGGTGCCGGACGATGCGCCGCTCGCGCAGGGCTTCGCTCCCCCCGCGGGCCTCCGTCTCCCACATGCCGGCTTCGGCGGCCGCCCAGTCCACTGCGGCGCCGTCCGCCACGGACGCGGCCAGATCGACCAGCCGCTCTTCAGCCTTCAAGATCCATCTCCTCCGCCAGCCGTACGAGAGCGCGCGCGACGGCCATCCTCGCAGCGTCGGCGCTCGGCTTGCCGTGCGCCGACGCAATCTGTTCGTATCCGTTGCCCATTTCGACGCGCGCGACAATCAACTCGCGCTCGTCGGGGCGGAGCCGCTGCAGCGCCGCCTCGTATCGCTCCGCCGCTTCCACGCCGATCGCCTCGTCGAGCGGTGACACGCCCTTGTCGGCCTGCTCCTCCTGGTCCTCGAGCGGGCTCGCCGTCGGCCGCCTGCTCACCCGACGAACCTCGTCGCGCACGCGGTTGACGACCGCCTGGCGCAGATACGCCTGGAGAGCGCCTTCGTGCCGCGGCTCGAACGCGTCGATTCGCGCGAACGTCTGGAGAAGCGTCTCCTGAACCAGATCGTCCGTATCGCGGAGGTCACGCGTCCACCGTGGCAGTCGTCCTCGTGCCCAGCGCCGTAGTGGAGGGAGATAACGCTCGAAGAGGTCGTTCAGCGCGTCCCGATCGCCCCGCCGCGCGCGTTGCAGCAGGTCGAGCGTTGACGCGACATCCGGCGTGCGGCCAGCGGTGCCGGCCTGCGCGGCCGGACGGCGGGGCCTCGACTCGTCCATTCGGAGTAGTCAGCCGGAGCGGAAGCTGACCCCAAATGATAAGCCGATTGGCGGCAAACCGATTACTGGTAAGCCGTTCCCGCCGCAAAGCGAAGTCCCGGGCGTGCCCTCAGTGAGATGTAACGTCCGGCGCAATGAAACCGAACACCTCAACCATTGCTCCGCCCCAGGTTGTATCGGTTAGGGACACCTCAGAGCTCAAGTCTCAATAGCGCACAGCTCAAGACTCATAGCTCACAGCTCAAGACTCATAGCTCACAGTTCAAGACTCATCGCTCACTTGGTCGTCAGCTCGTCGTACGCGACACCCAGAACGGCAGCAAGCGTCAGTCGTGGGGGTGCCTCCTGGTACCCTTCGAATCCGGGAAGGCCCTTCGAGGCAGTGATCGCCTCCTTTGTCTGGCCGGCCGAGATCCCCTTCTGCGCGTGCGACAGCACGGCGTTGAGGTAGTCCTTGAACTTCAACACCTCGGCGCGGCCGACGACGACCGGCAGGTCCTGTTTCGAGTGGCCGGCGATGTATTGCGTGTCGGCCGGCATCTCCGCCGCCACTTTCTCGAGCGTCTTCATCCAGTTCTGAATCGACGCGCCCGCCGGCCGGTCCACGAACGGATGGCGCTCGTGGAAGAGCAGATCCCCCATGTGGACGACGTTCGCGCGCTCGAAGCGGATGATGGAATCGCCTCCGGTGTGAGCGGGACCGTAGTGCCTGGCGCTGATCTTCTCGTCACCCGCATCGACCGACCACGTGCTGTCGAAGGTGGTGTCGGCCACGACCGGGGCGGGCGGTGCCGGCTGCCCGGCCGGCGGAGGCGCCGCTGCGGCCTGCTTCTGAAGCTCCGGCACCCTCGCGTGCGCCACGATCTTCTTCGTGGCCGGCTTGAACGTTGGGTTGCCGCTCGTATGGTCGCCGTGATGGTGCGTATTGAACAGCAGGTCGATCCCGCGACTCGATTTCTGCTTCAAGCCTTCCAGACATATGGTCGCCGTGTCGGCGAACTGCGTATCCACGACCACGACGGCGTCCTTGTTGATGAGCCAGCCGATCGTTCCGCCTTTTCCGAAGAAGTATCCGACGTTGCCCCTGATCGTTTCGAAGCGCGTGGCCGGCGGCGTCTGCGCGAGCACCGTCCGGAACGGAGCGGCGGCAACGGCCGCGGAGGACAGGATGATGAAACGACGGCGATCGATATGCATTGGATCTCTCCGTGATGCGAGGCAGCCCTAAGGGCTGCGCTACAAACCTGTCCGCGCGACTCTGAAGGGCCGCAACACCTGGCCAACTGTCTTGCCGCCGAGCGCGATGACCGCACGAGCCACGTAGTCGCCGGACGGCAGCGACGAGATCCCGATGCTCGCTCCCGCGATGCGGCACTTCGCGTCATCCTTCGGCGTCTGGAGCTGCACCGGCGCCCGCTCGAGCGCCGGCGACGACGCGGTCTGCGCGACCTCGAGCGTCACCGTCGCCATTTCGAGTACTTCGGGCGCGTCGGCGAAGAGCTCGAGATATCCGTGGAGCGTCTCCCCCTTGAAATCGGTGCTCACTGCCGGCGCGAGCGACGAGTCGTTCTTGCCACCCTGGTGGGCCTCGGCGACCAGGAGATCCGTTGCCTGAATCGGACCTGCCTTGGCGAGCGACGCGTTTACGACGCGTTCGACGCTCCCGCGCCTGTTCGCATCGTCGACCACAACGAACTTGAGTGTGTACCGGCCAGGATCGGCGGCGATCGTCGTGAAGTAGCGCTGAGTCGAGCCGCTTGCAGGGTCATGCTTCGGTGTTTCGACGAGGGTTCCCGCGAGCTTGTTGTCGAAGTCGACGAGGACGTAGCCGACGGTGATGGCGCCCGAAGGGTTGGTCGAGCGGTCGATCTCTGCCGCCACCAGCAGCCGCAGCTTGGAGCTCTTGGGATCCTGGAGCGAATAGGTGGTGACTTTGATCGGGATGTCGGTAGCCGGCAGCGGATCGCGAAGCGCCGCGGTGATCTCAGATTGCACCGTGGGGACGTCGAACCGGCTGATGGTGAACTGCTGCCGCGATCGCACGGTGACGTCCGGCCTGCGCACCTCGACTTTGATCGCATGCGGACGGCCGTTGCGATCCATGCCTTCGGGCTCGAACCCGAGCAGGTAATAGCCGGAGAGCTCATGAGAAAGCCTGCGGAACGCGAATTCGGAGTTGCCCATCACCCGGAACACGTCGCCGCGGGTGGAGTCGGCCATCATCGCGAGGCCGACTTCTTCAGCCGCTCGATCGGCCATGAACGTGGTGGTCGGGCGCGCGCGTGACGCGTCGGTCTCCGACTGCATCAGGTGCAGCGCGTAGACCGTCACGTGTGCCGCCGCGGCGCGCGGAGCCAGCCACGAGAGCTGCGCTCGTTCGCCGTCGAGCACCATGCCCTCGGAAATGTAGATGAGGATCTTCGGGGTTGCGCTGGGAGGGAGCCGTTCGATGAGCGCCTGAAGGCCGCCGATCGATTCCTGCGCCCGGTTGCGCGCATCCGACGCGATGAGCATTGCCTCCGAATGGACCTCGTCCATGCAGATCTTCAGCTCGCCGCCAGCGGCGAACCCGCGGAGGTCGGGGGGCAGCGCGCCGCATTCACGCTCGATCACGCGCTCCATGGCGAAGTTGTCGTCTCTTTCGAAGCCGAGTGCGTCCGTGATGCCAAGCGCTCGCCGTCCGTGGGCCGCCAGAGCCGTGCCGTCGACCTCCGCCAGCTTGCTCTGCACCAGGCGATGGTCCGCGGTGAAGTCGATCTGCGGTCCTTCGGGGATGCTTGCGAGCGCGACGCGGTCCGCGCGATTGAGCCCGCCGACGAAGCGGCCCGCTGCCTCGAACGCCGCCTTGCCTCGTCCTGGCGCGATGCTGGTGCGATCGACGACGATCATGATGAGACGGCCGCCGGCATCCTCGACGTTGGAGCTGTAGGTGACCGGCCGCGGCGCCGCGGCCGAGGCGGGCACGGCGCCGACCGAATCGATGCTGACGAACTGCACGGAGGCGATCTTTCGCCCCTGCCCGTCTACTTTCACTTCGAAGTCTTCCGCCTTCAGGTCGCGAATCGGCCGGCCGCTCCCGTCGACGACATTGACGTCGACGCGCACGAGGTCTGTCGTCGCCTTGAAACGCGGAGCCGGCTGGTCCGTCGTCTGCGCGGGCGTCGCGCGGGGGGCGGGAGCCCCCGCTACAACCATCACAGCGGTGATAACGGCCGTGATCTGTAACTTCATGACGAGATTCTACTCCTCTGGGGGGAGTACGAGGCTTTAAGGCTCGTTTCACGTGTGAGGACTGCGTGACCTTCGCCTGTGATCCAGAGCGAAGGCTGGTGCCGGAGGTGGGAATCGAACCCACACGGGGGGTGAACCCCACGGGATTTTGAGTCCCGCGCGTCTGCCAGTTTCACCACTCCGGCATCGAAGTGGCGGAAGAAAAGATTAGTATACCGCTGACACCCTGCGACCCCCATGCGCATACTTCTGACGGTTCTGCTCAACGCGCTGGCGATCTATGTCGCCGCATACCTGCTGGACGGAATCGTGCTCAGCAGCCTGACGGCGACGCTGATCGCCGGACTGGTTCTCGGCATCGTCAACACGCTCGTCAAACCGCTGTTGATTCTGCTGACGCTGCCGATCACGATCATCACGCTCGGCCTCTTCATCTTCGTCGTCAACGCGCTCTGTCTCGGCTTGACGGCGGCGCTGGTGCCCGGCTTCGAGATCTCAGGTTTCTGGAGCGCACTCGCCGGCGCCCTCATCGTCAGCATCGTGGGATGGCTGCTGAACGCCGTGCTGCGCGACGAGCCGCGCGAGTGGAGGCGGCGCGATTAGCCCCAAGCCCAAGCCCCAAGCCCCAAGCCCCGCTAGAATTCTCAAACTCCGGGATGCTCTCCACCGTCAAATAACCCGTATGCAGAAACGTCGCGCCCTCCTGGGCTCTCTGGCCATTGCCGCAGCCATCATTTGCGCCGTCATCGTCACGCGCGCCGACGATGCATCCGACGCGGAGCGCCTTATCGAGACCCTGGAACTGAAGGCAGGATCGACCGTCGGCGAGATCGGCGCGGGCGACGGAGACCTGACCATCCTCGTCGCACGGCATGTCGGCCCTGCAGGACGGGTATTCACCACCGAGCTCGGCGACGACCGCGTCCGCACGCTGCGCGCGGCGGTCGAGAAGGCTGGCGCCGGCAACGTGACGATCCTCGAGGGCGACGCCGCCCGGACGAACCTTCCGGACGGCTGCTGCGACGCGGTCTTCATGCGCGCCGTCTATCATCACTTCGGCGATCCCGCAGCGATGAACCGGAGCCTGTGGGCGTCGCTGCGTCCGGGCGGCAGGCTGGCCGTCATGGACTTCACGCCGCGAGGGGATGAAGAGGCCTCAAACCCCGCGGACCGCGACGAGGACGGCCGGCACGGGGTTAAGGCGAAGACGGTGCTGAAGGAGCTCGTCGCCGCCGGCTTCGAGCGCATTCAGGTCGAGGACCGCAAGGGCCGGGACTTCCTGGTCGTCGTCCGCAGGCCGTAACCCTCAGGCGCTTCCAATCAGGATTCCGGTCAGGAACACGAGCACGCCACCGACGACGACCTGAAACGCCGCAGAGAGAAACGGCGTGTCCATGTACCTGTAGCGGATATAGCTGATCGCCCACAGCTCGAATAACACGACGGCGACCGCGAGGATCGTGGCCACGTTGAAGTCCTGAATGAGATACGGCAGCGTGTGCCCGATGCCGCCGGCGGTGGTCATCGCTCCGCAAACCACGCCGCGGAACCAGGGACGCCCGCGTCCTGTCAGGGAGCCATCGTCCGAAGCCGCCTCGGCGAAGCCCATTGAGATGCCGGCGCCAATCGAGGCTGCCATTCCGACAAGGAAGGCGTCCCAGCTGTCACGCGTGGCGAACGCCGCGGCAAAGAGCGGCGCAAGCGTCGACACGGAGCCGTCCATCAGGCCGGCAAGGCCGGGCTGTACCACCTGCAGCAGGAGGAGACGCCGTCCCGCCTCTTCTTCGCGCTCGCGTACGGCGGGTGTGAGGTGCTCGCGCTCGAGGCTCTCGGCGGCGGCGACATGGCTGCGCTCCGCCTCGGCGAGATCCCCGAGCAGTTTGCGCACCGCCGCATCGGTTGCGCGCGCCGCGGCGCGTTCGTAGAAACGCCGCGCCTCGAGCTCCATGATTGCCGCCTGGCGTCGGACCTTCTCCAGACCAAGAGGACGGACCATCCAGATCGGCCGGTGGGTCACGAACCCCTTGACGTCACCTCGTCTGATGAGCGGAATATGATCGCCGAAGCGCGATCGGTACATCTCGATCAGGCTTGCGCGGTGCTCCGACTCTTCCTTATGCATCTCGTCGAAGATCCGGGCGGACCCGGCGAAGTTCTCGCGCAGCCCGTCGGCAAAGTCGGCGTAAATCCGGCCGTGCTCTTCCTCGAGGGTGATCGCGAGCGCCAGAATCTCGCGTTCGGAGAGATCGTCGAAACGGCGGGCCATCCTTCACCTCTTTTCTGTCGAGAGTCTAGACCGGCACACAGCTGGCGGGCCCCGTGTTAGCGTCTAATAACGCACTGGAGACCGATGATGCGAATGGGACGAATGCTGGGATCGACCGTGCTGGTGATAGCGGCTGCCGGGCTGACGCTGTCGGCCGCTGACTGGCCGCAATGGCGTGGGCCGCGGCGCGACGGAATTGCGGCGGAAACGGGCCTCCTCAAGAGCTGGCCGGCCGAGGGTCCTCCGCTCGTGTGGCGCGCGGCTGGCGCCGGCAACGGGTACTCCTCGTTCGCCGTCGCCGGTAACCGGCTCTACACGATGGGCGCGAAGGGGAACCAGGAGCTCCTGCTCGCGTACGACACGGCAACCGGAAAACCTGTCTGGGAGACGCCGATCGGCGCGCGACTGGAGCAGGACCGCGGCGATGGGCCGCGGGGGACGCCGACCGTCGACGGCACCCGCGTCTACAGCATCACGGGGCGCGGTGATCTTTCCTGCGTGGACGCCGCGACCGGCAAGAAAGTCTGGAACGTGTCCTTCACGAGCGCGTTCTCGTCGTCGATCCCCAACTGGGGGTTCAGCGAGTCGCCCCTCGTGGTCGGCGACCGCGTGATCGCCAACGCCGGAGGACTGGATGCCTCCATCGTGGCATTCAACAAGACCAACGGTGAGGTCCTCTGGAAGAGCGGCAGCGATCGGGCTGCCTATTCGTCCGGCGTGCTCCATGAGGCGAACGGCATGCGTCAGGCGATTTTTTTCACCGCGGAGAACGCGCTCGGCGTGAACGTCTCGGATGGACGCATTCTCTGGACGTACGACAAGGCCAACAACCGCACGGCGAACATCTCGACACCCGTTATTCGCGGCGATCGCGTTTTCATCTCATCTGATTACGGCACCGGCGGCGGCCTTCTCCAGCTCTCGCCTGCCGGCGGCGGCGTTTCGGCGAAAGAGGTGTACTTCACGCGCGAGATGCGGACGCATCACAACACCGCCGTCCTCATCGGCGATCACATGTATGGCTTCTCGAGCGCGATCCTGACGGCGATGAAGTTCGACGACGGCGCGGTGGCGTGGCGGGATAGATCGGTGGGGAAGGGCTCGCTCGTTTCGGCGGAAGGACAGCTGTATCTCTACAGCGAAAACGGCGTCGTCGGCCTCGCCGATGCAGCGCCGGAGGGCTACCGCGAGCGTGGCCGCTTCACGCTCAAGGCAGGCTCTCTGCCGACGTGGACGCATCCCGTCGTCTCGGGTGGGCGGCTGTACCTGCGGGATCAGGACACGATTTATGCGTACGACGTGAGAGCCAAGTGAGTCCGAGTCGGTTCGAATGAGCCTGCGTTCATCGAATGGCGGTGGGCGCGACTGCTGACCCAGTCGCTCCCCGCAGCTTCAACGGCTGGACGACAAACGCGAACTCCTGGACGCCCTTTTGTACGAGTTCATTGAGCTTGAGATTCTCGATCAGGTAGATCCCGCCGGCGACCAGCAGGATCTGGTGGACGGGTGAGCTCAGCTTCGGATCGGGGTTCGGATTCACTTCGACGCAGCACGTATCCGATCCCACGATCATCGGGTTCTGCTGTGCGAGCCACTCCGCGGCGCCAACGCCCAGGCCAGGCTGCGTCCGGTAGTAGCGGACGTCGTCTTTCTCCCACAAACGGCCAAACCCCGTGTGGATGATGACCGCGTCGCCGGCCGCGAGCGAGAGCTTCTGCCGCTTCAACGCATCTTGCAGGTCCTGCGCCGTGATCTCGTAGCGGTCGGCGAGCATCTCGACGCCGCGTGCCGCCGCGACGTCGACGAGCACGCCGCGCGCGATCAAAGTGCCCGCCTTCTCGATGCCCAGCTTCGAGAATCCGGTTCGCGTGGCGACTTGGTCCATCTGCACGCAGTTATAGAGGCTGTTGCCAATTGACTGGTGGCTGAAGCCGTCGATCTGTGTGCCGACCTGCCCCAGCTCGGTCGTGATCATTTCCTCGTTGGTGCCACGAGTGTTTGAGCCCGTCGGCCAGTTGGTCCGCTTCAAGACCTGACTGTAGACGCGGCCGCCGTAGAACGGCATGCCCGCGTAGAGCGGGTAGCCCATCTCGATCACTTCGCCGGTTTTGATGAGGCGCGCCGCGCGAACCACGAGCTCCGGTGTCATGAGGTTGGCGGCGCCGCGCTCGTCACCGGCACCCCACTTGGAAGGGCAACGTTCGGCATCCGACGGCGGCTGCCAGCCTTGCGCGCGAGCCGCAGACGTTCCAAACGAGAGCAGCGAAAGCGCTGCTGCCCCCACGATCGCGGTGAGTTTCGCCATGACTGTCCTAGGGCTGCACGACGGATAGGCGCACCGCGAGGTCCTGCCCTGCGCCCCACGTGTCGCGGTTCGCAGTGCTGAAGTAGAGCTCGCCGGTCGGACTCTGGACGACCTGACCGATTCGGCCGAAGCGGCCCTGGAGCAGGCGTTCCGCGCTCCCGGCCGGCCGGCCGTTCACGAACTCCACGCGGAGCACATCCTGTCCGCCGTGGGACGCGACGAAGAGGTCGCCATGAAACGGCGCGTCGGTCGACGTGGCTGAGAAAAACGACGCGCCCGCCAACGTGCCTTCCGGAAACGTCAGCTCCGCCGCAACCCCTCGCGGGTGTCGATCTCTCGCGCGCATCAGCGGCCACCCGTAGTTGCCGTTGGCGACGATCCGGTTGATCTCGTCGGCGCCGCCGTTCCGCTCGACTTCCCACAACGCCGCCCTCTCCGGCTGCCACGCGATGCCGCTCGGCATGCGATGCCCCACGGAGAAGATCGGCGAAGCGCCGGGGTTGTCCCTGGGTGCTGTCCCGTCGGGTGTCAGCCGCAAGATCTTTCCGAGCGGGGATGAGAGCTCCTGCGCGAGGCGCGGCTCGCCGGCGTCTCCTACAGCGAGATAGAGCATCCCGTCCGGTCCGAACCGCGCTGCTGCGGACTGCATGCCCGGCGCAGGTTCGTCGAGCAGCACTGCAGCCTGCGCGAGCGTACCTCCACGTTCGACGGCGCGCAGTAAGCGAATAGTTGCCGCACCGCCCTCGGCTGCTGTGTAGACGACGTACAGCGCACCAGAGCGCTGAAAGTCTGGCGCGAGCGTCATCGCAAGCAGTCCGCCGCGCTCGGCGCTGACGCCGGCCAGGCGGCCGACGTCGCTCATCCTGCCGGTGCGAGGCGCGATGGCCCGAATCAGACCCGCTCGCTCGGCGATGAACAGCCGCCCGTCTGGCGCGAACGCCATATCGGTCGGATCGTCGAGGGCGCGCGCGACGACCTGGGCCTGCAGACGCACGCCGTCGCGCGTCGATACCGTGGCACCATCGCTCTCGCCCGCTTCAACGGCCGTGACGACGCCGCTGACGTTGACCTGCAGCGGCGTGGAACGGCCGCTTTCGAGGACCGCGCCCCCAGACGTCGTGAACGTGGCCAGCTCGAGGGTATGAGCGCCCGGAGACAGCGAGGGAAGCGGCGCCGAGCAGTCGAAGCCAGTCGCTCCCGCGGTGCTGCTGCAGGCGGCCCCGGACAGAGTGCGGCGCGCGCCATCGACGTACATCACGTAGCTGAAGGTCGCCAGCTCGGATGAGTCGGTTGCGGGCTGTATCCATCCAATTCGTTCGCGCCCGGTGATCGTTTCGCCACCCGGAGGCGGATCGCCGCCATCTGGTGGCTGAGGGGTCTCGCCGCACGCGGCAAGCGCGCAGAGCATGACGAGCGGCGCGAGCGAGCGGTGCATGTTGACGACACGACGATGATACGGCAAATCTACGGCATGCGAAGCGCGCTGGTGAGGTCGTGGTTCGCCCTCGCGATGTTGATTCTCACGCCCGCGATCGGGAGCGCACAGCTCCGCTCGGAGGTGTACGTATCCGGGCTGCGGTTTCCCGTTGCGTTCGTCCAGGATCCAACGAACCGGTCGGTATTCTTCGTCGTCGAGCAGGAGGGTCGCATCCGTGCCGTCCAGGACCGGGTCGTTCAACCCCAGAGCTTTCTCGATCTGACGCGTTCGGTACGCTGTTGCGGCGAGCAGGGACTCCTGGGGCTCGTGTTCGCGCCGGACTATGCGACCAGCGGAAGGTTCTTCGTGGGTTTCACGGACGTCACAGGCGACATCGTCGTGTCACGGTTTCGTCGGTCGCAGTCGAATGCGCTTTTGGCCGATGCCGCGTCGCGCTTCGACTTTCGCTGGATGTCTACCGGCCTGCAGGTGATCGACCATCCATTCTCGAACCACAACGGCGGCAACCTGGCGTTCGGGCCGGACGGCTACTTATACATCGGCACGGGTGATGGCGGCAGCGGCAACGATCCGCAAAACCACGCGCAGAACCCGCGATCGCTGCTCGGAAAGTTCCTGCGGATCGACGTCAACGTTCCGGACAGCGACGAGTCGGGGTACCGCATACCGCCAGACAACCCGTTTCTGGACGGCGATCCGGTCTCGGCGTTTCCCGAGATCTGGTCGTTCGGCTGGCGCAACCCCTGGCGCTACAGCTTCGACGACCCGGCGCTCGGCGGGACCGGCGCCCTCGTCGTCGGCGACGTCGGCCAGAACCGCATCGAAGAGATCGACTACGAACCGCGCAATCGAGGCGGACGCAACTATGGCTGGAGGCTGCGCGAAGGTACGATTCCCAACGTGCAGTCGACGCCGCCGGCGTTCCAGCCGCTCATCGATCCCATCCACGAGTACGGTCGCAGCGACGGAGCGTCCGTGACGGGCGGTCACGTGTATCGCGGGCAGGCGCTGCCGGCAGGATTCCGCGGCCGGTATTTCTACGCCGACTACTTCGGCCGCTTATGGTCGATCGCGCTCGCGATCGATTCGTCGGGCGAAGCACGCGCCTCGGATCGTCGAGAGCACACGAGCGAGCTGGGCGCGCAGCGGCTTCGCGAAGGCATCAGCTCGTTCGGCGTCGACGCGGCCGGCGAGCTGTACCTGTGCATTCACCAGGAAGGCGTGATTCTGAGAATCCTCGGCCCGCCCGTCGCGCCGCCAAGCCCTACGTCGCCGAGGATTATTCGGTAGCTGAATCTGATCTGTTGTAGCGCAGGGCTTCAGCCCTGCTCGGGTTATGGCAGCGCCAATGCCACGAGTTCCGCGGGGATGTTCGCGCCGCCGATCGGGACGACGATGAACTGGCGGCCGTTCGAGAGGTATGTCATCGGCCCGCCGGTCGCGTTGCCGGGCAGCTCGATCTCGGCGACGACCGCGCCGGTCTTCTTGTCGAACGCGAACAGCTTCGGCTCGCGGTTCTCGAAGTCGGCCTGCACGCCGTTGCCGCGTGGAGACGGCCGGCTGCGCTCGTAGAGACGCCGCGGCTCCTGTCCGACGAACAGCAGCGTCTTCGTGACCAGCGGGACGCCGCGCGCCGGCCAGCCGAGGGGCGGCAGGCCGAGCGCCTTGAGGTCGGCGTGATCGCGCGGCCCGCTCCCGAGCGGCGACATCCAGCCGTGCTCTCCCGACGTGAGATCGATCGCTGTCACTCGCCCGTAGGGTGGCTTCGTCAGCGGCAGACCGCGAGGACCGTCCGCATACGCGGGGGGACGCGCCGTGAACTTCAGATCAGACTTCGCCGGATCCGGCCTCGAGAGCGTGACGATGAACGGCGCCGTGATCGAAGGAACGTAGAGCAGTCCCGTGTCGGGGTCGAAGCCGGCGCCCGCCC
>DATAFJ010000158.1:0-59576 GCA_036257535.1 Vicinamibacterales bacterium | reverse complement strand
AACGGGCGTACCTGGTAGAAAGCTGGTAAGTCCCTGATTTCTCGCGAGATGCTGCGGGTTTTCGGCATCGGCCGAACCTCGAACGCCCGGCGACCGCCGAAAAGCCGTCGGTCAGGTGGCCGTCGCAACCAGTAGGTTCAGTTGGTTTGTTCCAGGTGGCAGAGACCGAGCTTCCGGATGCGATCGCCGAGCGTCGACCGCTTCACGTGGAGCAGTTCGGCCGCGCGCGACTTGTTGCCGCGGCTCGCGTTGAGCGCCCACGTAATCAGCCGCGATTCCACCTCCTGCAGCCGATCGTCGAGCGAGATCGCCTCGTGGGACACCGGGGTGGGTGTGATCACGAGCGGCGTGTCGCCGCGCGTCTCCGCGTGCAGGAGGATGCTCGCCGGCAGGCAGCCGAACTTCACCTCTCCGCACCGGCATGTCTGCGCGATCCGCTCGCAGGCGTTCTCCAGCTCGCGCACGTTGCCGGGCCAGTCGTAGTTCAGAAAGGCGTGCCGCGCGAGCGCCGAGAGCGGTCGCTGCTCGATCCCCCGTTCGCGGAACGATCGGTGCAGGAAATGATCGGCGAGGAGGAGAATGTCCTCCCGGCGCTCCCGGAGCGGAGGCAGCACAATCGGAACGACGTGCAGACGATAGTACAGATCCTCTCGGAACTTTCCCTCGGCCACGAGCCGCCGGAGATCCTTCTTCGCGCCGGTGATTACTCGCACGTCGACGTCGATGGCATGCGTGCTCCCCACTCGTTCCACCGTCCGGTTCTGAAGTACCCGCAGGAGCTTGATCTGCATCGACGGAGGCACGTCGTCGATGTCGTCGAGGAAGATCGTGCCCCCCTGCGCCATCTCGAAACGGCCGGGCCGGGCTTTGATCGCGTCGGTGAACGCGCCGCGCTCGTGCCCGAACAGCTCCGTCTCGATGAGCGTCTCGGTCAGGATGGCGCAGCTCACGGCGACGAACGGCCGAAGCCGGCGCCGGCTGGAGGCGTGGATCAGGTTCGCAATCAGCTCTTTCCCCGTCCCGGTCTCGCCGGTGATCATGACGTTGCTGTCGCCGGTGGAGATCACGCGCGCGAAGTCGAAGACCGCGCGCATCCGCGGGCTCCGGCCGATCACCACGTCGTCTGGCGAGAACACGGCTGAATCCACATCGCAGCCGATGGCAACCCCGGTGCCAACCGGCGGCATGCGAAGTTTTCTTGCGGAATTCATGCGACTGCCGGACTTCCGGCACCCATGAGTCGGGCGGTGGGCGGCCGGCCGGTTTCGGCGGGAATCCGAGGGGCATGCACTTTGCCCCACCGTCGGCATGCTCGCCACGCCCGATCTCGTCCGGCTGTTCGATCGTCCCGGGCCGCGCTACACGTCGTATCCGACGGCCGTCGAATTCAGCGAGCAGTTCGACGAGCAGGAGTATCTGGCTCGAATCGACGCGGCGGCCAGGCGCGACGGCGAGCCCCTGTCTCTCTATCTCCATCTGCCTTTCTGTCAGGCGCGCTGCTCGTTCTGCGGGTGCTCGGTCGTGGTCACCCAGAAGCGGTGGGTAGCGGCGCGCTATCTGGAGTACCTGAAGCGCGAAATCGCGATGCTGGGTGCGCGCCTCAAGCGGCGCCGTCACGTCGTCCAGCACCACTGGGGCGGAGGCACGCCCACCTACTTCGATCCGGCGCAGCTCGTCGATCTGTTTGCGGCCGTCAGCCGACATTTCGACATCGACCCGCGCGGCGAGCTCGCCATCGAAGTCGATCCGAGAGTGACGACGCCTGAGCACGTCGACACGCTCCGCGCCCTCGGGTTCAACCGGTTATCGCTTGGTGTGCAGGACTTCACCGAGGCGGTGCAGGCCGCGATCGGTCGACATCAGGGTGAGGCGGAAACGCGCGCGGTCTTCTCCCGCGCGCGCCAGGCAGGCTTCGAGTCCCTCAACGTCGACCTGATTTACGGACTGCCGTCCCAGACGCTCGAGAGCTTCGGACGGACCGTGGGGGCGATCGTCGAGTTGCGGCCCGAGCGCCTCGCCGTCTATTCATACGCGCACGTTCCCTGGATTCGCGGTCACCAGAAGCGGATCGATCCGAGGGACCTGCCTCCGGCGCCGCTGAAATTCGAGCTGTTCACGGTCGCGCTCGAGAAGCTGCTCGACGCGGGCTACACGCAGATTGGAATGGACCACTTCGCGCTGCCGACCGACGATCTCGCGCGCGCCGCGAAGGCCGGCACCCTGCACCGTAATTTCATGGGCTACACGACACATCCGGCGGCCGACATGCTGGGTGCCGGCATCTCCGCCATCAGCGACGTGTCCGACGCGTTCGCCCAGAACACCAAGAAGCTGAGCACGTACTACGCCGCGCTGGACGCCGGCCACTTCCCGGTCGAGCGCGGCCTGGCGCTCCGCGACGACGACCTCGTGCGGCGTTACGTCATCACGCAGCTGATGTGCAACTTCACCGTCCGCAAGGACGACGTCGAAGCGAGATTCGGCGTGCCGTTCGACGAGTATTTTGCCGGCGAGCTGGATCAGCTTTCAGCCGACGACGGACCGGCGGCCGTCGGGTTCGTGCGGCTGACGGCGGCTGGCGTGGACGTCCTGCCCGCGGGTCAGCGGTTCGTACGGAACGTCTGCATGGTCTTCGACCGGTACCTGCGGCGCCACATCCAGGCGCCAATCTTTTCAAGGACGGTGTAGCGTGACCGGTGTCGTTCTTTTCAACATGGGAGGGCCGGAGCGGCTGGAGGACATCCAACCGTTTCTCGTGAACCTCTTCTCCGATCGCGCCATCATCGAGCTGCCGCTCGGCCGGATCGTACAACCGGTGTTTGCCCGCGCGCTCACCCGCGCCAGACTGCCGGCCGTGCGCCGGAACTACGAGGCGATTGGAGGCGGCTCGCCGCAGCTTCGCCTTACCAGAGATCAGGCTGCCGCACTCCAGACCTGGCTGAACGCCGACGGCTCTGCTCACGGCCCATTTCACGTCACCATCGCGATGCGGTACACGCCGCCGTTCGCTGCCGACGCCCTGACAGATCTGTCGGCACGGGGGATCCGTCGGGTCGTGACACTGCCCCTCTACCCGCACTGGTCGCAGGCGACGACCGGTTCATCCCGCGCCGACTTCGACCTCGCCCTCGAGCGAGCCCAATGCCCCTTCGACGTCACGCATGTCACGAGTTACGCCGACGAGCGGCTGTATGTAGACGCCTTCGCCGACACGATCCGCGAGGCCTACGACGCCATGCCGACCGCCAGCCGGAAGCGCGCGGTGATTCTGTTCAGCGCCCACGGTCTGCCCCAGAAGTTCGTGGACGGCGGCGATCCTTACGTCTGGCAGATTGAGACGACCCGCCGCGCGCTCGTCGATCGGCTGGGATTGCCGAACCGCCACGTGCTGGCCTACCAATCCCGTACGGGGCCCGTCAGATGGATCGGCCCCGGAACTGAGGAGGTCATCCATGCGCTGGGTGCCGAAGGCGTCCGAGACCTGCTCATCGTCCCGCTGTCGTTCGTATCCGATCACATCGAGACGCTTTACGAAGTGGACCTGCTGTTTGCCGAGGCCGCAAGACGGGCGGGAATCGTCGAGTATCGCCGCCCGCGCGCGCTGAACACGCATCCAACGTTCATCGAAGCGCTCGGCCGGCTCGTGGTTCGGCACCTCGATACCCTGCGCGCGCTCGCACGGCACGGCGACATCTGGAGGAGCGCAGCATGACGCGCGTGGCAGTCGTCGGCGGCGGGATCGCGGGGCTGGCCGTCGCGCACGCGCTGCGCGGGCGCAGCGCGCCGGGTGAGATCGAGCTGGCCGTCTACGAGAAGAGCGGCCGGTGCGGGGGGAACATCCGCTCCGAAAACATCGGCGGTTTCCTTTGCGAATGGGGAGCCAATGGCTTTCTCGACAGCTCTCCACCGACGCTCGACCTCGTGCGGGACGTGGGACTACAGGCCCGACTGCTGCCGAGCAACGACGCGGCTCGCCGGCGGTTCATTTTCCGGGATGGACGGCTTCACGCGGTGCCTGGCGCCCCATTGGAGTTCCTGCGCTCCCGCCTGCTCTCGTGGGCCGGCAAGCTCCGCGTGATGGGGGAGCCTCTTGCGCGCACACGACCCGCGGCCGACGAAACTATTCACGAGTTCGCGTCGCGGCGCATCGGCCGCGAGGCGGCCGACATCATGATCGACTCGATGGTTTCTGGAATTTTTGCCGGAGATGCGAGGCGGCTGTCGCTCAGAGCCTGCTTCCCGAAGATGTGGGACATGGAGACCGAGTATGGCAGCCTCGTCAAGGCGCTCGTCGCGAAGCAGTGGCGCAAACGCCGAACGCACGCAACCGGCCGCCGTGAAGCGCCCGGATCGCCCACGGGAACGCTGACGTCGTTTCCTGATGGCATCGAGGAGCTGCCGCGGGCGATCGTGACCTCGCTCGACAAGTCGATTCACGTGAACGCGGTCGTGAGCGGTCTCGACGTTCAGCAGGGACGGTACCGTCTGAGGTTCGCCAGTGGATCGGATGACTACGCCGACGCGGTCGTGCTGGCGGGACCCGCGTACGACAGCGCCGTTCTCGTGGCCCCTCTCGACGACGACCTCGCGGTGATGCTCGCCGATATCGAAACCGCACCGATCGTCGTCATCTGTCTTGGCTATGACGCGGGAACCGTGGAACGCGAGCGGGGTCCTCTCGACGGGTTCGGCTTTCTGGTTCCGCGCGGCCAGGGGCCGCGCGTGCTCGGCGTGTTGTGGGACTCCAGCATCTATCCACACCGGGCGCCACGGTGGGCCGTGTCGATTCGCGCGATGCTTGGAGGCGCGCATGACCGATCCGCGCCGAATCTCTCCGACGCCGAGGTGCTCCGCATCGTGCGATCCGATCTCGCGCAGACGATGCGGCTGCGGAGCGATCCCGCTTTCGTCAGCATCATCCGGCACCGCCGGGGCATTCCGCAGTACACGAAGGGGCACCTCGACCGTCTCGCGAGCATCGAGGCGCGCCTCGCGCGAATACCAGGCCTGTTTCTTGCGGGCAGCGCCTATCGTGGACCCGCCATCAACTCATGCGTCGCCGAGGCAGGCCTGCTGGCGGACTGCGTCCTCGCGGGCCTGCGCGCTCGGAAGACTACCGCGGCCAGAGCCAGCCGAACGTCCCTGCCGTCAGCAGACCGTACACCAGACCATCAACCATCGACCTGAAGGTGGCTCCCCAGTTGCGCTTGTACCAGATCGAATTCTGCGGCAGCGCGAGGGCGTAGCTGACGAATGCAGTCGTGCCGGCAAACCGGAACACGGCGAGGTAGTCCGAACCAGGTCCGACCGCGCGACCGGCCACGTAGGCGGCGAGCACGCTGACGATGACGCAGTAGATGAACCAGAGGAGCAGACTCGTGCCGATGGAGGGCGGTCCGGACGGATAGACGGTCAGGACCGCGGCCGGGCCTTTCTTCATCTTCTCGACGAACTCAGGGCTCTTCATCCCTTCGCGGGAGCCGGGATGCGGAACCAGATAGTCGCCGGGCGGAACGGCGAGGCGGCGGAGCGCTTCCATGAGCTCGTCTTCCTTGCCGACCTTGCGGAAGTCGTTCCGATGGATAGGCAGCGCCATATGTATGATGGAGCTGGCAACGAACACGAGGACGGCCGAGAGCAGGATGGGGACCCACAACGACATCACGGGGACCATTCGCACCTCCATTAGGCGCCCACAACGGCCTGGGCCTGTCGATCGAGATGTGACGCGGATGGTAGGGTGATCAAGCCTCTTCGAGCAAGGCGGGCGTGAACCCGATCTTCCAGGCGCTCCTCGCCACGACCGGCACCTGGCTGCTGACGGCGATCGGCACGCTGCCGGTCCTCTTCTTCCGCTCCGCGCCACGCCGGCTGATGGACGCCATCATGGGGGCGGCGGGCGGCATCATGGTAGCCGCGTCGTGCTGGTCGCTGCTCGTTCCGGCGATCGAGCGCGGCGGCCCGTTCCCCGCCGTGACAGGGTTGCTCGCCGGGGGCGCGTTCCTCTACGCGGTTGACCAGCTTCTGCCTCACCTGCACCCCGAGTTCCCGGACGAAGCCGGGCGGAGGGGCCACACACCCAGTGGCGGCGATCGGCGCTGCTGATGCTGGCCATCACGCTGCACAACTTCCCGGAGGGACTGGCCGTCGGCGTGAGCTTCGGCGGCGGCGACGTGAGCGCCGCGACGGCGCTCGCCATTGGCATCGGGCTGCAGAACATCCCAGAGGGCCTCGCGATTGCGCTGCCGCTCCGGCGCGAGGGTATGAATCGGTGGCGCGCCTTGTGGTACGGACAACTCTCGGCGGCGATCGAGCCGATCGCCGGCGTGCTTGGTGCGGCGCTCGTCCTCGCCGTCCGGCCGGCGCTTCCCTACGCGATGGCCTTCGCCGCCGGAGCGATGCTCTACGTCGTTGTCGAGGAGCTGATTCCGGAGACCGTGCGCAGCGGCGCGACCGACGTCGCGACCGTCGGATTCCTTGGCGGTTTCACGATCATGATGGCGCTCGATACAGCCTTGTAGCGATGCTGCTGGTGCCCAAGGAGCACGGCGCCTACGGTCAGCTGGCCCTTCCGCTCCTGACGTCGTTTGCCGTTGCGGGAGTAACGACGGCCGCGGTCCTGACGGCGGTCGCCGTCGTGGGCGGCTTCCTTGCGCACGAGCCGCTGCTCGTCATGCTCGGCAGACGCGGCGGGCGCGTGAAGCGCGAGAACGGGGCTCGCGCGGCTCTGTGGTTGGCCGTAACCGTCACGATGACGGCGGTCGCGGGACTCGCCGCACTCTCGATGATGCCGCAGCCTGTTCGACGGTCGCTGATGCTGCCTCTCGTGCCAGCGGTCGTTCTGGCCGCAACGATTTCGGGCAACCGCGAAAAGACCGCAGCCGCGGAGATCGCGGTCGCTCTGGTGTTTTCATTCGTTGCGGTGCCAATCTGCCTCGCAGCCGGGGGAGCGGTCAGGATTGCGCTCGGAGTCGCGACGGTGTTTGCCGTGATCTTCGTGGCTGGAACGCTCGCCGTGCGTTCGCTGGTCCTCGGCGCTCGCGGCGGCGGGAACCCGCAGGCGGCGCGCGCGACTCGAGTCGCCGTCGTGCTGTTGACGACCACCGCCGGCGCGAGCCTCACGACCGCAGCGGCGAATGCCGTCCTGCCGTGGACGACCGTGCTGGCGGCGGCTCCGGGCGTGGTTGTGGCGTCGTGGCTGGCCGTCTTTCCGCCGACGGCTACACGACTCCGGACGGTCGGCTGGGCACTCGTGGCGTCGGCGTCGGCCGCAGCTGTGATACTGATCGGCGGCCTGTCGGGCTCCTAGAATCGGTACAACGCGCGCAGATAGATGCTGTGGCCCGTATACGACCGGTTCCCGTAACCGGTGATCAGCCCTCCGAGCCAGTCGATGCGCGGGTCGCCGGTTTCGGCAACGAAGCCGATCGGGCCTGGGGTGTCGATCGTGTTGAAGTCCACGATATCGAGGCTCTCGAAATAGTAGCCGAGCCCCACGCCCGTGCGATTCGAGAAGAAATACTGCACGTCGGCCCTGACGCGGTGCCACGTATTCTCGACGTTGGGAAGCGGAATGAACTGATTCGCCGCGGCCAGCGAGGCGATGCGCGGCCCGCCGTGCGCGAGCGCGTTATCCGAGTCGTTGTAGTCATAGCCGAACCGGATGTCCGTATCGCGGATCGCGCGCAGAAGATCGAGATAGACGTTGAACGTGTTCACCTGTTCGTCGTTATCGAGCGTCCAGTTCCGGTTCGGATCGGTCCAGCTCGGGTCGGGCGGCGGGTTCGCGTTGCGCGACAGCTGCAGTGCGCTGTAATCGTCGCGGCCGTAATTGGCCCCGACCGCGAGATGGTCAGCCGGGTAGAAGTTGACCCCGAGGTTCCAGCTCGTGACGCTCGCATCCTGCAGCCCGAACAGCTCGCCGGGTCGCTCTACGGGCGCCGACTCGTCTATCAGGTACTCGTCCTTGCCGCCTGAGAACATGAAATACAGGTCCACGGTGTCGCGTGGCATCACGCTGAAGAGGAGCGACCCGCGCGTCCGATCGCGGTCCGCCTCGTCGTAGTAGCGCAGCGTCGGCTGCGTCCCGCCCGGACCGGTCTCGTAGTCGATGCCGGTCTCGACGAAGCCTTCACCGCGGCGCCGCGACACGTCGAAGCCGGCGCGGATCGTCACGAGCGCACTCGCGAAGGTGTCGAACGAGACGCGGAAAATGTTCTCGCCGGTATCGCTGAACCCCCGGCCGTGACGCTCGACGCCCTCGTAGCCGTACCCCACACGAAGCGAGGCCCAGCTCGTCGCGGCGAACGACGCATTGGCGTCGAAGATCTGACGCTGCGTGTCGAACTGGTGCGACAGCCCTTCCTCGATCTCCTCGGGTACGGCGTCGAACCGTACGTACTCCGTGGCGTCGAAAACCGGCGTCTGGACGTCGCGGTCATTGAAGCGGTACCGCACGACGACGTTCGTGCGGCGGAAGGGCCGGGAGCTGAAGTTCAGCAGCGCGTTGACGCCCTTGGCCTCGGCCTGCGCCGTCGCGCGAGGCAGCTGGGCCAGGTGGGGAAAGGAGCCAATTACGAGCGCGTTGTCGATCACCGGGTTGATGGTCCAGTCAATCAGCGCGTCGTCCTGGCTCTGCGTCGTGAACTGGAGTGTGCCGTTGAGCGCGCTGCGGCCTGGCAGCTTGTAGAGGCCGGTCGCGCTCACCACGTTCATGGAATTATCCGGAGCGAGCGACATCCGGCCCTGCGCCGGGCCGTTGCCGTTGCTGTAACCGCTCGGGTCGTACGGACCGTTGGGCGGCCGCAGGCCGTTATTGAAATCGGTGATTCGAATCGGATTGTCCCAGACGAGGCTCTCGAATTGATTACTGAACCACGACCCGTCCCACCCGATCCGGAACATTCCCTTCGGATTCGTCCACGACGCCCCAACCGACAGATCGTTGGTTCGGTTGTCGAGCGGGAGCGGCAGCTCGATGGCGTTGTTGAACGCGAACGACGCACCCCAGGGCTGCTCGCCGTCCTTCATCGCCGACGTGAACCTGACGTCGACGTCGATGGACTTCGAGGCCGTGTAGGTCAGGCCGAAGGCGGCCGTGTCGCGCTGCTGCCTAAGATCGAAGGGTGTCGCCAGGCTGTTGTAGGTCGATCGGTTCGCCTTCGCCTGCGCAGCCGCCGTCGGGTTCGAACAGCTTGCGGGCGGGGCGCCTGGCGCGCACGGTACGCCGACGGCCGTGCCGTCATTGGCTGCATTCGTCGGGCCCTGTACGGCGCGCTGCGCGGCGTCGTCCAGCGTCAGCGTGCTGCCGCTCGTCTGGAACGGGGTCAGCGCGATGTAGCTGAAGTTGAGCGGCAGTGAGTCCCATCGGAACGAGAAATTGACCTTGCGGCTGAGGAAGTCCACGGCGTAGCGCTGATCGCGGTACCCGACGTGAGACGCCTCTGCGTCGAACCAATAGGCGTCGGTCTGGCGCCCGACCGTGAAGCTCGAATAGATCCCGTCGCGATCGTCGCGATACCGCTCGTACCGCGCCTCGTCGCCGTCGGTCGTGGTGAAGCGCCCACCGATGTCGACGGTCCCGCTGGGCGCTGCCGTCGGCGCCCGCGTGGGCTGAGACGGCTGCGGTTGCGGCGTCTGCGCCAGTCCCGGACTCGAGACCGCGAGGAACGCCGCGGCGAGGATGACCCGTTTGTAGCCCATCATGCTCCTCCTCACCTAACGCAGGAGCGCCCTGCCGGACGGCGCATTCGACCCGTGAACCTGCTGATGGCAGACCGTGCAGGACCGGGCGAAGATCTTGTTCGCGTTCTGGGAGTTCTGCAGCAGGTAGCCCTCGTAGACGGTCGGAGGATGGCGCGACGTCACGTGACACCGCTGGCAGAGGAACGGCTGTTTGGCCACGAGCATCCGATCGTTGTTCGAGCCGTGTGCGTCGTGACAGGTAACGCAGCTCTCGGCGACCGGTGCGTGCTCCCACAGATAAGGCCCGCGCTTCTCCGCGTGGCAGCTCGTACAGCTCTCGTCGATGGTCGTGCCCGCCTTCAACAGCTTGACGTTCGTGCTGCCGTGGACGTTGTGGCAGGACGAGCACGTCAGGCGGCCCTCGCGAACCGGCATGTGGTTGAAGCGGTACTGCTTGTTCGTGACGTTGCGGTGACACGTGCTGCAGAGCGCGATCTCGTTCTGCGCCTTGAGCTGCGGTTCGCCCTTCGGCGCATGGACGCTGTGGCAGCTCGTGCAGGATACTTTCCGCTGATCGTGCTGGCTGCCGTCCCAGAGCGCGTGCGACGTGCGGTTGTGGCAGGACGTGCACGTTGTGCTGGCGTCCTCCGGCTTCATCCTCTTGTAGCTCTGAATCAGTTTGGGATCGCCGCCGGCGTCGGCGTGCGCCTTGCCGGGGCCATGACAGCTCTCGCAGCCGCGCGTGGCGGCGGGTGTGCGGTCGCTGAACGGACGTGCGTGCGCCGTGCCTTTGTAGGCCTGGTCCGCGTGGCAGACGAGGCACGTATCCTCGCCGGCGTACGCCGCGGTGGGCGCCGCCGGCTGCGCAGCCGCAGGAGCGGGCTGGGAAGTCTGCTGGCTGTCCGCCGAGGCCGGGGTCCGCGCAGCGATCGCCAGCAAGAGGCTCAGAGAAGCGACGGCGATGCCGCCTCGCGTCAGCATGCGCGATCGATCGCGAGGCTGCTCACATCGCGGAATACTGCCTTCACTCGCAGGAGGGCAGTCGTCTGGCGAGACTCTCATCGCGGCCTCCCGGTTTTGATTTCTGAAGCCGGTACTTTAGCTGGATCTTTCAAGTCCGGACAATAGTTTTTCGGTCCTATGTCGATCCGTGATCGCCGGAATTCCGGCGGCCGGACGGATTTCCGTTCATGCGAGCCGCTGAGTATCCAGGTTTCCGCGCGATTCATGGTGGTCGAGGTGTTCCTCGGGTCGCGAGGAGCAAGGAGCGGGCCACAATCGAGTCATACGTGCGACGCGAGCGTTCGACGTCCTTCACATGCGCCTCCGCCCACGTCCACAACCCGCACACGGATTGCCCGAGGCTCGTGCCTAACGGAGTCAATCGATAGTCAACCCTGGGCGGGACTTCGGCGTGGACGCGCCGGACGACGAGGCCGTCGCGTTCGAGCTGGCGTAACGTCTTCGTCAACATTTTCTGACTGATGCCGCCGAGTCTGTCGCGCAGGCGCGAGAAGCGCATCGGCCGGCGGCTGTCCAGCGCATCGATTACCAGCAGCGTCCACCTGTCGGCAATCCGCTCGAGCATCTCGTGCACGAGCGCCTCCTTGGCTGTCGAGGCGGATGATCTGGCGGGCGTCATGGTTTCTGTCAGGAAAGTATAGAACCGGCAGGTGCCTCCTTGCCGATTGGAAACCATGAGAGCTAGCTTCAGGCCATGACCAGTCATCAGTCACGGCAACTCGGATTGAAGGGTCCCCGCGTCTTCCCGCTCGGTCTCGGCTGCATGGGCATGTCCGACCTGTACGGCCCGGCCGACGAAGGCGAGAGCATCGCCACGATTCATGCGGCGCTCGACGCCGGCATCACGCTGCTCGATACCGGCGACTACTATGCCGCCGGGCACAACGAACTGCTCATCGGCCGCGCACTGCGCGAACGACGCGACAAGGCCATCCTCTCGGTCAAGTTCGGTGCGTTGCGAGCACCCGACGGGAGCTGGATCGGCATGGATACGCGGCCGGCCGCCGTGAAGAACTTCCTCGCGTACAGCCTTCGGCGACTCGGCGTCGATCACATCGACATCTACCGCCCGGGTCGTCTCGATCCCAACGTCCCGATCGAGGAGACCGTCGGCGCCATTGGGGAGCTGGTCAAGGCCGGTCACGTCCGCGCGATCGGGTTATCCGAGGTGGGAACCGAGACCATTCGACGCGCGCACGCGGTCCACCCCATCTCCGATCTGCAGATCGAGTACTCGCTGATCAGCCGGAATCCTGAGGCGCGGATCTTTCCGCTCCTGGCAGAACTCGGCATCGGCCTCACCGCCTACGGCGTATTGTCGCGCGGCCTGCTCAGCGGCTCGACGCCGAAGTCGGCGCGCGACTTTCGCGCGCACCTGCCGCGTTTCACAAGTGAAAATCTCCAGCGAAACGAGGGTCTGGTTAAGATACTGCGCGGCCTGGCCGCCGAGAAGGGCGCGACCGCCTCGCAGCTGGCGATTGCCTGGGTGCTGGCAAAAGGGTCCAATATTGTGCCGCTGGTCGGAGCCCGTACACGGACGCAGCTCGCCGAATCGCTCGGGGCGCTGCAGATTCAGCTGACCCCGGCGGACCTGGAACGTATCCAGGCCGCTCTGTCGCCCACGGCTGTCGCCGGCACGCGGTACGACGAGCACCAGATGCGCGTGCTCGACAGTGAACGATAGGCGCCCGCTGAGGAACGCCATAGTATCGCCACCATGCGAACGTACGCACGGAGTGGCGTCTCGCCAGACAAGTTCTGGGCCGCGATCGAGAACCTGGTCGCAACGGCTGAAGTCATCATCGACCGCCCCAGAGGCTCGAGGCACCCCGAGGTGAAGGAGGCGATCTACCCGGTCGATTACGGCTACCTGAAAGGAACGACGGCTGCCGACGGGGATGGCGTCGACATCTGGATGGGCTCGATGCGTCCGCCTGTCGTGACTGCCGTCGCTTGTACGGTCGACCTGAGGAATCGTGACGCGGAAATCAAGTTGCTGCTCGGGTGTACGCCCGCTGAGGAAACGACGATCTTGACGTTCCTCAACGAGGGCAGCATGTCCGCGGTGCTTCTCTGGCGTCCCGACGCGGTCAACGCGGCTGCACGTTGAACCGGACATCGTCTATCGTCAGCTCGATGTAGGCGTACTCGCCGTCAGGCTCGTGCCATCGTCCCTCACCGCCGGCTGCCAGGCGCACGGCACCGTACGAACGATAGCCGCGGATCGGGGTCGACCAGCGAAGCCGTCTCGACGTCTTTCCGTCGGGCGAGATCTGGTAACGATCCTCGGAGACGAAGTCCGTCAACTCGCCCGCATCGTTGAACGAGAGCCCGGCCTGGATCGTGTGTCCAGCATTGGTGAATCGCGCCCTCGCGATGCGCGCATCGACCCCTTCCCAGTCGATGGCTTGGTCGATCAATGTGGCCGGCGCCATGACGCACATGTCATTGAAGATTGTGACGGTCTCGCTCTGCGTCATCTCGGGACCGTGCGCGGAGACGACCGGCACGAGTGCTGCCGCCTTGACGCGCATCGATGCTGCGGATTCGACGCAGCGGTGGTAGCCCTGTACCGGGATTCCAAACATCGATGCGTTCAGGTAGAACAGCCGGGCGGGAGGGCTCACGACGTTGTACTGCTCGGCCGCAAGGGGCATCCAGCGGCCGTGCCGGCCGTTGCGGATGCGCCCGTGCATCCGGACGCGGAAGTTGCGAACGCGCGGCTGACCGACGACGCCGGCGACCCGAAGGTATCCCTGCACGGGAAGCGGGAGATGAGCGAGGTCTGCCTCGGTGACGGGCGGGGCTGATGTGAAGGCGATGAGCCTCTCGACGTCGCGTTCGTACTCGGCTCGCAGGCCTGAACGCAAAAGCCGTCACCGTGCACGTTCGCGCACGTGAGCACGCGCGGCCCTGGCGCGCAGCTCGGCGTCGCGCTTGAGCGGCTGCAGCGAGAGTCGCCGAATCAACGCAATCCCGGGTGACGCTAACGCCCAATAGCGACGAAACCGGGCGCGGGCGGCCGCGTCGGTGGCAACGGCGCGGGTCTCGGTTCGGAAGATCGACCTCTCCTCGTCCAGCGGATCGGCGCGCAGTGTCCACGCGATCTTGACGAACCCTGGCTGTGAGAATGCCACAAATTCTTTCGGCGGAAGCCCATGGAATGTCACGTTCGGCTCCCACGGCTGCGTGACTGCTCCGACGACGAGCTCGCGGTCGGGGACGTCCGCGAGGGTGCCCCACCCGAGCGCCTGCGTCACTGCGACGAGACCCCGCGGCTGCGGTCGGTCGTCGGGCGTTGCGCGGAGCGCGATCTCTCTCGCCTTGAAAATGACGCGAACCAGCGGTATGTGAAGAAGGTCCTGTTCGCGTGCGGCCGCCAGCGTCACGGCGGCCGGCGCCGCGACGTCGATGTGATGCCGCTCGACGACTTCGTACACCGGCATGAATCGATCGAGCAGCTCGTCGCGCTGATCTTCATCGGCCTGCAGGGTGCGTCCGTATCGATACCAGGCGATGGCCACATACGCGCCATATGCGCCTGCTGCGGCGCCGGCGCAGGCGCCTAACACCCGCGCCGTCGAGCGAATACACGACTTGACAGTCATGCGACCTGCCTCCGAGACTCCGACGCTGGACCTGCGTCGGGCATCGTCATGATCGAAGACTCGACTCGCCGCGCGATACCCAGCAACTGCTTACGTTGCATCGCGAAGTGCACGACATGGACGATGGGTTTGGACAACCACCATGGGAGGCCATGGAATCGGTAGCTCTGACCTCCGCGAGCCCGCACGATCAGCTTCGTGGTGTGGCTGTCACGCGCTTCCAGCACGAATGCCCACGTCACGAGCGGTTGGCCATCGGAATTCGGCCAGCCCAGGATAAGCGACCGATTCGGTTCAAAGGCGAGGACGGCGAAACCCTCGGTCACCCCGGGCAGCGCGGGGAACAGGGTGCCAATCGCGATGTCCTGGAGTTGGGGCACGACACGCGTCGCGCTCGGACGGCCTCCGTTATCCAGGACGTCGTAGCTGTACCAGCCGGCCCGACTTCCGGCACCCATTTGAATCAGCCACGGCCACACGTCCCGCGGAGCACGACCGATGGTGATCGCGTGCGTCAGCGTTCCCAAAGGTTCGGGAATGAATTCGTCGCCCGGCAGCCGCCGGGTTCGCTCGGCGAGATCCGCGCGGACCGATCGGCAGCCGATGTGGTCATGCGCCACGTCTGTGGCGAGCAGTGCAGAGGCTGCCAGCAGGCCCCAGTCGAGCACGACGCCAAGCCTGAACACACCAAACGCGCCGTACAGCAGACCAGTGACGACGAGCCCTGTGCTCCAAAGTCTCGAGCGGAGATTCCGGAAGAGCAGCGTCATGCCGATTACGACCGATAACGTCGGGCACGGCAGGGTGCCAAATGGGGACGCGTAGAGGTAGGTCGGCGAGTCGGTCCCGACGAAGTGCGGATACGTCCAGCCGAACATGATCAGAGCGACGCCAGGGGCGACCCATGCAGGGGAGGCGAACTGGACTGGCGTGTTCGGGAAGCGAGTCGCCGTCGCGACGAGCAGGGCGGCGAGTACGGCAAAGACCCTCCCGCTGAACGGATTGCCTGACAGCCATGCGAGGACACTGACGGAGAGGAGCGGCCCGACGAGCAGGTGGCCGACCAGCTGAGTCGACGGCCGCCAGCCGGCAACGAGGACCACGAGCAGCGCCGCGAGCAGAACGTGCCACGTGATGGCCAGCCAGCGCCAGTCATTGGCGATGGTGGTGAGCCCGTTCAGGATGGTATCGGGTGACGGCACGCGAACCCCACATTCTTGACGCACGATCCTTGCCGAAGCCGACAACCAACCATCGAAACCATCAGACCGGTTGCACTGACACCGTGGCGCTGTCTCAGCGTCGGGATTGCGAACCCCGTCCACCCGAGTTCCTCGACGACGCCGGCCGATAGTCCCACCGCGAGCCCGACGAGGGCTAGCGACGCCTTGTGGTCCGAGCTGAAGACACCGGGAATGAAGGCCGGGGAGACTGACGACAATGCCAGGAGCGTCACGGTCATCAGGACTGGGGCCGTCAGAAGGGCGACAACGTACCAGGCTGCGCCAACTCGCCACGTCACCAGACGCGAGAGGAGCTCGCGACGACCCGATCGTCCATAGACGAGCACGGTCAAGAGAATGCCGGTCACGCATGGGCCGGCGAGCATGGCCATCAACGCGGACGCAAACCTCGGGTCGCTTGTCGGCGTGGTTCCGCGCATCCCGCCCGCTCCTCCAATGACGAGGAGCGCGCCGCCCCAGGAAATCGCAAACGCCAACGCGAAATATGCGGGCACCGGGTGTCTCGCGACGAGAGCCTTGATGGTCGACATGGATGCCCTCATGCGATCTGGAGCGCGGAATAGAGCGCATCTCTGAGCGCTTCGTCCCGCGGATCTCCAGTGAGCGTTGTCCCCATCTGGCTCGTCACGTACGCGTAGCCGACGCCGGCCGTGGGATCGGCAAAGCCGATCGCACCTCCAGATCCTGGCGCGCCGAACGACCGTGTGTCCGTGCCGAATCGCAGGACCGGACCCGGCTTGAAGAATCCGAGCGAGAACCGCACGTCACCTCTGAAGAAGTCGTCGTAGAAGGTCCCGGAGGCCGGAGGCACTGGCGGCGCCGCCAGCAGATCCAGCGTCGTGGAACGCAGCTGTAGTTCCTGTCCGCCGCTCGCGAAGACATCGTACGCGCGCGCGATACCGCGTGCGGTGCCGACCACGCCGCCCGACGGCACTTCCACATTCCTGATGTAAACGTGGTCCGGGTCCTTGACGAAGGCACAGCCCGGGTTGCTGATAAGCGCACGGTAGACAACCGACCGGGGATTGATCGAGTCGAGCGCGAGGAGCGGCGGGAAGCCGATCAGCATGCGCAGCGGACCGGGCGGCGCCAGCGACGCGAAACGAGAATTCGGAATTGCCTCAGGCAGACGGATGTAGACGTCGAGGCCAAGAGGGGTCGCGATCTCGTCCTGGAAGAACTGCCCGAGGCTGCGATGACGCGGATCCACGCGCCGCATCAGCTCGCCTTCATAGAAGCCGAGGGTGAGAGCGTGATACGCCTGACGCGCGCCCGGCTGCCAGGCCGGCTTCTGTCGCGCGAGCACGACGGCCAGGCGATCCAGGTCCGCAACCACGGTCTCGTCGACCGGCTCGTCGAACGCAAAGAGCCCCGCCTGATGGGCGAGGAGCTGGCGCAGGGTGATCGTCTCTTTGCCCTGCTGAGCGAACTCGGGCCAGTAGGTGGCGACCCGCTCTTCGTAGTCGAGCCAGCCCCGGGAGTGGGCGACGGCGAGCGTCATCGCGGCCAGTCCCTTGCTGGCCGACCAGACCAGCACCATCGTGTCCCGCCCCCACGGCTCGTTCGTTTCCCTGTTGCGGATGCCGCCCCAGATGTCGACGACCTTCTCGCCACGGCGGTAGGCGCAGCAGGCGCCGCCCAGCTCTCCGCGACGAACGAAGTTCTCGGCAAACGCCTCGCGCACGGCCTCGAAGCCGCGGCTGACGTGTCCGTCGACGGTCGTCGCGCGATCCGCCGTGGCTGTGGACATCTAGACCCCCTACACCTCGGCTGGTTCGAGACGGTCCGGTAACGCTGCCCGCACATCGCTCTCCATCTCCGCCGCCACGGCGGTAATCGCCGCGACATTGACGATGTCGGCGGCGCTGGCGCCGGGCGGGAGAACGTTCACGGGTCGTCGCATCCCCATCAGGATCGGACCGACCATGTCCGCCTTCCCGAGCCGATGCGCGATCTTGTAGCCGATGTTGCCGGCGGCCAGGTCGGGAAAGACGAGCACGTTCGCGTCACCCTGAATCTGCGAGTGGGGGAAGTGTTCGCGGGCGATCTCTTCGACGAGCGCCGTTTCAACGTTCAGCTCTCCGTCGATGACGAGATCCGGCCGCCGCTCCCGGGCCTGCTGCACGGCTTCCGCCACGCGAGCCGCGGACGGGTGCCGCGCCGATCCGAAGTTCGAGAAGGACAGCAACGCGATACGGGGCTCGACGTCGAAGAACCGCGCGGTCTCGGCCGCCAGGATCGCGATCTCGGCGAGCTCTGCAGAGGTCGGCTCGACGTTGACCATCGTGTCGGCGCAGAACAACAAGCGATCCTTGAGCACCAGGAGATTGACGGCGGACACGCGCGACACGCCGTCGCGCAGGCCGACGATCTGGATGGCCGGCCGGATCGTCTCGGGATATGGCTTGTACATGCCTCCCAGGAACCCGTCGGCGTCGCCCCGGCTGACCATCATCAGCCCGAAGATCGACGGATCCCGCACGAGCGCGCGGGCGCGTGCCGGCGTCATGCCCTTGAGCCGCCGCCAGCGGTAGAGCATGTCTGCATAGTCCGCCAGTCGATCGGAGTTGAGCGGATCGATGATCTCGACCGCACGGCGATCCACGCCGGCAGCATCCAGCCGCGCCTCGATCGCGGACACCGACCCCACGAGCACCGGACGCGCGATGTGCTGATCGGCGATCATGCGGGCGGCGCGAACGACGGTCGGTTCATCGCCGTCGGGAAACACGATGCGCCGCGGCTCGGCGTGCTGCGCCTTGTGCACGACCATCCGCATCACGCGCCGCGACGGCCCCATGATCCGCTCGAGCGACTCGCGATAGTCGTCGAGATCGCGAATCGGGCGCTGCGCAGCACCCGAACGGATCGCCGCTTCGGCCACCGCCGGGGCCACGCGGAGGAGTACGCGCGGATCGAACGGTTTCGGGATGAGATAGTCAGGGCCGAAAGAGAGGCGCTCGATCCCGTACGCCTTGAGCACGGCCTCGGGGACGTCCTCGCGTGCGAGCGCCGCCAGCGCGCGCGTGGCAGCCATCTTCATCTCGTCGTTGATCGCGCGCGCCCGGACGTCGAGGGCGCCGCGAAAGATGAAGGGAAAACCGAGAACGTTGTTCACCTGGTTCGGGTAGTCGGAACGGCCCGTCGCCAAGATCACGTCGGGCCGCGTCGCACGAGCGACTTCATACGGAATCTCGGGGTCCGGATTCGCCATCGCGAAGACGATCGGGTCCGGCGCCATGGTCCGGAGCATTTCCGGCGTCAGGATGCCGGCGACGGCGACCCCGATGAACACGTCGGCGCCGCGTACCGCGTCAGCGAGCGTTCGCGCGGCCGTCTCCGCGGCAAACCGCGCCTTGTACGGGTTCATCTTTTCGACCCGGCCCTGGTAGACCACGCCGACGGTGTCGACGAGCAGAAGGTGCTCGGACCGCACGCCCAGCCGCAGGTACATGTCTGCGCAGGCAATTCCCGCGGCGCCGGCGCCGGCAATCACGACGCGAACCTCCTCGGCCCGTTTGCCGGCAAGCTCCAGCGCGTTGAGGAAGGCGGCGCCCGAGATGATCGCCGTCCCGTGCTGATCGTCGTGGAACACCGGAATCTGCAGGTGGGCCTTCAAGCGCTCTTCGATGTAGAAGCACTCCGGCGCCTTGATGTCCTCGAGGTTGACGCCGCCGAACGTCGGCTCGAGAGCCTTGACGATCCGGACGATGTCATCAGGGTCGGACGCGTTCAGCTCCAGGTCGAACACGTCGATGTCCGCGAATCGCTTGAAGAGCGTCGCCTTCCCTTCCATGACCGGCTTGGCGCTGAGCGGCCCGATGTCGCCGAGGCCCAGTACCGCCGTGCCGTTGCTGACGACGGCGACGAGATTGCCCCGGCCGGTGAACCGGTACGCGGCGTCAGGATCGTCGGCAATCGCCAGGCTCGCTCGCGCGACGCCGGGCGTGTAGGCGAGCGACAGATCGCGCTGGGTGAAACAAGGTTTGGACGTCACGACCTCCAGCTTCCCCGGTCGCGGCCGTTCGTGGTACTCGAAAACATCCTCGTCACGGATCAGCATTGGACCTTCTCCCGAGCTGAATCACTCCCGCAAGCGCGGTGCCACCGAGCGGCGCGCCCGCGGACTCGACGCCTGGGAGACGGCCGCCGGAAAACCGTCAGCCGATCAGGAACCGGAATTGCTTTCCGATCAGATGCACTACATAGGAGGGCGACATGAAGCTTGCGATCACCCTCGTGGCCATGGCGCTTCTCGCCGCCGGTGGAACGCGCGACGAGCCCGCCCGTGCCCAGCAGGGAGCGGGGCCCGACGTCGCGAACTACGCGTGGGACGGCGCGTGCAAGGACTGCCACACCGACGTGTACGAGTCATGGGCGAAGACCAAGCACGCGACGGCGTTGAACAGACTGACGGCCAGCGAGCGGCAACAGGAATGCGTGGGCTGTCACGTGACGGGCGCCGATCGCCTGATCGACGTCGGCGGCCAGCCTGCGAACTCCAACGTCCAGTGTGAGAGCTGCCACGGCCCGGGCCGCGCCCACGTCGAGTCGGCGAAAACCGGCGGACCCGGCAAAGGCAACATCGTCCGCAAGCCGACCAGCGCGGCGTGCGAGCGGTGCCACAACAAGAAGAGCCCGCACTTCAAAGGGTTCTTCTACGACGCGATGCTCGGCTTCGTCCATCGTACGAAGGGTCCCGCATAGGCCTCGGGGCGCTGCCGGAGTTCCGGCGGTCCTCTCGACGGCGCTGGGTTCCGCGAGGCAATCCTGGCGGCTGCAACGACCTGCGCGTTGGCACGACCGGTGCGAGACGGCCTGCAGCAATCGGATCTGGAGAGGGGGACGCTCATGTTGAGTCTGGTTCTCTCGTTGTGGATCGCACAGTCTGCTGCCACGCTCCCGCAGACCGCCGTCGTCCAGGAGCCGTCGACGGTTGAGGCAACGGAGTGCTGCGGCGACAAGTGTTCGTGTGAGACGGGCGGCGAGGGTGCCCGGTGTTGTCAGAAGCCCGGCGACAAGGGCGAGAACGGATGCTGCGGCGATGAAGAATGCTGCGGTGCCAAGAAAGCGCACGCGTGCTGCACCGGTCACGACCA
The DNA here is from genome assembly GCA_036257535.1 of Vicinamibacterales bacterium. Classification (GTDB taxonomy): domain Bacteria; phylum Acidobacteriota; class Vicinamibacteria; order Vicinamibacterales; family 2-12-FULL-66-21; genus DATAEE01. The sequence continues at coordinate 38,918 of DATAFJ010000158.1, read as the reverse complement.
CAAGGGTAAGCCCGGGTCAGCAGCACAAAAGTGCTGCGCGGACTGCGCGCATTGTAAACATGGCGCGCACAACCGGGGGTAGCAACGTGCGAAACCGATTCGACTGGCTCAGTGCCGTGGCCGGCGCGCTGTTCGGCCTCATGGCGGGCTACGTGATCGGCGCGGGACGACCGGCCGTGATGATGCCCGCCGGTATCGCTGCGACGGCCGCAGGATCGTCAACCTTCGATCACGATCACGGTGTGACCGCCGCGCAGATCCAGGCGCTCCACGAGCGCATCACCCGCGAGCCCGGCAACCCGCAGGTGCAGATCGACCTCGGCAACCTCCTCTACGACGGCGGCCGCTACCAGGAGGCGATCGGGCACTATCAGAAAGCGCTGGAGCTGGACCCGAAGAATGTGAGCGTCAGCACCGATCTCGGCACCGCCCTGTGGTACACGGGCCGTCCCGACGAGGCCCTGGCCCAGTTCCAGAAGTCGCTGGCGATCGATCCGAAACACCCGCAAACGCTGTTCAACATCGGCATCGTGCGGATGGAAGGCAAACAGGACCGAGCGGGCGCGATCGACGCGTGGGAGCGGCTACTCGCGGCCAATCCCGGCTATCCCGACGCGGCGAAGGTGAGGCAGTCGATCGAGAAGGCGCGCGGCGGAATCCCCGCCGGCAGCTAGCGAGCCTCGGGGCGCTACCCATGATCACCCTGGTTCACGTGGAGCGATCGTACTCCGAACGGTCCCTGCCAGGGCCAGCGCAGTTCCTGTCGCAGCCTGCCCCGCGATTGCCGCGTCACGATCGAATCACGATGCGGGGAGCCTTCGGGTCGGCGTCGCTTCTCGTTCATCTGATCGCGACCGCGACGCTCATAGCCCTGGCTACTATTCCGCGTGCGCCGCTGCCGAGCCCAACGATCGCCAAGCGGATCGACCCCAGTCCACTTCAATTCGTCTTCCTCCCGAAATCTGATCCGGGAAGAGGAGCAGGAGGCGGCGGGGGCGGAAACCGCCAACCCGGGCCCATCGCACGCGCTCAGGCGAAGGGTCGGGATGCTCTGACGGTCCCGGTCGCCCGATCGATAGCTCCCTCAACGCAGCCGGTCGATGCCGCTCCGCCGGCCCAGGCGGTTGCAGTCGATGCGATGCCGCTCGCGTCTGGCTTGACGTTCCAGGTGGGGTTGCCCGCCGCCGGACCAACCTCGGGAGGGTCACAGGGCCCGGGTTCCGGAGGCGGTGTCGGCACCGGCACTGGAACGGGCATCGGCTCAGGACGCGGGCCAGGAATAGGTCCCGGCTCCGGGGGCGGGACCGGGGGCGGGGTTTACCGCCCGGGTGGTGGCGTGACGGCGCCGACGATCGTACGGGAGGTCAGACCGACTTACACGCCGGAGGCGATGCGCGCGAAGACTCAGGGCCTCGTGCTCCTCGATGTCGTCGTTCAGCGCGACGGCACCCCGGGCGACATCAGGGTCGTCCGCTCGCTCGATCCCGGTCTCGATCTGCAGGCGATCGCCGCCATTCGAGCCTGGCGATTCAACCCTGGCCGTCTGAAGGGCGTAGCCGTCGATGTCCTGGTCACGATAGAGCTGAATTTCCGGATCTACTAATTAAGGACACCGGGGATTCTACGCGCCAGCGTGTGGAGAATTCCCCACCCGGGCCAAGGCCGCGCGCCGATCCCCGGAATTCGGGCTGTTTGCCGGCTTTCCCGCACTCCACTGCGTGGCATACCTGTTGCTGCCGGATTACCGGCAGAGACGAGCGCACAGATGTTCGTCTCGCAAATACTCCGCCAGAAAGGACGCTCCGATGGTCTCTCGAGAACGCGTGGAGGGAGTACTTCAGCGAATCAGGCCGCTCATGCAGGCCGACGGCGGCGACATCGAGCTGGTCGGGATCGAGGGGAACATGGCACGCGTCCGCCTGCGTGGAATGTGCGCGGGCTGTCCGAGTGCCCACATGACGCTGTATCTCGGCGTGGAAACGGCGCTGCGCGAGGCGATTCACGAGTTCGAGCGCCTCGAAGTGGTCTAAGGAGCTTCCCATGCGTACGGCTTCAGACTTCGCCCCCGAGAACGTCGTCGTCGGCACGAGTCCGCGGATGCGAGCCGTGTTCGACTTCGTGAGAGTGATTGGCGACAGCCACAGCAGCGTCCTCGTCACGGGCGAGAGCGGCACCGGCAAGGAAGTAATCGCCAACATGATTCACCACGCGAGCCCGCGGCGGCATCGACCGTTCGTCGCGGTGAGCTGCGCGCTGTTCTCGGAGAACCTCATCGAGACGGAGCTCTTCGGCCACGAGCGGGGCGCGTTCACGGGCGCCATCCGCGAGAAGGCGGGACGCTTCGAGCTCGCGCAGGGAGGCACGATCTTCCTCGACGACATCGACGACGTGCCGCTCGGGATGCAGGTGAAGCTGCTTCGCGTCATTCAGAACCGAACCGTGGAGCGCGTCGGGGGCACGCGGACCATACCGGTCGACGTGCGCATCATCACGGGCAGCAAGCGGGACCTGCGACAGCTCGTGGCGGAGGGCAAGTTCCGCGAAGACCTCTACTACCGCCTCAACGTGTTGCCAATCGTGCTTCCGCCGCTGCGCGAACGCCGCGAGGACATCCCGGTCCTCACGGACGCCTTCCTGCGGCGGTTCTTCCGGCAGCGCGGCGAGAACATGCCCGACGTATCGCCCGTCGTCCGCCAGGTGTTCATGCGCTATGACTGGCCCGGCAACGTGCGCGAGCTCGAGAACGCGTGCGAGCGGATGGCACAGACCTCCACGTGCGGCGCGATCAAGCTTGGGTGCATGGCCGCGAATCTGCTCTTTCAGGCGGCGCCCGCGGCACCGGCCGCGCAGCCCGCGGAATCGCCGGCTGTGGGGCCCGAGCTCGAAGCGGTCGACCCTACGCCCGCCGCGTCGAGCATCTCGCTCGACGATCGGCTGCGCGAAGTCGAGGCGAATCTGATTACCTGGGCGCTGCGCGTCACGACCGGCAACAAGTCAAAGGCGGCGGAGCTGCTGAAGATCAAACGCTCCACACTGGGCGATCGCATTCAGCGCTGCGGCCTGCGCGTCGACGACGACGAGGCAGCACCGCCCACGACCGAGTCTCCGCAGTTCGCGGCGTAGGCGACACGCGCGTCACGCCCGACCTGAAGGTCGGGCCTACTCGATGGTGTGACAGAGATCGCAGTCCTGGCGGATGACCGCACCATCCTTGGACTTGTGGTTGTCGTCGTGGCACCGGAAGCAGCCCGGTCCGCTGCTGTGCCCGACGTTGTTCACATAGGTGCCCCACCACACGTTCATTGCTGGAAAGACGTTGCGCTGGTAAAGAGCCTGAGTTCGGGCGATGGCGCGCTCGAGGGCAACGCTTCGACTCGCAACCACCGCCGGATAGTTCTTCGCATAAAAACCGCGCAATCGCTCAGCGATGCGGGTTACGGCGGCCCCGCGGCTGTCGAAGCGCTCGGTGAGCGCGGCAACAGACTCCCGACGAATAAACGGCAACTCCCGCGAGATGTCCCCGAGCGCAATAGCCGCATCCACGGCGCGTCCGGGTGACGGATCGAACGGGTGGCTCGGACGGTTGTGGCAATCCATGCAGTCCATTACACGGCGCTCGCCGCGCGCGAGCACTTCGTCGGTGACGTCCGACACGCGGAACTCGCGCGCGCGGCCCTGACGATCGGTGAGCCGCACCCAAGGGATCGTCTGGCGCTTGTCGTCGGTCGCGACGTACTCGATCCGATTGGCGACGTTCATGTGCCAGTGAATACCCGATGCGACCCCGAGCTTCTCACTGCCACCCCCCACGTGAATGCGCAGGGTCGTCACGCTCTCGGTGTTCGCCTCGTCTGCGGCGTATTCGCGGCGCACCTCCACCTTGTCGCCGTGAAACTTCTCCGGCCAGTGGCACTGCTCGCATGTGTCGCGGGCCGGCCGCAGATCCGACACCGGGGACGCGATGGGCCGGCTGTGCGAGTTCAAAAGCACCGCGAACACCTGCCGCGTACCGGAGAGCTTCGATTTCACGAACCATGGCGCGCCGGGACCGATGTGGCACTGCACGCACGTCACGCGGGAGTGGGGACCGTCCTGATATGCCACGAACTCCGGCTCCATCACCTCGTGGCAGACCTGGCCGCAGAAGGCAACCGAGTCCATATACTCGACGCCGCGGTACGCGGCGAGCGACACGATGACGATGTTGACGAGCGTCAGGACGGCAGTGCCCAGGACCGTCCGTCGCGTGGTTGCATCGTTCAGGTCGATCGCCGGCCAGCGGGCCGGGGCTCGCCCGCTTTGCGCCCGACGGCGATTCAACCAGATGCCGAGGGGGACGAGCGCGAGGCCGGCGAGGAACACCGCCGGCAGCACAAGGAAGAACAGGATGCCGATGTAGGGGTTCGTGTGAAACCCGAAAAGGTCGAGCGCAAAGACGATCAAGAAGAGCACTGCGCCGATCGTGGCGAGACCCACGCCGAGAATCGTGACGGGGTGAGACAGTCGGCTCGAACTCATCATCAGTGGCTGCTGCCAATGAGCGAGTACAGGATAAGCCCCACGAGTATCAGCCCGATTCCTATCGCGAGCCCGCCGACGAGGTATCCCGTCCGAATCTGCTGAGGGGTCGGGGGTGGCGCGGCCCGGGACGCTAGCGTGCCTTCTTGTTCGAGGCGCGCGAGCTCCAGAGACCGCTCCTGCCGCATCTCGTCCTCGCTGACGACTCCCGTGAAGATGACGAGGTCCATCGGGAACTTCCCGGGCCGCAGGTGCCCGTTGAAAAAGTGCACCGTGAAAATGAAGCCCACGGCCAGGAGCGCCTCCTCGCCGTGTACGACCAGCGCCACGTTGAACACCCAGCCGGGCAGCACCTTCGCGAACGCCGCGGGAAACCAGAGGAGGAACCCCGATCCGCCGATCACCAACATCCCCCAGAAAACCGCCCAGTAGTCGAACTTCTCCCAGTAGGTGTAGCGATCGAACTCCGGACGCGGCCCGAGCCCGAGAAACCAGCGCGTGTGCTGATACAGCTCCACGAAATCCCGCGGCTGCGGCACCATCGATCCGGGCCCCCACAAGAGGCCGTACTCGCCGCGAGCGAAAACTCGGTAGCCGATACGCCCAACGTGGATGAGGAAGACCGCCATCATGACGATGGCAAAGAAGCGGTGGAGCGTGCCCGCGATGATGAAGCCACCGAAGACCCGCACGAGAGTCGCCGCCCACGGCATGTCGCTGAAAAGGAGGGGCAGGCCGGTGGCGGCGAGCCCCAGGAAGCTGGTCATGAGCCCGGCATGGAGAAGCCGATCGGCGCGCCCGAAGCGGATGTAATGCCGTTCACTCGGCGGCGCCGCGGTCGTCATCCTCTCGAGCCTCTTGCTTCGGGGCTGCCGGGGTTTTCTGCTCGCGGAACCCGCGCCAGAACCACAGCGTCGTATGCAGGCCGAAGAACGTGAACACACCGGCGAGCAGCACGTTCATGAACTGCGCGGTGTAGTACACGTGCGGTGAACGCACGGGATCCCGCTTGTCGGCGTGCGGATCGTACCCGAGGACGTTCTCAGTTGCCGATGGATGGCACTGGCGGCAGGTGGCGACCAGCTTCCCGCTGGAAACGGAGGAGCGCGGATCCTCGGTGGGATGGATGTCGTGCGAAGTGTGGCAGTCCGCGCACTTGGCGATGCGCGCGAAACCGAGTGCCTGGACCTGGCCGTGGAACGTGTCGCGGTAGGTGCGAAGCGCCTCGGCGTGGCACGTGCCGCACTCCTCCACCGCTCCGAGCTGCCAGCCTTCGAGCTCGGTCCGCCGGATGCCGTGCGCGGTGTGGCAGGTGTGGCACGACGGAGCGCTGGGCATGCTTCGCGCGAGCGCCACGCCGTGAATGCTCGCGCCGAACGCCTGCTTCACACCTGCGTGGCACGTGCCGCAAGTCGCCGGCACGTTGGTACGGTGAACGGGGCTCTGTCGATCGACCTTCAGCAAGATGTCGTGCGTGCGGTGGCAGTCTCCGCATGAGGGTGCGACGACGAGACCCGCCTTTTCCAGCGCCTGGCCGTGGATGCTGTCGCGGAAGGTCGCCGGCACGTTGCCTGCCTCGATCCGCCGGCTGATGACCGCGGCGTCCGCGTGGCATCGCGCGCAGGTCGCCGCCAGATTCAGCTTGTAGGTGGTCGACGTCGGGTCGGCTGCGGGCTTGATCTCGTGCGCGGTATGACAATCGACGCACGTCGCCGCCGGGCTCGCCGGATCCGCCCGGCGCGCCCGCGCGTGCACGCCAAGGTCGTACTTCGACGTCGCCTCGTCGTGACAGCCGGCGCAGGAGACTTTGGCCAGCTTCTCGGGGTGCGGGAACTCGGTGACCTTCGCCAGATCCTGGTGGCAGCCCACGCATGCCAGGGGTCCATGCACCGAAGCCGCGTACTTCTCGGGCTGGACCACGACGGGCTGCCCGCTCCCCCGGGTCGTCGAGGGTTCCGCGTGACAGACCAGACAGTCGTCGTTGGCCGGCGCCTTCGCTGGCTGCGCCCAGGCAGGTGCGCTCAAGACGAGCAAGAGCGCGCCTGCCGTCAGGCTTGACCGGAGTTCCATCGCGGTTCAGCGTCGAAGCAACCGATCTACTTCTTTTTCAGGCTCTGCATATAGGCGACGATGGCGTCGAGCTCCTCCTTCGACAGGTTCGGGTAGGCCTTCATCGGCGGCTTGCGCTCGGACTTGGTCTTTTCCGTCATCTCCTTCGGATTGACCATCCACTGTCTGATCTCTTCGGCCGACAGCTTGCTGCCGACGCCATCGAGCGGGCCCTTCTTATTGCCCTTACCCTCGATCGAATGACAGAGCGCGCACTTCTGTTGCTCGTAGACCGTCATGCCCTTTGCGATCGCGTCGTCCTTCTGCCCCGCCAACGCGGGAGTTGCGAACGTCGCGATGATGATTCCCGCCACGACTGCCGCTACGCGATTCATGGAACCTCCTCGAGCTCAAACAACTGCGCCAGAACCTGCGCGAGATCCTTGCCACCTGTTCGGTCGATTGCGATCGACGCGTGGGCGGCGATCGCGACGACGACCTGACGACTCAGATCCTCGAGTGCGGACCGCTCGTCAGGCGTCAGGCCCCGCGTCTTCCGCGTCATGCGCGCGATTTCCGCACGACAGACCGTTGCGAAGCGCTCCTCGAGCGCACGCGCTACTGGACTCATGCTGCTGCGGCATCGCAAAGGAAGTGCCACGCTTTGCGAGCGTATCCCTTGGAATCGCGGTGCGATCTGACGGAGTACCGGCACGTTCTCAGGCACGCAGGTTGCCTTCATTCAGGCCGCGTGCATTGTAGCGTGAGGTCTACCCATGGAAGCCATCGTCGTCCGTCACATCGCGTGGACCTGCCGTTGGGGGCGCTTTGGTGGGCCGGTGCCGGCCGACCTCGACTGCCCACCGTTTTTCTGGTCCTGCGGTCATCCGTCGAGAGCGACCCAGCCGCTCCGCGTCGACGAGCCCGTCTGCGCTGCCTGCGCCCACTGGGAATCGCAGGCGTCGGCTGCCGGGAATCCGGCAGTTGGAGTGGCGCGCTGTCGTGACGATCCAAGTCCTGATCTCTGAGCCACTTACGCGGCCATGTCGGACTGCCTTCATGGCATGGCCGTTGCGCTCCCTCGAGTCAAGCCGATGCTCACCGGAACGAGGGAGGGATTCATGGAGAGGCCCTGGGTAACCGTGGACGGCAACGACGCCGCCGCGAACATCGCGTATCAGCTCAGCGACGTCATCGCGATCTATCCAATCACACCCTCGTCGACGATGGGTGAAGCGGCCGACGCCTGGGCGGCGAACCATCGGCCGAACCTCTGGGGCGTGGTGCCGTCCGTCGCGGAGATGCAGAGCGAAGGAGGCGCCGCAGGCGCGGTGCACGGCGCGCTGCAGACCGGCGCGCTGGCGACGACGTTCACCGCCAGCCAGGGCCTGCTGTTGATGATCCCCAACATGTACAAGATTGCCGGCGAGATGACCCCGGCAGTCTTCCACGTCTCGGCTCGTGCGCTGGCTACCCACGCGCTGTCGATCTTCGGTGATCACAGCGACGTGATGGCGGTGCGGTCGACCGGATGGGCGATGCTCGCGTCGGGCTCGGTCCAGGAAGCGCAGGACCTCGCCCTCATCGCGCACGCGGCCACGCTCGAGGCGCGCGTGCCCTTCCTCCATTTCTTCGACGGGTTCAGGACATCGCACGAGGTGGCGAAGATTCGAAGCCTCGCGCCAGACGATCTTCAGGCCCTCGTCTCCGATTCGCTCATCGAGGCACATCGCGCGCGGGCGCTCAGCCCGGACCATCCGGTCGTGCGCGGCACCGCGCAGAACCCGGATGTTTTCTTCCAAAGCCGCGAGGCAGCCAATGGCTACTACCAGAACTGTCCGGCCATCGTGCAGCAGGCGATGGATCGGTTCACCAACATCACGGGCCGCCGATACGCTCTTTTCGAGTACGTAGGCGCCCCGGACGCCGAGCGCGTCGTCGTGGTGATGGGTTCCGCCGCCGGCGCGCTCGAGGAAACGGTCGAGGCGCTGCACGGTCGGGGACGCCAGCGAGTGGGGCTGTTGAAAGTCAGATTGTTTCGGCCGTTCAGCGCGGGTCATTTCGTGCGTGCGCTGCCGGCCACGGTTCGCTCGATTGCCGTGCTCGACCGCACGAAAGAGGTCGGGGCGGCCGGCGAGCCTCTCTACACCGACATCGTCACGTCGATCGACCGGATGCTCGCCGACGGGGCGGCCTCGTTCAAGGTCCGACCGCGCATCGTCGGCGGACGCTACGGCCTCGGTTCCAAGGAGTTCACGCCCGCGATGGCAAGAGCGGTGTTCGACGAGCTGTCCGAGCCGTCGCCCAGAAACGGCTTCACCGTGGGCATCGATGACGACGTGAGCTTCTCGAGCCTGGACTACGACCGCAGCTTCGACATCGAGCCTGACGACGTCGTGCGAGCGGTGCTCTACGGCGTCGGCGCCGATGGCACCGTCGGCGCAGCGAAGAACACCATCAAGATCATCGGCGACGAGACGGATCTGTTCGCTCAGGGCTATTTCGTCTACGACTCGAAGAAATCGGGATCTACCACGGTCTCGCATCTGCGCTTCGGCCCACGGCCGATCCGATCCAGCTATCTCGTCGCGCGCGCGGGGTTCGTCGCGTGCCATCAATGGGAGGTGCTGGAGCGGCTCGACGTGCTCGAGCGCGCCGAGCGCGGCGCCACATTCCTGCTCAACAGCCCTTACGGTCCTGAGGACGTCTGGGCGCACCTGCCGGCCCGAGTACAGCGCGAGATCGTGCAGCAGCAGATCCGGCTGTTCGTCATTGATGCGACGGATGTCGCACGCCGTGCGGGAATGGGCCGGCGCGTCAACACCGTCCTGCAGACCTGCTTCTTCGCGCTCGCCGGCGTGCTGCCGCGCGAGGAGGCCATCGCCGCCATCAAGTGCGCGGCAAAGAAGACGTACGGCAGCAAGGGAGAGACGATCGTTCACCAGAACTTCGCGGCGATCGATGAAGCGCTCGCGAATCTGTACGAGGTTGTGGTACCTGCGGCCGCACCGGTCGAAGAAGCCCGCGCCGTCCATGAGGGAACGCCGGCGTTCGTGACGACCGTCCTCCAGCCGATCATCGAGAACCGCGGCGACGAGCTGCCAGTCAGTGTGTTTCCACTCGACGGGACGTACCCGGTGGGTACGTCCCGCTGGGAGAAGCGAAACCTGGCGGAAGCCATTCCCGTCTGGGACGAGCGGATCTGCATCCAGTGCAACAAGTGCGCGCTGGTGTGTCCCCATGCCGCCATCCGCGTAAAGGCGTACGACCCCTCGTGGCTTCCGGCGGCGCCGCTGACGTTCAAGGCGGTGGACTACAAGGGAGCCGAGTACGCCGGCATGAAATACACGGTGCAGGTTGCCCCGGAGGACTGCACCGGATGCGAGCTGTGCGTCGAGATCTGTCCGGCGCGCGACAAGAAGACCGGCGCGCTGGCGCTCGCGATGCAGCCGCAACGTCCGCTCCGCGAGATGGAACGGGCGAACTTCTCGTTCTTTCTAGCGCTGCCGGAGGTCGATCGCACCACCGCGAAGCGGGCGACGGTCAAGGGCTGCCAGTTTCTGGAGCCCCTGTTCGAGTTCTCGGGCGCGTGTGCCGGCTGCGGTGAGACCCCGTACCTGAAGCTCGTCACGCAGCTCTTTGGCGATCGCATGGTCGTCGCCAATGCGACGGGCTGCTCATCCATCTTCGGGGGAAACCTGCCGACGACGCCCTGGACGTGCAACGCCGAGGGCCGCGGGCCGGCGTGGTCGAACTCGCTCTTCGAGGACAACGCCGAGTTCGGTTACGGCATGCGACTGACGATCGACAAGCATGCGGAGCAAGCGCGGTCGCTGGTCGAGCGTCTGAGAGAGACGATCGGTGAGCCGCTTGCCACCGCAGTGCTGTCTGCGCGGCAAGACAGCGAGGCGGACATTCAGGATCAGCGCGAGCGCGTCGACTCGCTCAAGCGTCTGCTGTCCGCTGCGCGCGATCGCGATCCGTCAGGCCCGGCGTCTGCCGACCTGCGATGTCTGCTGAGCCTCGCGGACTACCTGGTAAAGAAGTCGGTTTGGATCGTCGGCGGGGACGGCTGGGCGTACGACATAGGCTACGGCGGACTGGACCACGTGCTGGCCTCCGGCCGGAACGTCAACGTGCTCGTCCTCGACACCGAGGTCTACTCGAACACCGGTGGACAGATGTCCAAGGCGACTCCACGCGGCGCCGTCGCGAAATTCGCGGCTGCGGGCAACCCGCTGGCGAAGAAGGACCTCGGTCTGCTGGCGATGACCTACGGCACGGTGTACGTCGCGCAAGTGGCGCTCGGCGCGAACGACACGCTGACGGTCAAGGCGATTCTCGAAGCAGAGTCGTACGACGGACCATCGCTGGTGATCGCGTATGCCCATTGCATCGCCCACGGGATCGAGATCAGCAAGGGACTCCAGCAGCAGGCGCGCGCAGTCGAGTGCGGCCACTGGCCGCTCTACCGCTTCGATCCAAGGGCTGCAGCCGAGGGCCGGAGCCCGCTCACGCTTGACTCGCGGCCACCGAAGATCTCGTTCACTGACTACGCCTACGAAGAAACGCGATACCGGATGCTCAAGGCGCTGGACGCACCGACCGCCGAACGCCTCGCGGCCGAGGCGCAGCGCGACGTCAGCTTCCGACGAAAGCTGTACGAGCAGCTCGCGACGCTCTACCGCGATGCCGTGACGACACCGTCAGGGAGCGGTGCTCCATGACCGCCCGGCACCGCGTGCATGCGGTCCGTCCAGCTCGTGTCTCGAACCACGTCGAGCCCCGCGGCCTCGTCGGGATCGCGCAGCACTATCTGCGCGACCTGGTGTACGGCGCGAACGACGGCATCATCACCACCTTTGCCGTCGTCGCCGGCGTTGCCGGGGGCGCGCTCTCGGGACGCGCCGTGCTCGTCATCGGCGCGGCCAATTTGGTCGCCGACGGCCTCTCGATGGGCGTCGGCAACTATCTGGGCATCCGCTCGAGCGAAAGCGCGCGCGCGGCGCAGGCGCTGCCGGAGGAGGAGGCAAGGCCGGTGCGGCATGGCGCCGCGACGTTCCTGGCGTTCGTCGCCGCGGGCACCGTTCCGCTCCTGCCGTATCTCGGTGCGGTCGACGCGCCGCGGTTCGCCCTGTCGTCGGCACTGACGCTCACGATGTTGTTCGCCGTCGGCGCGGCGCGCGCGCTCGTCACGGTCGATCGATGGTGGATCGCTGGGCTGGAAATGCTCGGCCTCGGCGCCGTCGTCGCCGCGGCGGCCTACGGCGCCGGCGCGGCGGCCGCCGCGCTCATCCAGGGAGACTAGACCATGGACACCCTTCCTCTCTCACCTCTCCTCGTCGTGATCATTCTTTTCGTCCCGCTGGCGACCCTCATAGTGGTCGCCGCCGGCCTCTTTCTGAGCGGCGCCCTCCGCGCATGGCGCTCCTATCGCGGCGTGCACATCATCCAGTGCCCGGAAACGCGGAAGCCGGCCGCAGTGCGGGTCGACACCGGGCACTTCGCCCTGAGCGCGGTCATGAACGAACCTCCCGAAGTGCGGCTCGCGTCTTGTTCGCGCTGGCCGGAGCGTGCCGGCTGCGATCAGGCGTGCGTTCCGCAGATCGAGAGCGACCCCGTTGACACGCGGATCGATACAATCCTGAACGACGTCTTCGCCGGCCGGTCCTGCGCGCTGTGCGGGCGCAAGATCAGCGGCGTTCCAGCGGTCGGCCACAAGCCGGCATTCCTTGGACCGGACGGCTGGACGACGCCCTGCACCGCGATTGCGCCAGAGCACGTCTACGATCTCCTCAAAACGCACCGCCTCGTGTGCTGGGACTGCGACGTCGCCGAAACGTTCCGGCGCGAGCATCCCGAGCTCGTGATCGACGCGCCGGCGGCCCGGCCGCGTTAGGCGAGCGGCTTCGCGGGATATCGAACCGGTGCGCCCCAGGTGTAAGATCGGCAGAGGACATCGACCTCAACTCAGTGAGAACCATGACAAAGCGCATACTTGTTAGCTCCCTGCCGCTGCTGTTCGCTGCACTGTCGCCGCTCGCTGCTCAACAGGATCCCAATAAGACCGAGCTCAAGCTGAAGCTCCCCAAGCCGATGTTCATCGGCACGCCCACGAACATCAAGAGCGCCAACCTCGAGGTGATCACGGGCAAGCCGCGCGGGCCGTTCTACGTACCGAAGGGCACCGTTCTGCTGTCGGCAAAGAAGATCGTGACCTCGAGCGATACGCAGCCCGTGATCGGCGAGCTCGACATGGTGACCGACGGTGAAAAGTCCGGCGGCGACGGCTACTTCATCGAGCTCGGGCCAGGCCCGCAGTGGGTCCAGCTGGATCTCGGGGCTTCGCATCCCCTCCACGCCATCCTCGCATGGCACTACCATAGCCAGGCGCGCGTTTACCGCGACGTCGTCGTCCAGGTCTCGGACGATCCCGCGTTCAAGACCGGCGTCACCACGATCTTCAACAGCGACCACGACAACTCGTCGAAGCTCGGAGCCGGCAAGGAGAAGGAGTACGTCGAGGTCGCCGAGGGCAGGCTGTTCGATCCGAAGGGGGCGAAGGGGCGGTACGTCCGGCTCTACTCCAACGGGAACACGACGAACGACCTGAACCACTACGTGGAGGTGGAGGTCTACGGCCTGGCGAAATGAGTAGCGGCCGCGCGGCCGCGCTCGTGGCGATCGCCTTGACCGCCGGCCTCGCGTTGCGCCTTGCCCAGCTCGACGCGCGGCCGATGCACCACGACGAAGCGAACCAGGCGGTGAAGTTCGGCGCGCTCCTCGAGCGCGGCGAGTACCGTTATGACGCGCACGACCATCACGGCCCGACGCTGTACTATCTGTCGCTGCCGGCCGCCAGGCTGCGTGGCCAGACGATGCTCGCCTCGCTCGACGAGCGCACGCTGCGTGGCGTAACGGCGATTTTCGGCGCGGCCACGATCCTGCTCCTCCCGCTGCTGTCGTCAGGAATCGGACCGACGGTGGTGAGCGCCAGCGCGTGGCTCCTGGCGCTCTCGCCCGCGATGGTCTTCTACTCGCGGATGTTCATCCAGGAGTCGATGTTCGCCTGTTTCACGCTCGCGTTCGTGATCGCCATCGGGCGATTCGCGACAGGCGGCGGAATCGCCTGGTCCGCTTTGGCGGGCCTCGCGGCGGGCCTGGCGATTGCGACGAAAGAGACGTCGGTCATCATTCTCCCCACTGCGCTGGCGTCGTGCGCGATCTCAGTGTGGTCGCTGAGAACGGCACGGCAACAGAATCGACGGACCGGCGAGCGATGGGCGATTCCGCTCCTCGTCGGCCTGGCGGTTGCCGCGATCGTCGCCGCGCTGTTCTATTCGTCCTTTTTCACCTCGCCCGGAGCCATCCTCGATCCGTTTCGCGCCGCCGGCACCTACTTCGATCGCGGCGTCGATCCGGCCGACCACGCCCACCCGTGGCACTACTACGTCGGGCTCCTCACGTACTCCTCGTCGGGCGGCCTCCGATGGAGCGAAGGCCTCATCCTGGCGCTGGCGATCGTCGGCGCGGTGGCGGCCTGGCGCGTGGATCGCACGTTCTGGCCGCGGTACCTGACCTGCAATGCGATCATCGCGGCCGCGATCTTCTCCGCCATTCCGTACAAGACTCCATGGAACCTCGTGCCGTTTTACGTCTTGACGATCGTGGTTACTGGATTCGGATTCTCGACGCTGCTCCATGCCACACCGTCGCGCGCGCTGCGCGCCGTGATCGTCGGCGTGTTCGCGGCCGGCCTGGCGCATCTCGGGTGGCAGGCGTGGCGCGCTTCGATCACTTACGCGTCCGATCCCCGTAATCCGTACGTGTATGCGCAAACGGTCCCGGATGCCGTCCGGATGGCTACGCGCATCCGTCAACTCGCCGCCCTGCACCCCGACGGCGACCGCATGCTCGTCGCGGTGATCGCGTCGCCGCACGAGCAGTGGCCGCTTCCGTGGTATCTCCGGACCATGCCGCACGTCGGCTACTGGACGGCTCCCGGCGATGCGCTCGCCATGCGGCCGCCGGTGGTCGTCAGCTCGTCGGACAATGCGGCGGCCGTGGACGGCGCTCTTGGAGAGCGGTACATGTCGGAGTTCTACGGATTGAGGCCCGAGGTGCTCCTGACGCTCTACGTCGAGCGCGGACTGTGGGACCGGTTTCTTGCCGCGCAGACGCCGCCTGTGGCACTGTGGCGGGCGACGAAGCCGCCATGACGGCCCCGGAACTGGCGCTGGTCGTGCCCTGCTACAACGAGGCGGCGCGCCTCGAGCCCGCCGCTTTCCTGCAGTTCATCGACACGCATCCCAGCGCGCACCTGGTGCTCGTCGATGACGGGAGCGTGGACGGGACGACAGAGATCCTCGAGCGCATCCGGGCGGCGGCGCCCGGGCCTGTGACAGTCCTCCGGCACTCCCCGCGCCGGGGCAAGGGGGAGGCGGTCCGTGCCGGCATGCTCGCCGGAATCGCGCAGCGCGCCGCACTCGTCGGTTTCATCGATGCCGATCTGGCGACGCCGCTGCGGGCGATCGACGACTTCCTGGCCGTGCTTCGCGACCGTCCCACGGTCGAGTTCGCTCTCGGCGCGCGCGTGAAGCTGATGGGCCGCGACGTCAGGCGCAAACCCACGCGCCATTATTCTGGCCGCGTGTTCGCCACGGCGGTGTCGATCGCGCTCGACCTCCCTGTCTACGACACCCAGTGCGGCGCTAAGATGCTGCGCGTGAACGCCGCGACAGCCACTCTTTTTGACACCCCCTTCCACAGCGAGTGGATCTTCGACGTCGAGCTCATCGCCCGGTACCTGCGGCTGCCGGTCGGGCCCGGCGAGGCTGCCCGGCGCGACCGCCTCTACGAGCTCGTCCTGCCAGCGTGGCACGACAAACCCGGGTCGAAGCTGCGCTGGTACGACTTCGCTCGCGCGATGGCAGACCTCTGGTACATTTGGCGGGAGCGTATCGCGCATCGTTCGCCGGACGGCGCGCGGTCGGCCGTCGTCAATCAGCCGCTCCACGAGATCGGACTGGCGCAGGAGAGCATACGGTGACCAACAAGAAAGAATCGCCCAGCGTAGTGTCCCGCCGCACGTTCATGAGCACTGCCGCCGCAGCGGCCGGCGTCACGATCGTGCCACGCCATGTGCTCGGCGGCCCCAGCTTCCAGGCGCCGAGCGACACCGTCAACGTCGCCATCGTCGGGTTCGCGCACGGGATGGGCACGTCGAACATGGAAAACATCGTGAAGTCCGACAACATCGTCGCGCTGTGCGACTGCGACGAGAGCGAGGCGGCCAACGCTGCGATAGCGCGGCGCGGGACGCTCGAGAAGGCGCCGAAGGCGGCGCGGTACAAGGACTACCGCGTGATGTTCGAGAAGCAGAAGGACATCGACGCCGTCGTCGTCGCCACGCCCGATCACGCGCACGCCGTGATCGCGATGGCGGCGATGCAGCTCGGCAAGCACGTGTACGTGCAGAAGCCGCTGACGCGCACGATCAGCGAAGCGCGTGCGCTGACCGAAGCGGCGCGCAAGTACAAGGTCGTGACGCAGATGGGCAACCAGGGTCACTCCGAAGAGGGCCTGCGGCTCATGCAGGAATGGTTCGCCGCGGGCGCAATCGGCCAGGTGCGGGAAGTGCACTGCTGGACCAACCGGCCGATCTGGCCGCAGGGCATGCCGCGACCGACCGAGACGCCCGCGCCGCCGCCAGGGTTGGACTGGGATCTCTGGATCGGACCGGCGCCAATGCGTTCCTACCATCCGACGTACCACCCGTTCGGCTGGCGGGCGTGGCAGGACTTCGGCGCCGGCGCCATGGGGGACATGGCGTGCCACGTCATGGACGCGTCCTACACGGTCCTGAAGCTCGGCTCGCCCGACAGCGTCGTTGCGACGCTCGCCTACAACTTCCTGCCGCCTGCGCCGGGGGAGCGCGGCTTCGGCAAGCGCGTGGAGTACAACGACAGTTACCCACCCGCCGCGATCATCCACCTGTCGTTCCCGGCGCGCGACAACATGCCGCCCGTCAAGCTGCACTGGTACGACGGCGGAATCCTCCCCGAGCGGCCCGAGGATCTCGAGCCGGAGCGGAGGATGCCGGAGTCCGGCACGATATTCGTCGGCGATAAGGGCAAGATGTGGTGCGAGACGTACTCGGAGAGCCCGCGCCTCATTCCCGAGTCCGCGATGGCCGCCTTCAACCCGCGTCCGCCGAAGACCCTGCCGCGCGTTCCCGAGGGCCGGCCGGGCCACGAGAAGAACTGGCTGGACGCGATCAGGCAGAAGGGCCAGGCGGTCTCGCACTTCGACTACGCCGGGCCGTTCACCGAATCGGTGCTGCTCGGCAACGTAGCGCTGCGCTACCCGGGCACGCGGCTCCTGTGGGATGCGCCGAGCTTGAAGGTCACCAACGTGCCAGACGCCGATCAGTTCATCCAGCACAATTACCGCCAGGGCTGGACGCTGACCTAGGGACGCGCTCGACGTGCAGGAAGCCGCCGACAGCTGCCTCGCAATCGAGAGACCCCGCGAGCTCGGCGACGTGCGCCGATTCTCGCACGAGGCGATGGCGACCGTCTTCGAGGTCTACGCGGTACACCCCGACAAGGGGTACGCCGCGCAGGCGGCACAGGCCGCTTTCGATCTCACGGACCGCCTCGAGCGGGAGCTGAGCCGCTTCGTCCCGAACAGCGACATCACTCGCATTAATCGCCTGGCGGCGGGCGAGAGCACGCGGGTGAGCCCGACGACGCTCGAATGTCTCGTGATCGCGCGTCACATGCTCGAGCTCACGCACGGCGCCTTCGACATCGCGATTGGCACGGGACTCCCGTCGCTCGAGCTCGACGCCGGCGACTTCATGGTTCGAGCCACGACCGACGACGTCCGGATCGATCTCGGCGGAATCGGCAAGGGATACGCCGTCGATCTCATGGCGGAGCTGCTCGAGGAGTGGGGAATCCAGGTGGCGCTGGTCCACGGCGGCTTCAGCTCCGTTCTCGCGCTGGATGCACCCGAAGACCGCGACGGCTGGCCGCTGACCTTGAGCGATCCCGCGGCTCCGTCGCGGGTGCTGGCCCGCCTCTCGGTGCGGCAGAAAGCACTGGGCGCCTCGGGATTGCGCAAGGGCGACCATATCGTGGACCCGCGCACCGGCCAACCGGCCGGCGGCCGCATCGCCGCGTGGGTCTCCGTTCCCAGGCCGCGGGTGGCCGAAGGGTCCGGCGCCGCGCACCGCGCCGCCGCCGGCGCGGTCACCGACGCGCTGACGACGGCGTTCATGCTGCTGAGCCTCGAGGAAATCCGGGAGCTGTGCGAACGCACGCCGGGGCTTGAGGCGTGGCTCCTGGAAACGCACCTGCTTCACATCGGCGGGTCGGCGGCATAGATTGAAACAAGGCCGGAGCGCCGGTCTTTCAAGGAGATCGTCATGGCGGGCGAGGACAACAAGACCAAAGGACCGAGAAAGCTGGACCGGCGCGACGTGCTGATGGGCCTGTCCACCGTTCCCGCGCTGGGGCTCTTCGGCTACGCCTGGAACAGGCAGCGCGACTTCCAGGAGACCAAGGCGGCCGAAGCGGCCGCGGCGCCGACGGCTCCCGCAGACCTGCAGGTCATCAACGTCGCGCTCCTCGGCGCCGGTGCCCAGGGGCAGATTCTGATCGACGCCATGCTTCGCATCCCCGGGCTGCGCTTCCGCGCCGTCTGCGACATCTGGGCCGAGTACAACCAGCGGCGTGTCGTCAACAGCCTGAAGCGATACAAGCACGAGCCGAATGGCTACGAGGACTACCGCGAGATGCTCGACAAGGAGAAGGAGCTCGACGCGGTCATCGTTGCGACGCCCGACTTCTGGCACGAACGGCACGCGATCGACTGCCTCAAGGCCGGCAAGCACGTGTACTGCGAGAAGGAGATGTCGAACACGCTCGAGGGGGCGCGGAACATGGTGCTGGCCGCGCGCGAGACCGGCAAGCTCCTGCAGATCGGCCACCAGCGCCGGTCCAACCCGCGCTACCTGCACTGCTACGACAAGCTGCTAAGCGAGGCGAAGCTCCTCGGCCGCATCGTCACCGTCAACGGGCAGTGGAACCGGGCGGTCACGCCGGATCTCGGGGCGCCGGACCGGTATGCGATTCCCGCGGATCGGCTCAAGAAGTACGGCTTCAAGGACATGCACCAGTTCCGCAACTGGCGCTGGTACAAGGGTCTGGGCGGCGGCCCGATCGTCGATCTCGGCTCGCACCAGATCGACATCTACAGCTGGTTCCTCGGCGCGAACCCGTCGTACGTCACGGCGAGCGGCGGGCTCCTGTACTACGATCCGAAGAATCACGAGTGGTACGATACGGTCATGGTCGTTTACGACTACGAGACTCCGCATGGCCCGGCCAAGGCGTACTACCAGACGCAGACGACCAATGGCAGCCAGGGCTACTTCGAGAACTTCATGGGCGATCAGGGGACGCTGTTGATCTCGGAGTCAGAGGTGAACTACGCCGGGCAACTGTACCGCGACCCCAACGCGCCCGCATGGGACGAGTGGGTCCAGAAGGGCTACATCAGCGCGCCGCAGATCCAGGAGACCACGACGACGAGCGAAGCACCCGCGATCGCGGACGTGCGCGAGTCGGTTGCTCCCGATCGGCACACGGTTCCGGTCTCGCTGCGCGATCCCTACCACCAGCCGCATCTGCAGAACTTCTTCGACACGGTGCGGGGCAAGGCGAAACTGAACTGCCCGGCCGAGATCGCGTACGAGACGGCCGTCGCCGTGCTCAAGGTCAACGAGGCAATCGAGGCGAAATCACGGCTGTCGTTCAATGCCGCGGACTTCAAGATTTAGGGGAGAGCCGAATGGACAACGGAACGCTCTCCCGCCGCGCGCTCATTGCCATCACGTTGATGCGCATCTTCGTCGGCTGGCACTTCCTCTATGAGGGGATCGCGAAGCTGACGTCGCCGTCGTGGTCGGCGGTTGGATATCTGAGGCAGGCGCGGGGACCGTTGTCCGATTTCTTCCGTTGGCTGGCGAGCCAGCCGAACCTGCTCGCCAACGCGGACAACGTCACGATGTGGGGGCTCACCCTGGTCGGCGCCTTTCTGATACTCGGACTGTTCACGCGCCTGGCGAGCCTCGCCGGGATGGCGTTCATCCTCCTGTTCTACCTTGCGACTCCCCCTTTCGTCGGCTACTTCTACTCCATCCCTAGCGAAGGCAGCTATCTGATCGTCAACAAGAACCTGGTGGAGCTCTCGGCGCTCGCGGTCATTCTCGTCACGGGGAGCGGCCGGTTCGCAGGACTCGATCGCATCCTGCACAGCCTCTTCGTCCGGCGGACCGGCTCACCTCCGCGTGACGCGATGGCACCCGCCCGCTGACTCCCGAGCCGCGTCGCGCTCCACCCAGCGGCTGCACGTGCGGCACACGCGCGCGTCATCGAGGATCCGAGGCTCGGGATCGGCGGAACAGCTCCACTCCGCATCGGTGAACGCCATCCACTCGGGTCCCGGCAGCGAGAGCGTCGGCAACGCCCAGAAACACCGGCCGACTGTTCGAGTCATACAACAACCCTCCCACGTCCTTGGTCCTTGGTCCTTGGTCCTTCGTGCTTCGTGTTTCGTCCGTCAGACGGGCCAGTCGCGCAGGATGCGCTCGGTCTCCTCCGAGTGCCCGCTCTCGTCGCGCACCATGTCCTCGAGCTGGACAGCCAGCCCTTTGTCGCCGAAAGCCTCGGCCTCCTTCGCCCGCTCGGTGTAGTCCGCGGTCGCCTGCTTCTCGGCCGCCAGGACCGCCTCGAGCATCGCGCGATTGGTTCGTGCCGCGGGAACGGGCCGCGCGGTTGTCGTCGGCTCGCCACCCAGAGCCACGATCTTGTTGGCGAGAAACTGAGCGTGAAGCTGTTCGTCGGCGACCTCGGCCAGGAAGAACTGTGCGAGCTGGGGACGGTAGGGTCCCGTCGCCTTCGCCGCATAGGTCACGTACTGGATGACTGCACCGAACTCTCCCGCGAGATCGTGGTTCAGGCGCTCTATCAACGCGCGCTTGTCCATTGCATGCTCCTCCACGTTTACTTCCGGCGTACGGCCCAGGCCCGCTCGGACGACAAGTCGACCGTGAGTATGATCGACTCGAGAAAAGCCACGTTGAGCAGCCCGTCATAGATCAGGTCCTTCACGACGGCACCCAGCGGTAACGTGCCCAATCCGGGCATGTCGAGAATCACACTCTGCGGTTGGTCGGGGGAGAGAACCAGTCCAAGCTGGGTGATCGCGTGCGGACTGAGCAGGACGGGTCCTGCGTTGCCGGAGTCGAGCTCAAGCCAGATTGATCCTGGGTTCGCGCGTGCCTCCAAAAAGAGGTCGAGCGCGGCGCCGCCCGCCTGCCGGCTCGTGCGAATGGACAGCTCCGGAAGGCTTTTGACCCGACGCGCCAGGCTGGTTGGCGTCTCGAGGATCAGTCGATTCGCCGAGAGGTCCAGGGTGAACGCGGCGCCCCGCAACGTGTCCAGCGAGACGATGCCTGCAACAGCAGGCGCGTCTCCGAGCAGCGGCGCGAGATCCAGAATGGCGGACTCGGTTCGAACGCTATGCGCTCCCAGCCTCAAGGTCACCGGACCACATCGTGGAAAGTCGATGCGTTCGCCGGAGCTCCGGAAGCCCGTGACGCGGCCGAAAGGTGCGCACCCCACGCCGCGGGCTGCCTGAGGCGTCAGAACCGTCAGGCCTCCACCGGTATCGAGCAAGAAGGCGCCTGTCTCGCCTCCGGCCGACACGGCGATCGTCCGCAGGCTGCGTACGTACGGGGTCAGGGCCAACTCGACCGGTGACCGAAGCGCTGGAGCCTGCTCCGTGCCAAGCCCGGTAACGCCGAGCGCCAGCACGCCCAGGAGCACGCGCAGCAGGGGACTCATGACGCCCGACCGACCGGCACTGCCGAGGGATGCCGCGGCCGCATCCTGGCCTTGAAGGCGGGCCTGGCGAGAAGCCGGACCATGCGCCGCCAGACCTCGTACATGTAAAAGGATGGAGTCCGCATTGAGAGAAACGCCGTGTCGTCCGGGGTGACGACGAGGCTGACCTCGATGTTCGGCGCCGCGCCGATCGGGATGCGATAGCGGCGGCAGGTGTCGTAGACGGCGCGCATCACTGTCCGCATGTCTTCGGCGTCGGGAGGCGGCCAGTCAGCCATCGCCGATCCCAGTGTCGGGCGGAAGATACAGACGGTTGGAAAGGCTCCCATTATCGTGATGTGGTCGATCGCCCTGAGCGTGGAGGCGATCGGCTCCAACCCGGCGATGATCTCGCCGGAAACGGCGCCGCGCGGCATTTGGCTTGCGCAGTACTTGATGGAGTCGAGGAACAGGCGCTGCCCCAGGACCTCCGCCTTCCCCGGGCAGATGTCCCTGAACCAGAACGGATCGTAGAACTCGAGACAGAACGACAGGTGGTCCGCCCCAGCAGCAATCGCGCGGTCGTAGTTGTGAATCTCCCGCTCCGGCGCGAGCTGGACCCCGACCAGAAGGCCCACTTGCTCCTTGATCGCCTCGACGTAGGGCGCGATGCGCTCAAAGCCGCCTGTTCCCTGAAACCCGCCGTTCAGGTGCACGAACGTCACGCCGGACTCTTCTTTCGCGGCCCGGCACGTCTCGACGACGTCGGCGACCGTCTTGTGCGCCACCTCGGCGCTGCCGACGTTTCGCCCCGTCGTGCAGAATCGACAGTTGACCGCGGGGGTGCGCGTCCAGAAGGCGCATACCGGGCTCACGTAGATGCCCAGATACGTCCCCTGGAGCGTTCCGACGCGCCCCATCGGCACGCCACGAGACGTCGTGCGCTCGTACCAGGCCGGCCGGAGCGGAATCTCGATGGGATAACGGTGGCCGTCCCGCACGTCCGCGACGCAGTAGCCCTCGTCCCGCGATCCCTCCAGGACGAAGGGTGACGCCGCCACGAACGACTCGACGACCGGTGCGTTCATCCAAATCGCGGGCTTGATCCAACTCTCGGTCGGGATCTTCAACTCGAGACCCGAACCGAGCCCGGCGCGCATGGACGCGATGCCGCGTCCGCCGTCGATCGGCACGCTGGAAGGAATGCGGAGCCCGCGGCAGAACAGATCGATCTCGAGCTCACAAGGGTTCAGGGGCATGGCGTCCCTACCATTCAGCCAGACCGACGACAACGCCCACGACCACGATCGCGGCGCCCGCGGCGGCATCGGCGTAGGCAGCGATCCATCGCGGTCCATGGACAGCGTTGACCGCCGCGCGTGCCGGCAGCGCCAGCGCCATCATCGTCGCCAGCATCGCCGCTTCGTACGTGAGGACGGTTAGGATCGTGCGTGCAGCGCCGAGCGGGGCCGCGGCGAGCAGCAAGGGAATGACCGCGACGCACGGGTCGACTGAGAAGAGCGTGAACAGCGACCAGGCCGTCATGCGCGAGGCGCTCCGCTCGATCTCGTGATCATGCCCCGGGGCGCCATACGTCTCGCCGTTCACATGAACGTGGAATCCACCGACATCGTGATGGTGATGATGGTGTCCGTGCCCGTGGAGCCTTGCGTGTGCGACTCGCCGCAATCCCCAGAGTGCATAAACGAGTCCGAAGGTGATGAGGAGCACGCCTGAAATCGACTCGAGACGGCGGCCGAAGGCCTCGAGCAGCGATCCACCGAACCGCAGCGCCAGCAGGCCGAGCGTCACGGACACGCCGACGTGGCCGGTGCCGCAGAGCGCGATGAGGCGTGCCGTCTGGCCAGGGCTCCAGCCTCTCGCCCGCGCGAGGGCGGCAAACGGCACCCAGTGATCCGGCGCGAGCGCATGGAGCCCGCCGACGGTCAGCGCCGTGAGCAGGAGGACTGGAAAGAGCGTCTCAGACATGAACCGTCTCTCGCACGCGAGCCGCACTCCGCCATTCGTCGAGCTGCCGAATCCACAAGTCGATGCCGAGGCCGTCCTGCGATACGCTCAACAGTGCCGGCGCCGGCATCACCCGCTCAAGGGCGTCGGCGATCATGTCTGTGCGCAACGCCGGCAGGTGCCGCATGAGATCGCACTTCGACAGCAGGACGAGGTCCGCCTTGCGGAACATCACGGGATACTTCAGCGGCTTGTCCTCGCCCTCGGTCACCGAGAGCACCACCACGTTGACGGCTTGACCGAGGTCGTACACCGCCGGGCAGACGAGGTTGCCGACGTTCTCGATGAACAGGATGTCGAGGTCGGCCCACGGGAACTGATGCAGCGCCTTGTGCACCATCGCGGCGTCGAGATGGCAGGCCATTCCCGTGGTGATTGCCAGGGACGGGACCCCGACAGCCTCGAGCCGCTCGGCATCGCGCGCCGTTTCGAGATCCCCGGCGAGCGCCCCGATCCGAAGCCGGCCGTTCAGCGCACGAGCCGTCGCCTCGAGGAGCGCGGTCTTGCCCGACCCGGGCGAGCCCATGACGTTGACCGCCAGCACGCCACGCTCGGCGAAATGCTCCCGGTTGTGACGCGCCTGACGATCGTTGTCGACGAGGATCCGCTCGCCGATGTCGACGGGCCGCGCCGAATGGTCGCCGCATCCGCATGTCCCGCACATCACGCCACCTCCAGCTCGAGGCGCTCGAGCAGAATTTCGTCTCCCTGAATCAGCCGGCCCGGCTCGCCGCACGCTGCGCAGGTGAGCCGTTCGCCACGTGCGATCGGCGCGCCGCACCGCCTGCATTCCCACCGCGCTTCGATGCG
This sequence comes from Vicinamibacterales bacterium, assembly GCA_036257535.1. Lineage (GTDB taxonomy): Bacteria > Acidobacteriota > Vicinamibacteria > Vicinamibacterales > 2-12-FULL-66-21 > DATAEE01. Next base: position 14,619 of record DATAFJ010000158.1, on the reverse strand, counting down.
CTCGATCTCCAGCTCCGCGTCCGCGCACACCGTGCCCGTTCGGAACACGTCGTACGCCGTCTGCAGGAGCTCGCGCTCCACGCCGGATAAATCGCCGATTCCGATTCTGATCCGCCGTACGCCCGACGCCGCGTGCGTGCGGACCTCCCGCTCCACGCGATCGACGAGGGACTGAACGATCGAATACTCGTGCATGTCGTTCGCCCGATGCCCTAATGCCGAATGCCCAATGCTCAATGCCTACAGTGCAAAGGTCGGTTCCCGCTTTTCCACGAACGCGCTCAGCCCCTCCGCGAACGCCGGCGAGTCCGCGATCCGCGCCAGTTCGTCGAGCTCCCGGTCGAGATGCTGATCGAGCCGGTCGATACCGGCCGCCTGGTTGATCAGACCTTTCGCGATTGCATACGCGGCCGTCGGACCCGCAGCGAGCCTCTCCGCGAGCTCGCGGACGCGGCTTTCGAACTCGACGGTCCTGAACACTCTCGTGACCAGGCCGATGTCGCGCGCGCGGTGCACTTCCAGACGCGGGTTGAGCAGCATCAGCTCCAGCGCTCGGCGCAGCCCGATGAGACGCGGCAGGAGGAATGTCGAGCTCTCCGCGCCCGTCAGCCCGGTTCGCGAATACGCCCACTCGAAAGCCGCCCGCTCAGAAGCCACGACGATGTCGCACGCCATCGCGAGACCGAAGCCGCCGGCCGCGGCGATGCCGTCGACGGCGGCGACGAACGGCTTCGGCGCGCGCCGGATCTCCGAGATCGTGCTGTGCAGGTACTCGAGAATCTGCTTGAAGACCTCTCCATAGCCGCGCGGCACGACCCGTGCCTCCGGTGTGAGATATCGCAGTTCGGCATCATGTCCACCGCCGCGGATGTACTTGAGATCGGCGCCGCTGCAGAAGACCCCGCCGGCGCCCGTAAGGACGACGGTGCGAATGGTCGTGTCCCGCGCCATCTGGAGCGCAGCGCGCCTGAGATCTTGCGCGGTCGCGACGTCGAGCGAGTTGAAGCGGGCGGTGCGATCGATCGTGATGGTCCCCACCGCCCCGGCGCGTTCGACGCGAATGTGCGACATATTCAACCCCCCTCAACAAATCCGCGGCAGCGGCTCCCCTTCCGGCTCCGGAACCAGTCGGCGGCCGAAGCCGGTGTCGAGCACGAGCGTGCCGGGCCGCTCCGCACGGCACGTCCCGATGGCGGCCGCATACCTGCCGTGGGGATGTCCGCGCAGAGCAGTCAGCACGCGTTCGGCGGCATCGGCGCGAACGCCGATGACCGCTTTCCCTTCGTTTGCGACGTACAACGGATCGATTCCCAGGACCTCCACCGCGGCCCTGACCTCGGGGGCGATCGGGATCCGGGCTTCGTCGATGACGATGCTGACGCCGCTTTTCACCGCCATCTCGTGCAGCGTGCTCGCGAGGCCGCCGCGCGTGGGATCCTTCATGGCCACGACCTCGTCCCCGCCGGCCTCGAGGGCGGCGCGGACGAGGCCGTTGATGGGCGCCACGTCGGAGCGGAGCGCCGCTTCGAATCCCAGGTCATGCCGCGCGGCCATGACCGCGAGCCCGTGATCGCCGATCGTCCCGGTCACGATCAGCACGTCATCGGGCTTCAGCCCTGCGTCCGACACCACTCGCCCGGCGAGGCCGATACCGGTCGTGTTCAGGATCAAACCGTCAATCTCACCGCGTCCCATCACCTTCGTGTCGCCCGTGAGGATGTCGGCGCCCGCTTCGATGCACGCGGAGCGCATCGAGTCGCGGACGCGCGCGAGATCCGCGCGCGCGAACCCTTCCTCGATGACGACGGCACATGTCAACGCCAGCACCTCGGTCGCCCCCATCACGGCGAGGTCGTTCACCGTGCCTGAGATGGCGAGCCGGCCGATGTCCCCGCCAGGGAAGAAGATTGGTTGGACGACGTGTGAGTCCGTCGTTACCACCAGCCACTCGTCGCCCAGCTTGAGCGCCGCGCCGTCATCCATCGCGCACGGGCCGATGAGCACGCGCGGGTCGCGCGGCGGTGCGGTGTCGAGGAAGACCTCTTCGATGAGGCGCCGCATCGCGCGGCCGCCGGCCCCATGCTTGAGCGTCACGCGATCGGCGAGCGGGAGCGCGGTGGTCATGACGATCCGCCTGTGGCCGATTCACGGAGCGCGGCCTCGGGCCGGCCGCCATACTGCAGCCAGATCCGGCAGGTGCCTTCGCTGCTCACCATGCAGGCGCCGACCGGTGCATCAGGGCCACACTCTTTGCCGAACAGGCGGCAGTGGGCTGGCGACGCGATGCCCGCCATGATGTCGCCGCAGATGCAGTGCTGGACGAGCGCCGGCGGCGCCTCGTCCCAGAGCGAGGCCACGTCAATCCGGTGCCGCCGTCGCGCATCGATGTGCGCCCATTCGTCGCGCAGCCGGAGGTTGCCGTTCGGCACGTGCGCGATCCCGCGCCAGTTCCCGCCGGCGGGACGAAAGACGCGCCAGAGCTGCTCCTGCGCCCGCAGATTTCCCGCCTTGGTAACGCAGCGCGGGAACATGTTGACGACGCGCGGTTCGCCGTCGCGCACGAGCTCGACGAGCCGGGCGAGCCCCGCGAGGATGTCCAGCGGCTCGAAGCCGGCCACGACGACGGGCAACCGGTGCCGGGCGACGAACGGCTCGAAGATGCCCCAGCCGGTGATCGTCGCGGCGTGGCCGGCGGCGAGGAAGCCCTCCACACGCGTATCGGGCATCTCGGCGACGATCTCCATGACCGGCGGGATGTACTTGTGTGCGGAGAGGACGGTGAGGTTGGACGGCAGCTCGCCGAGGATCACCGCCGCCGTGGCGACGGCAGTCGTCTCGAAGCCGGTCGCGAAGAACACGACCTCCTCCCGGCTCCGCCGCGCCAGCTCGACGGCCTGTGACACGCTGTAAACGATGTCGACTGCCGCTCCCTCGGCGCGCGCGTCGGCGAGCGACCGGGACGAGCCGCGCACCTTCAGCATGTCACCGTAAGTGGCGATGCGGACGCCCTGCTTCGCGAGTGCGACTGCCTCGTCCACCTCGGGCAGGTCGGTCACGCAAACGGGACAACCGGGACCCATGAAGACGTCGAGCGCCGGCGGAAGGATCGACCGCAATCCGAACCGCGCAATCGCCTGCTCGTGGCTGCCGCAGACGTGCATGACCGACACTGGCGCGCGCCCGATCGCGTCGAGCGTCCGGCGCATCGCACCCACGAGCGCGACGGCGCGCCGCGGGTCGCGGAACTTCAGCTCGCGCACGCTCAGCAATCCACATTCAGCAGTCAGCATTGTCAGGGCTCTCCCGTCGAGCCCCTGGTCCCGTCCAGTTCACTTCGCACGTCGGCACCCATCAGATCACCCGCCTGCTCCGGCTCGCGCAGCAACTCCTCGTACAACGCCAGAGTGCCCTCGATGTCTTCCTCGGGGATGCGCCGGATCGCGAAGCCGACATGGTTAAGGATGTAATCGCCCGGCGCCACCGGCTGATCGACGAGTTCGAGCCGGACCTGGCGCTGGATGCCCCAGAAGTCGACCGTCGCGATCTGGCCCTCAACGATTACGATTCTCCCCGGCACCCCGAGACACATTTGAATTTCCCCCTTAGGTCCTTCGACCTGACGCGATTGCATCTGCCACGAGTGCCTGGCCGAGGGCGATTCCCCCGTCGCCCGGCGGGACTTCCCCCGGCGCGTAAATCGCGAGCTCGCGCCCGGCGTCCAGCAGCGTCTCGGTGAGCCGCGCATTCTGAAAGCAGCCGCCGGTCAGCACCACGGGCAGGCGGCCGTGCGCGCGGCGTGCCTCATGCAGCAGCGCCAGCGTGGCAGCACAGATCGTGTTGTGAAACCGGGCGGCGAGCGTTCCGGCATCTTCGCCGTTCATCATCTCAATCGCCGCGGCGCGTATGCCTTCGCGGAGATCCACAACCCAGGGAGAGCTGTCGTAATTGATGGCGTAGGGATACGCGCCCCGCTCGGCGGGTCGAGCCGCCATGTTCAGCTCGAGCGCCACCTGCCCCTCGAACCGCGACCGCGGGCGTTTCAGGACGATCGCGCCGAACGCGTCGAAGTACCGGCCGACGCCGTGCGCGAGCGGCAACTGCATCCCACTCGTCAGCATGCGCCGGACGACGCGGAGCGACTCGGGCGCGACGTCGCGGAACAACGCGAGCGCCTCGATTGGCGCGCCGCCGTCGAACGCGTCATCGAGGAGCGCGAGAGCGATGCGCCAGGGCTCCCGGATCGCGACGTCGCCGCCGGCCAGCCGAATTGCGCGGAAGGTCGCGAGCCGCTCGAAACGGTCGTACTCGGCCAGCAGCAGCTCGCCTCCCCAAGCGGAGCCGTCAAGACCATATCCGGTCCCGTCGTAGGCGACGCCAAACACCGGGCCGGAAAGCTTGTGCTCGGCCATCGCGCTCGCAACATGGGCATGGTGATGCTGCACACCGACCTTGATCGCTTCGGGACGGCTCCTCGCGTACTGCGTCGACAGGTACTCCGGGTGCAAGTCGTGCGCGATGATCTCCGGCGCGATACCGAGAAATCGTTCCATCCGCTCGATCGAGTCTTCGAACGATCGGTACGTTTCGATATTCTCGAGATCGCCGATGTGGGGCCCGAGCCAGGCCTCGGCGCCGCGCCCCAGGCAGAACGTGTTCTTGAGCAGCGCGCCGCATCCGAGCACGGGCACCTCAAGCGGCCGCGCGAGCGGGAGGGCGCGCGGAACGTACCCACGCGAGCGGCGAAACAGGATTGGACGCCCCGCCGTCACACGCGCGACTGAATCGTCGCAGCGGGTCACGATCGGGCGATCGTGAAGGAGGAACAGGTCGGCGACGCGCGACAGCCGATCGAGGGCTTCGCCGTTGCGATATGCGATTGGTTCCTCGGCCAGATTGCCAGACGTCATGATCAGCGGGCGGTCCGCGTCGGCGAGCAGAAGATGATGCAGCGGCGTGTACGGCAGCATCAGGCCCACGAATGTGTTGTACGGCGCCACCTCCGGTGCCAGACCGGATTCGACGCGACGCTCGACGAGGACGATCGGACGCGCGGCCGAGGTCATGAGCGTTCGGTCGGCGTCGGTGAGGGCCGCGATTTGTTCGGCGGCGTCGAGATCCCGGACCATTACGGCAAATGGCTTCTCGTCGCGCCGCTTGTGCTCGCGCAGCCGAGCCACCGCGCGGGACGACGTCGCGTCACAGGCCAGGTGGAACCCGCCAATGCCTTTCAGCGCGACGATCAATCCCTTGTCAATCGCCTGCGCCGCGAGATCGATTGGATCCTCAACGTGCATCGTCACGGCTCTGGCGTCGACGGCGGTCAGCCGCGGTCCGCACACCGGACAGGCGTTGGGCTGCGCGTGAAACCGTCGATCGGCCGGGTCGTCGTACTCGCGCTGGCAATCCGGGCACATCACAAACGACGCCATCGACGTTTTCGGACGGTCGTATGGCACGTCCAGGGCGATCGTGAACCGCGGGCCGCAGTCGGTGCAGTTCGTGAACGGATAGCGGAAGCGGCGGTTGGTGGGATCGAAAATCTCCCGCATGCAGGCCGAACAGGTCGCGAGGTCCGCGGGAATGGAGACGACGCGCTCCGGACCCTCGCGGCTCGCGACGATCGTGAAGCCGGAGGTCTCCTCGAACGGAGCGTCATCCCACCGGAGCTGCTCGATGCGCGCAGCGGGCGGCGGCTCGTGCCTCAACGCGTCGCAGAATGCACTGAGCTCCTCCGGCGTCCCGAAGGCATCGATCGTCACCCCCGCGGCGTGGTTGAGAACGCGACCGGCGACATGAGCGTTGCGAGCCAGCCGGTACACCCAGGGCCGGAATCCGACGCCCTGAACGATGCCGCGAACCTCGATCCGGCGGCCCCTCGACGTTGCTAGGGACGGGCCCGATTTCGACGCCATGCTTCGTTTGAGGCAAGGCGGATACCAGCCGAATTCCGCGGGAATTCAGCGAGGGTGGCGTGGGGCACCCGGGCCATGCCGGAATCCCGGCAGGCTCGCTCGTTCTCGGCGAATCAACGTCGCCATATATGCATTGGCAGTCACTTTGCGTGCCGCGGCTGCAGGCGGGAAGATTGCCTTCCGCACTCGGTGAGCAGCACCCCGCGGATCACGCTCGAATGGAGGCGAGCGGCAATGATCCCTGAATGCGTTAACTGATTCTCAGTCTGCTCTCACTGTGCCGCCGATTCCGTTCCGGCGACGACCCTTGCGGCTGCCTTCCTGCTGCCCCAGATCACCGTTGACTTGTCCACTGGCAGGTAGATGCAAGGAGAGCGCGCCATGATCAGCCGACGACAACTACTCAAACTAGGCGCGGCGACCGGAGCGGGGTTGCTCGTGCCGTGGAAGTTCAACGCACGTGCGTACGCCGCGATCCCGGGTGGCTCCTTGGATCCCACCCTGATCACGAAGTACGCGAGCCCGCTCGTCATCCCGCCGGCAATGCCAGGCGCGTTCGGGGTGGACCTGGACAGCTACAGGATCGCCGTGCGGCAGTTCGATCAGCAGATTCTGCCCCCTGGCCTGCCGCTCACGACAGTGTGGAGCTACGGCTCGATCAACCACCCCGGCACGTTCAACTATCCGGCCTTCACCATCGAGGCGAGGTGGAATAAGGCCGTTCGCGTGCAGTGGAGGAACGAGCTCATCGACAGCAGCGGCAACTTTCTGCCGCACCTGCTACCTGTAGATCAAACGCTTCACTGGGCCAATCCGCCGGGAGGAGTGACCGGTCGGGATTCACGCCCCACCTTTGGCGCCACGCCCGGTCCCTACATGGGCCCGGTGCCGATCGTGACCCATCTGCACGGGGCTGCCGGCGTAGGGGACGAGAGCGACGGGTTTGCGGAGGCCTGGTACCTGCCGAACGCGGCGAACATTCCCTCCCGCTTCGCAACCGTGGGCACCTGGTACGACTACTTCAAGGCCAAGGCAAAGGCGACGTTCGGCGCGCAGTGGATTCCAGGCGCAGCCAGCTTTCAATATCCGAACAACCAGCGCGCGGCGACGCTTTGGTACCACGACCACACGCTGGGCATGACGCGCGTCAACGTCTACGCCGGACCGGCGGGCTTCTACCTCCTGCGCGGCGGTCCCGATGACGCAGTGCTCGACAGCCGATCCGGGACGCCGGCCGTGCTCCCCGGCCCCGCGCCTGGCGTTGGCGCCAACCCGTTCGGGGCCTTCCGCGAAATCCCGATCGCGATCCAGGACCGGTCGTTCAACGCCGACGGCTCACTGTTCTATCCCGATAGCCGCGCGTTCTTCGATGGCTTCTCTGGTCCGTACATCCCTGACACCGACATCTCTCCGATCTGGAACCCCGAGTTCTTCGGGAACACCATTGTCGTCAACGGCAGGACGTGGCCGTTTCTCAACGTTGAGCAGCGCCGCTATCGCTTCCGGGTCCTGAATGGCTGTAACTCGCGCTTCCTGGTCCTGAAGTTCGATCACTCGCTGGTCGACATCTGGCAGATAGGCAACGAAGGCGGCTTCCTGCCGGCGCCGGTTCACATCAATGATCTCGATGTCGGCGGCCTGGGAGGCGTGCTTTTGATGGGACTGGCGGAGCGGGCCGACGTGATAGTGGACTTCACCAACGTGCCCGTCGGAACCTCGTTCCTGCTGCTCAACCTGGGACCCGACGAGCCTTTCGGCGGCTTCCCTACGCCAGCATCTGACCCGGATGCCACCGGCCAGGTCATGGAGTTCCGCGTGGTGGCGGCGACGGGTGCAGACACGACCACGCCTCCGCAGTTCCTGCAGCTGCCCGCGATCACGCCCCTCGTCGGCGGCGCGGCGCGGCCGCTCGCGCTCCTCGAGCGACCGTCGGCGTTCTTCGATGGACCTGCCGAGGCGCTGCTGGGAACGTTTGACCTCGCAACCGGCACGCCCACCGAGAAGATGTGGGGGGAACCTATTACAGAGAACCCGGCTGTAGGCGCGACCGAGGTGTGGGAGCTCTACAACTTCACAGAAGACGCTCACCCGATGCACATCCACGAAGTCCATTTCCAGGTCGTGGAACGACAACGGCTCAATCGGGTCACGAACCGGCCGGTCGGGCGGCCACGGCCGCCGGAAGCCTGGGAGACCGGCTTCAAAGACACGGTCATCGCCTATCCCGGGGAGGTGACTCGCGTCAGGGCGCGCTTCGACGTGCCGGGACTCTTCGTCTGGCACTGCCACATCGTCGAGCACGAGGATAATGAGATGATGAGGCCGTACTTTATCGGGCCTATGCCAAGCGGGCGTTCGGGGCAGAGCCCCGACTAGTGAAGAGTTGATGCCGGTTTTCGCTCCCACCAGACGTCCGGCTCGAGCGGCTTGGGCCTGGCCACGGAGGGGTAGCCGAGCACGGCGAGCATGTTGATCACCCGTTCGACGGCCTTCGGGACTGCCTGTCGCATCGGATGGCTCAGGCCGGGGCCCGTGGTCACGGGAGATGGAATCGCGCCGACGAGCAGCACCGCCTCCGGCCCGACGCCAGCCAGGTCCAGTGCGTGAAGCGTCTCGGCAAGGGCGGGATCGTGCGGTCCGAGTCGCGGCTGAAGGCCGGGCCGCATCAGATCTTCGCGGCCGTATATCCGCACGGATCCCGCATCGCCGGAGGCGTTGACGGCGTCGATCAGGATGACGACGTCCGCGTCCATCAGAAACGGCGAAAGATCGAGGCCCGGCGTCCCCGCGTCAATCAAGGACACGTCCGCCGGAAACTCATAGAGCGCCTCGAGCGTCTTGATGACGTACGGGCCAAACCCGTCATCGCCCATCAACACGTTCCCCAGTCCGATAACGCGGACGTCCATCTCTAACGTGGGGCTCCGCCCCACACCCCGGTCATAAAGTCCCAGCCCTACAGCGCTCGTACCCGCGCGAGCTCGTTCCCCCCGACATCCACCGTGTGAATCGCGCACGCCAGGCACGGATCGAACGAGTGGATCGTGCGGAGGACCTCCAGTGGCCGTTCTGGATCCGCGACTGGGTTGCCGACAAGCGACGCCTCGTATGGTCCCGGTTGTCCCTTGTCGTCGCGCGGGCCCGCGTTCCACGTCGACGGGACGACCGCCTGGTAGTTCGCGATCTTTCCGTCCTCGATGACGATCCAATGCGACAGCGTGCCGCGCGGCGCCTCATGAAAGCCGAAGCCGCGCTGCTCCCCTTTCGGAAAGACCGGCTTGTTGAAGATGGCGACGTCCCCTTTGCCGATGTTCTCGACGAGGAGCTCCCAGTGTCGCGTCGCCAGCTCCGAGATAACCGCGGTCCGGATCATCCGTGCCGCGTGACGACCGAGCGTCGAGTGAAGTACTTCGGGGCCAAGCTTGGCGCCGGCAATCGTCCCCGCGGTCTCGAGTGTCTTCGTCGCCCATTTCACGGTCGGCTCGTGCCCGAGCGTGAAGGCCACGAGCACCTGGGCAAGCGGCCCGACCTGCATCACCTTGCCGTCGAACCGCGGTGCCTTGACCCAAGAGTACTTGCCATCCGGCTTGTAGCCCGTGTACTTCGGCACCGTCTCCTCGTCCCAGGGGTGGCGCGTCCAGTCGCCCGCATACCACGCGTGCGCGATGTTCTCGCTGACGTTCTCGCGGAAGTACGGCTCGTCGAAGCGCTTGATCTCCCGGATCGTCTTCAGGTCGCCGTTCATGATCGTGCCGCCGGGCATGTCGAACGATGTGCCCTTCGTATCAAGCGGGAAGTCGGGCACCGCGAGGTAGTTGGTCACCCCTTTTCCGTACCCGAGCCAGTCGGCATACATCGCACCGACGGCGCAGACGTCGACGAAGTACACCTGCTCGATGAAGCTCTTGATCTCGTCGAGCCGCTGCTTGACGTAGAAGAGCTTCTCCATGTTCAGCGTCGCCTGGTTGTCCAGGTTGATGGCGTTGGCGACCCCGCCGACCGCGAGATTCTGGATGTTGGGAGTCTTGCCGCCGAGCAGCGCAACGACCTGGTTGACTTTCCGCTGATACTCGAGCGCCTCCAGGTAGTGCGCGACCGCGAGCAGATTGACCTCCGGCGCGAGTTTCATGGCCGGATGTCCCCAGTACCCGTTCGCGAAGATTCCGAGCTGGCCGCCGGCGACGAAGCCCGCCAGCCGATCCTTGACCGCCTGGAGCTGCTGCCGGCTGTTGCCGGGCCAGGGCGACAGTTTCTCTCCGAGCGCGGCGGCCTTCGCAACGTCCGCCTTGAGCGCCGACACGACGTCCACCCAATCGAGCGCGGACAGGTGGTAGAAATGCACGATGTGATCGTGCATCGCGTGCGCGGCGACGATCAGGTTGCGAATGTACTGAGCGTTGAGCGGCACCTCGAGGCCGAGGGCGTTCTCGACGGCGCGGACCGACGTGATCGCGTGCACCGTTGTGCACACGCCGCAGAACCGTTGCGTGAACAGCCACGCGTCGCGCGGGTCCCGGCCGAGGAGGATGCGCTCGATGCCACGGAACATCTGGCCCGACGACCAGGCCTTGGTGACGGCGCCGCCGTCCACCTCGACGTCGATGCGCAGGTGGCCCTCGATGCGCGTGATCGGATCGACGGTAATGTGGCGGCTCATCCTGTCACCCCTGCCCTTTCAACGCGAGCGATGCCCGAAGGTCTCGGCCGCTGAGGCGGCGCCGGCTGGGCTCCGAGAATCGGGAACTGCTTGACGAGAACCAGATACACGAGGACCTCGAACGCGACCAGGCCGACCGTGACGACGATCTCACCGAGGCTCGGGAAGTACGACCACTGGGGCCCCGGCTGGAACGCCACGAGATAAGTGTCGAACCGATAGAGCGCGCCGGCGGCGAGCAGGAGCATCGCGGCCCGGAACTGCGTCCCGGCGCGATGACGCGCCGTCCGCGTGACCAGCATCGCGCCCGCGACGACGACCAGACCGAACTCGAGCAGGGCCAGCACGCTTCGAAGATCGAACGCGAACAGGAGAGGCAGCGCGCCGCGCGCCATCAGATCTCCGAAGCGTATCGCGGCAAACGCCAGAAGAATCGGGACCACGATCGCGGCGAGACCCGCGAGCATCTGCGTGTGGGGCCGACGCCCGAAGAATCGGCTCGCCATCGACGATTCGACGATCACGGCGCCGAAGCCCATTCCCAGACAGGAGATCAGGAAAAGCAACGGAAGAAACGGCGTCTGCCAGAGCGGATGCAGGCGCGGACCCGCGATGAGCATCAACGATCCCAGCGATGACTGGTGCATCGTGGGCAGCAGGAACCCCAGCGCGACGATCCAGATGAGCCCCCGATCGAGGATCACGAGCGCGCGCTCCGACAGCCGGCGCACCCACGGTAGTGCCGCGGTGCGGCCGCGCTCGAAGAACGCAGGCGACAGCTCAATCCAGACCACGACCACGTACGCCATGATGCACAGTGCCACTTCGAGCAGGACAGAGTTGGGGTTCCACCTCCAGACGAAGAACGGCACCTTCCAGGCGCCCCACCAGCGTCCGATGTCCAGCATCACGGAAAAGCCCGCGATGCTGTAGCCCATCGCGCTGGTGAGGATCGCCGAGCGAACCAGCGGGTGGTACCGGCCCCTGTTCATGATGTAGACGAGCAGAGCCAGCGCGTAGCCGCCGCACGCGAACGCCGTGCCCGTCACGACGTCGTAGGCGATCCACAGGCCCCACGCGTACCCGTCGTTCATCGCCGTCGTCGCGCCGAGCCCGACGGCAAAGCGGAGGGCGATGACGGCAAAGCCGACCGCGGCGACGGCTGCAAGCGCCTTGAAGGGCTTCGTCAGAATCCGGCCCCCGACCGGAACCGCCCCGACGCTCATGGAGCCTCCTCGGATGCGCGCTCGGCCGCGCCTGCCTTGCGGTTTCGGAACAGCACGACGGCGAGCGCGCCATAGAGCGCGACCGGCGCGAAGAACCCCTTGTTGATCCTGTGCTGAAGAGTGCGGACCGGGTCGTGGGTTGGCGAGTCACTCAGCGTCGGCAGGCCGAGCTTTTCGAAGGGCACGTGCGACAGGTAGAGACATTGCGTACCGCCGCCCTCGCTTTCTCCGTACACCTTCGGAACGTAGCGATCGGGATAGGCCGCAAGGCGTCGTTTCGCTTCGGCGAGCAGCGCGACGCGGGTGCCGTAGATCACGGCTTCCCGCGGACAGGCCTCGGCGCACGCGGGGATCCGCCCCTGCGCGATCCGATGGCTGCATAGTTCGCACTTCACCATCTTCGGCAGCGCCTTTGACCATTCGAACTTCGGGATCCCGTAGGGGCATGCGATCTGGCAGTAGCGACAGCCGATGCAGAGATCAGCCTGCCACGTGACGATCCCGAACTCGCGTTTCTTGAACGCGCCCAGCATGCACGCCGCGGCGCAGGCCGGGTCGAGGCAATGCATGCACTGCGCTTTCATGAACGACGATGGTGTCTCGTCGTCGCCCTTGAACAGCTTGATGACGTTCTTCGTTCGCTCGTTGAGATCGAGCGGCGCCTGGTACAGCCCGCCCGGCCAGTAGGCGTCATCCGGCTCGAGGTTGTTCGCCTCGGAACAGGCAACGACACATGCCTTGCAGCCTATGCAGCGGGTCGTGTCGTACAGCAGGCCCACGGCATCGGGCGGCGCCGCCGGAAGCGTCCGCTCGGCCGCCCGCGCACGGCCTCCAACCGCGACGCTTCCAGCTACGGCGAGCCCCTTCAGGGCAGTCCGCCGTGAGATGCCCATGTCACACCTCCGGCCGTGGTGGCTCATCCTCCCGCGAGGGTGGGCCGGCGGCGTCTGCCTTGGCTTCAGGCCTGTCGGCAGCGTCGAGCTTCCTGGACATCGCGTACCCGGCGCCGACGAGCGCGCCGGTCACCAGTCCGGCGACACCCGTCGCGAGCGGACTGACCGTGCCCTGCGGCGCGCGGACTGGCGGATATGTGTCGGGCGGGGTCGGCCGCAGGATGTCGATCGTGGTGTGGAGCGGGACACGGAACGCGATGCTCTGCTCGGTGCATCCAAAGCACGGATGGCCAATCCCGATTGGCCAGCAGTCGTTGACCTCGCCGAACGCGAGCGTCGAGCAGTTCGCGAACGTCTGCGGCCCCTTGCATCCGACCTTGTAGAGGCAGTATCCGAGCCTGTGCCCTTCGTCTCCGAATTCCTCGACGAAACGGCCGGCGTCGAAGTGGGCGCGGCGCGGGCAGTGCTCGTGAATCGTCCGGCCGTAAGCAAACAGCGGACGGCCGAGTCGGTCGAGCGTCGGCAGCGTGCCGAACGCCGCGTACTGCAGCACCACGCCCAGGAAGTTGTACGGGTTTGGCGGGCAGCCGGGGATCGTGACGACGGTCGAGCCCTGCAGGACCTGCGGGGCGCCGGTCGCGCCAGTCGGGTTCGGGTCGGCGGAGGGTATTCCGCCCCAGGATGCGCAAGACCCGATGGCGATGACCGCGCCCGCCCGTGAGGCGACGTCGCGCGCGATGTCAACCGCGGTCCGCCCGCCAATCATGCAATAGACGCCATCGTCTTTGGTCGGGATGGCCCCCTCGATCACGCAGACGTACTTGCCGGCGTTCCTCGTCATGGCCGCCTTCAGTGCGGCCTCTGCCTGGTGGCCGGCAGCGGCGAAAAGCGTTTCCGAGTAGTCCAGCGACACGAGATCCAGGATCAAGGTCTACAGCGCCGGATGGGATGTGCGCAGGAGCGACTCGGTGCAGCCGGTGCACTCCTGAAAGTGCAGCCAGATCACCGACGGCTTCAGCTTGAACGCCGCTTCGGCCAGCCGGGTGGCGGCGGAACCCGAGAGGCCGACCGCGGCGGCGGCGGTCGTGCAGATCCGGACGAAGTCCCGCCGGCTCAGGCCGGTCTCGCCGGATTGGAACGCTGACGGCAGCAGGTTCGGCACTCGTTGCATGCAGCACCTCTCGCCCGGCGGTTCCCCTCCTGACTGAGCAACGGAAGTGCCACGCGACTTCGACGGCCGACCATCCACTTTTGGAATGTTTATCCGATGAAAGCGCCCCGAGGCGCTCGGCCCTGCCGGGCGACCGTCAGCGTTCGACCGATTCAGCCGGCACGCATACCGGGTTTCCGTCGGGTGTTTTACCCCTCCAAAAGCCGGTGTTTATCTCGTAAATCACGGATGCACTGCCGATGGCAACCCGCGAGCGCCGGCCGTAACTTAGTACTAGGGAAAGGAGGCAGCCATGTTCCCCTATCACGGTGGTGACACAGTACGCGGCGGCTTCTACCTGAATCGCCGGACGTGGGCAATCGCGGTCGTCAATCGCGGGGGCGTGCTTGCCGGAGGTCTCGAGGATTGCTACGCGAAGATCCCGACGCTGGCCGCGCTCATCATGGCGCCGGTCGCGGGAGGGGCGTTCGCGATGTTCCTTCCGTTCCTCGGCATTGCCATGGTCATGGATCTGGGGGCCCGGAAGCTGTGGCGCCGGATTCGGATGGCGCTGCCGGCGGGTGCGGGGGCGGCGACCAAACCGCGCGGGTGACGTCAGACCCGCGCGGTCGCGTCGCGCTCGCGGCGCTGACGCGCCGCGCGTCGCCGTTCGTCGGCGGCGTAAGCGTCCGCCGCGGCGCGCGAGCCGAGGATCCATCCGAGGATCACGCCGACGACGAGCACCGCCGGAACGTAGATGAGGTGGGCCGCGCTGATGCCG
>DATAFJ010000146.1:0-8898 GCA_036257535.1 Vicinamibacterales bacterium | reverse complement strand
CTGCCCGATCGTCACCCCGTTCGGGAAGATCTGGTACGGGTCCATGCTGTTCGCCGAGATGAAGTTCGAGAAGTCGGCGTACTGGAAGATGAACTCGTTCAGCTTCGATCCGCCCAGCACCCAGTTGTGGTTCACGTTGATTGAGTTGAAGCTGTTCTCGCTGACGCCCCAGTTGTCGAGCGTGGCCTCGGGGCCGGCGCCGTACGGCTGCGAGTTGGTGTTGCGGCCGTAGCGGACCGTCAGATACTGAGCGGGATTCACGCTCACAGTGCCCTTCACCGTCACCAGGTTCTCGCGCACCGGCGTCGTGAAGACGCCGTTCCGGTCAGGGAACAGGCCTTCCGTGTCGACCGCCTGCGCCGTGTCGAGCTGCGTCCGTTCGGCCGCCGCGAAGAAGTGGGCGCGGTCCTTCACGAGCGGGCCGCCGAAGGAGCCGCCGAACTGATAACGGCGGTAGTCCTGCTTGTCGACACCGCTGATCTCCTCGGTTTCCGTCTTCGCGTTCATCGAGTCGTCGCGGAAGAGCGAGAACCAGCTGCCCTGGTAGCGGTTCGTTCCGCTCTTCGTCACGATGTTCATGACCCCGCCGTTGCTGCGGCCGTACTCGGCCTTGTAACGGGCGGTCTGGAAGTTGAACTCCTGGACGGCCTCGAGCGGGAAGAGCTGCAGCAGGCCGCCGACGGTGTCGTCGTTGTTGTCGCCGCCGTCGATCTGATAGTTGACGTTGCGCCCGTTGCCGCCGGCGATCTGCGGCGAGTACTGCGTGCTCTTGGTCGGGTCCGAGTGGAACCCGAGACCGACGCCCGGGATCGTCAGCGCCAGGTTGGCGAACTGGCGGCCGTTCAGCGGAAGGCTCTCGATGTCCTTCACGTCGACGACGCCACCGACCGCGGAGTTGCTCGTCTGAATGATCGGCGAATCACCGGTGACGGTGACGTTCTCCGACACGCCCGCCACTTTCAGATTGAAATCCAAATCGACGGTCTGCGCGACGTTGACGATGATGCCCTTCCGGTCTTCGGACGAGAAGCCCTGAAGTTCGACGCGGACGTCGTACGTGCCGATCGGGATTGCCGCGATGCGGTAGAGCCCTTCGTCGTCGCTGATTGCGCTGCGGCGGAAACCGGTTTCGGCGCTCGACGCCGTCACGGTAACGCCTGGTACTGCTGAACCCTGGTCGTCGAGCACGCGCCCGGCAATCGTCCCGGTTGTCTGCTGCGCGACACCCATTCGCGCCGCAGCCAGGACGAGCACCAGCGCGCACAGGATGCGACCTCTGATACTCGACATTGAACTACCTCCCGGCCGCAGGGGAGCAATCGCGACGCCACTGTTCAGATAGATCGATAGCGAACAGGGACGAATTCGGCTCAGGGACGAACGGCACTCCGTGGACGCGAAGGGGACCGGGCGGGGACGAGTTGCACGCGCCGGGGACGGCCGATCAAGTGGGTCAAAAACGCCAAGTGCGGCGAGATCCAATCGGTTGCAATGAAGGGACGAACGGCATTCAAAAGCCTGAAGGCGCACGCGCGCCTTCAGGCTTGTTCGTTCTGCGCGCTAGAGCGACTTCAGGTACTCGACGAGCTCTTTCTTCTGATCGGCCGTCAGCTTGAGCTTGAAGTGCTGATCGTAATGATCGATCACTGCGTCGAGCGTCGCGAAGCGTCCGTCGTGATAGAACCCACCTTTCGTTCGTGCGAAGAGTCCTCGGAGAGGTGTGGTGCGATAGCGTTTGTCCGGCGATCGGCCCGCCTGAAAGTCGTCGATGCCGATCTCTTCCGCCGTGTGCATCGGCCAGCCGGGCTCGCTGAAGATCGGCGGAACATGACAGGTGGCGCAGCGCGCCTGTGAGTTGAAGACCGTCTCGCCGCGCTTGGCGGCCGCGGCGTCGAAGCTGCCCGCCGGAGGCGTGGGCGCCGGAATCGCGAGCTGATAGAAGTGCAGCGCAGCGAGCTTCGGCGTCACCATGTCGGGGTTGTTCCGGATGTTGCCGAAGCCGGCCTTTGCCGCGATCGGGTAGCGGTCCTTGTCGTCGAGCCGCGGGTCGAAGAACACGCCCTTGCCGTGCATCTGCGTGTTCGCTACATACGCGTTCCAGTGCGTCACGCTTCCCCAGCCCGTGTAGGTGTGCAGGTTGACGCCGGCCAGACCGAACGCGGCGGGCAGAAGCGTCGCCGCGGACTTGCCGTCGGGACGCATCGCCTTGCCATCGTGAACGAGCTCCGCGTCGTATTTCCCCGGACCCCAGCTCCGAAGAACCTTCCGGACACCTTCCGCATCGACGCCGAGCAGTTTCGTGAGCGGCGACAGGTCCGGCGCGAGCGCCACAATGGCGCCGACATTCAGGTCGCGGTTGGGCCAGCCATCGAGCCGCCGCCCGATGCCGGGCGCGAACGAATCGTCCACCGTCGAGTGACACAGGGCGCATTGGATCCCTACGGACTTTGCCGATCCGTCGGGATTGAGGAACGCGGTTACGCCGATCACGGCGTTGGCTTTCAGCAGGGCGACCGTGGACGCCGGGTCGTCCATGTTGACCTTGCCCGCCTTGATAGCGGCCACCAGGTCGGGCGGCAGCGCCTCCGCGTCGACCTTGAGCCCGACGCTGAGCGCCATCTTCGGGCTGACGCCGGCTCCCACGCCGCCGAGCTTTTCACCGACGATCGCCTGGTGCAGCTTCAGCTGATCGCCCCAGAACGCTTCATCGCCGAACGTGTCGTGGCGGAAGATGCGTCTTCCCTCGGCGATCAGCCGCTCCGCGTTCTTGGTGATATCCGCGTCGAACACGCCGGTTGCGCGCGGTTGGGACGGCGGTGAGGCTGCCGGCTGGCGCAGCGCCGCCGCTCCCGCCGTGACGAACAGAACGACGCCGCCCGCCAGCATCAGTCGCATCACCCGAGGCATACGCCCTCCTTCGATCCGCAGTACCGGTCGAGGTAGCTTAGATAACGAAGCACTATTGTGTGTATCTAGCAAGCGGGGTGCCGCTCGCCGGCCACTCCGGGTTGGCGAGCGCCGTGCTAACGTGAACGGACTGTCACGCGTCGGGTGACCATTCGATGTTCAGGGAACAGCTGCTCGCGACGAGCCGGGGCCGGATCGTCGCCCTCCTGCGGCGCGGCGGTTTGACGGTCGACGATGCCGCGCACGAGCTTCGGCTGACCGCCAACGCGGTTCGCATGCAGATCACCGGCATGGAGCGCGACGGGATCGTCCGGCGCGTCGGCCGTCGTCCGGGCACGACCCGGCCCTCCCAGATCTTCGAGCTGACACCCGAGGTCGAGCAGCTCTTGTCGCGGGCCTACCTGCCACTGCTGGGCCAGCTGGTGTCGGTCGTGACCCGGAAGCTGCCGGCCCGTCAGGCCGGATCGCTCATGCGGGCAGTCGGAAAGGGTCTCGCTGACGAGTTGCTGTCGGGAGGCCGGCCGTCGGGTGCTCTCGGCGCGCGGGTGTTGTTTGCGAGCCGGATGCTCAACGAGCAGCTGGGCGCCGTCACGCACGTCGAAGAGAACGGCAGCTACATCATCCGCGGCGCCGGCTGTCCGCTCTCGGCTCTGACCGGTAAGCACGCCGCAGTCTGCGTGGCGATCGAAACGCTGCTGAACGAGGCGGTCGGCGTACCTGTGCATCAGTGCTGCGACCGGAATGGACGGCCGCGCTGCTGCTTCGAAATTCAGAAGTAGTCATCCTACTTCCGTAGAAGCGCACGCCTGGTATCCACGCCAAACGCCGGGCTGTTCCTCCGACCCGTGATCTTGATCGGAATGATGGTTTCGCCCTTCCGCCGGAACCAGAAGTCGGCGAGCTTTGCCAGCACCGATTTCCAGCCGGTCGTCATCTCCGAGAGCGACGCGTCGGTGACGAGCACCCCCGCGAAATTCAGCTCTTCGGTCGCGAGCCGGTACTCACCTGCCAGGCGCACGCGCGCACCCGGAACGGAAAACGTGAGCTGCGAAAATCGAATCCGGCCGTTCGCCATGGCGAACGTGCCGCCGAGATTCGAGACGACGCGGTCGCCCGGCGGCGGCTTCTCGTTCGCGTTGATGCCGCGGCCGCGGCGGCTCAGCGTCGCCACCGCCTTCTGCACGTCGAAGTCGGCAAAGCGCGCCCTGGCGAGCTGAAATTCACCCTGAAGCCGAATCCGCTCGACCACGTCCCGATCCTCGGGCGGGATCTCGAGCCGCGCACGGATCTTCGCGATTCCGCTCATCGGCGGCTGGGGACCTTTGACCGCCAGGCGAAGCAGGTCCTCGAGCCGCCCGCGATCGATGCGCGCGTCGACGCGAATCAACCGTCCCTTCACGTCACGCGCGCGGACGACGCGGCCGCTGGTGACGAACTCTGACTCGCCGAGCGTCGCGCGGACGCTGTTGAGAATCGTGTCGCCGCTCGTCCCGTCGACCAGCGCGTCGAACTCCGTCGTGAGCGGCACTTCGTTGCCGGCCGCCGTCAGCGTGAAGTTCGGCGTTTCCGTGCGGCCGCGGACGCCGAGGCGGTCCAGCGGACCAGAGAACTCGCCGGTCGACGTGAGCGTCCCGGAGATGCCTTTGAAGACGCCGAGGTCTGCATCATTGAAGACGTACCGGCCATCGACCTGCGTGTGGCCCGGCTCGCGCCTCGCAAATGCGCCGACCTGGCCGCGCGCCTCGACGTTGCCGGGCGGCGTCGGAATCGACAGGCTCGCCTGGAATTGCGTCGGCCCTTCGAGGCTCGCGTCGGTCAAACGGATGCGGTGAATCTCGAACACGCGCGGCGGCTTGGCCGGGTTCCTCGACTGGATCTCGAGCAGCGTGCGCTCCGCGACGAGCTCTTCGATGAGCGCGGGACGGCTCCTCCATGTCGGATCGGGCGCCGTCTCCGCGTCGCTCTTCCCGGCGTCGCCGCGGCTCGGCGCGACGTGCACGTTGACGCCCGTCAGCTTCACATACTGGATCCGCCGCGGCGTGCGGAAGAGTCCCAGGGGCGCGGCGCGAACCTCGAACGTGTCGATCTCAATGAATGGAATACGCTCGGCGTCGCCGCGGCGCCGGAGCACGAGGCCGCTTCCATCGACCGCGGTCGTGGGCAGCGGATGCGCGCCGAAGGCTTCCAGCTCGACGTCGCTTTCGAGCCGCTCTTCGAGGAAGAGCTCCATCCGGGCCCTGAGCTGTTCCGGATGCATCAAGCTCATCAGGACGACGAGTAGGGACCCGACTACACCGCCCGCGATTACAGCGAAGATCCAGACACCTTTGCGCATGCAGCTCCTAACTTGAGCAAGCCCGATGCCGGTCGGGGCCGGGGGCTTGGGGCCTGGGCCCACAGCTCAAAGCTCAAAACTCAAAGCTGACTGCGATAAGCTCCCCCCATGGCGTGGACAGGCTGGCTCAAGGCGGTCGAGACGATCGGCGACCTGGTGGATGTCGGAAACCGCGTGCGGCGCGCGACGTCCGGTGCGAGGCCGGAGGCCGACGCGCGGCCCGAGCCGCAGGGGCTGACGTCGGCGCTCGGTCAGATCGAGACGCGGCTCACGAACGTGCTGGTCGCGGCGCTCAAGGAGGCGTTCGAGCGCGATCGCATGCGGCTCGATCTCGAGCGCGAACAGGTCGAGGCGGACAGACGCCGCGCCGAGCAGGCGCTTCGGCTCGAAGCCGAGCGTCAGGCGGACGAGCGCGCGCTCGCCGATCGCCGGCTCGCCATGATGGCGGCGCTGGGCCTGTGGATCACTTCGGCCGTGATTGCCGCGTGGCTCCCGGGCATGCGATTGCCGCTCGCGCGCGTGCCTCTCGGCCTCGGCTGGGCCGCACTCCTGTGCGCGATCGCGGTGGCCTTCACCACGCGCCGATCGCTCGCGCACGGCTTTCTCGTGGCGGGCTTCGGACTCGTGGCGCTCGCCGTGGTGCTTGGTCTGTGATCACGGACTACGACCTTCATCTCTTCAACGAAGGCACGCACTTCACCATCTACGAGAAGCTCGGCGCACACATCGTCGCCGATCCATCGCCGGGGACACACTTCGCCGTGTGGGCCCCGAACGCGAGCCGCGTGAGGCTCGTTGGCGACTTCAACGGCTGGCGCGGTGAGGGCTGGGAGCTCGAGGCGGTGGGTGCGAGCGGAATCTGGCGGCGCTTCGCGCCCGGCGTACTTGCCGGCGCGCGCTACAAGTACGAGATACAGTCGCGGGCATCGGGCCAGATCCTGCAGAAGGCCGATCCGTACGGGTTTTTCTTCGAAGTGAGCCCGGCCACGGCATCGATCGTCTGGGAGCCTGGCAACTACGCGTGGGGAGACCAGGACTGGATGGCCGGCCGCTCCGAACGCAACAGCTGGCTCGATCGGCCGGCCAGCATCTACGAAGTGCACCTCGGCTCGTGGCAGAGGGTGCCGTCAGAAGGTCATCGCTGGCTGACGTATCGCGAGCTCGCCGATCGCCTCGTCCCGTACGTGCGGGCGCTCGGCTTCACGCACATCGAGCTGCTGCCGGTGATGGAGCATCCGTTCACCGGGTCGTGGGGGTATCAGGTGATCGGCTTCTACGCCCCCACGAGCCGGTTCGGAACGCCGCAGGACTTCAAGTACTTCATCGACACGTGCCACCAGCACGGCATCGGCGTGATCCTCGACTGGGTGCCTGGGCATTTTCCCAAGGACGTGCACGGCCTCGCGTGGTTCGACGGCACAGCGCTGTACGAGCACGCCGACCCGCGCCAGGGGGAGCACCGCGACTGGGGCACGCTCGTGTTCAACTACGGGCGCCACGAAGTCCGCAGCTTTCTCCTCGCCAACGCGGCGTTCTGGCTGAAGGAGTACCACATCGACGGCCTCCGCGTGGATGCGGTCGCGTCAATGCTGTATCTCGACTACTCGCGGGGGGCGGGCGAGTGGGTGCCGAATCGCTTCGGCGGGCGCGAGAACCTGGAGGCGGTCGACTTCGTGCGCCAGCTCAACATGCTCACGCACGCCGAGCTGCCGGGCACGATAACGGTTGCGGAGGAGTCCACGGCGTTTCCAGCGGTGAGCAGGCCGACGTACGTCGGCGGCCTCGGGTTCACCTACAAGTGGAACATGGGCTGGATGCACGACATGCTCGCCTACGTGTCGATGGATCCGGTCTACCGCCGCTGGGAGCACAAGCTGATCACGTTCTCCCTCCTGTATGCCTTCTCGGAGAACTTCATCCTCCCGTTCTCGCACGACGAGGTCGTGCACGGAAAGCGCTCGATGATCGCCAAGATTCCAGGCGACGCGTGGCAGAAGGCCGCTACCTTGCGCGCGCTCTATGGCTACATGTACGCACATCCCGGCAAAAAGCTGATGTTCATGGGGAGCGAGTTCGGGCAGCGCCGCGAGTGGAACCACGACGGCAGCCTGGACTGGCACCTGTTGTCGGACGACCGCGGAATTCACGCCGGCATCAAGCGGTTCGTGAACGACCTGAACGTCGTGTACCAGCGCGAGCGCTCGCTGCACGAAGTAGACTTCGATCCGGCCGGCTTTCAGTGGATCGACTGCAACGACAACGAGAACAGCGTCATCTCACTGCTGCGGCGCGCCCGCGATCCGCGCGATTTCACCGTGGCGCTCGTCAATTTCACGCCGATCGTCCGCTCCGGATACCGCATCGGCGTCCCGGCGGGCGGCCGCTACACCGAGATCCTCAACAGCGACGCGGAGTCGTACGGCGGCAGCAACGTCGGCAACATGGGCGGCGTCGAGGCCGAGCCGCTGCCGTCGCACGGCTGCGAATGGTCGCTGTCGCTGACGCTTCCGCCTCTTGGCTTCTTGTTGCTCAGACTTGACCACTGATCCTCTGACGCCCGAAGCACGAAGGACCAAGCACGAAGGACGGCGTGGTCGCCGGCCGTTCTTCGTTCTTCGTCCTTCGTCCTTCGAGTGTCGTTAACGAGAGCCGGCCATCTCTTCGATCGCCTTCCACTGTGCCTCAGTGACCGGCATGACTGAGAGTCGCGACATCCGCACGAGGGCGAAATCGGCGAAGCGCCTGTCGGCCTTGATGGCTTTCAGCGTGACCGGGCCGGGCAGCTTGCGCTCCGGCACCACGTCCACGGCGTGGAGCTTGCCGCTCTTGTCCTTCGGATCCGGATACGCGTCCGAGGCCGCTTTCATCACGCCGACGACCGCCTTCTCGTCGCCGGTGTGGTAATAGAAGATGAGGTCGCCTTTCGAGACCGATCGGAGGTGTTTCTGCGCGAGCGGGTTCTTCACGCCGGTCCAGGACGTCCGTCCATCCTTCACGAAGTCGTCGAAGCTGTAGTGCGTGGGCTCTTCCTTGAAGAGCCAACGGTTGGCTGCCATGCCCACGGATCATAAGCCACGCTGGGACCATCTGCGCCTGACGGATCGCATCGGCCGCGGCGTCCGTGTGCTGTTCGTCGGCATCAATCCGGGCGTCAGGTCCGCGCTCACCGGGCACCACTTCGCCGGCTACTCGAACCGGTTCTGGAAGCTGCTCTTCGAGTCCGGGCTCGTTCCGCGGCCGGTGACGTGCGAAGACGACGTGTGCCTGCCGGAGTGGGGATTCGGCGTGACGAACCTCGTCTCCCGCCCGAGCCCCGGCATCGACGACCTGAAGCCGGCGGACTATCTCGCCGGTCGCGCCGCGCTCGAGCGGAAGATCCGCCGCCACAGGCCCGACGTCGTGGCGTTCGTCGGCGTGACGCTGTATCGGGCGTTATTTCCGTCCAAGGGACCGATCAAACTCGGGCTTCAGGGGGAACGGCTGGAAGGGGCGCGCGTGTTCGTGCTCCCCAATCCGAGCGGCAGGAACGCGAACTATACGTATGCGGAGATGCTCGCGGCGTTCGGGGCGCTCAAGCGGACGATCGACGCTAGTCCAGAACCCGAAAGACGCGCCGGGCGCGCAGCCAGGCCAGCGTCGCGAGCACGACGGCCGCC
>DATAFJ010000140.1:0-3012 GCA_036257535.1 Vicinamibacterales bacterium | reverse complement strand
TGTTGCAGCTTCCCATCGCCCGAAGGTGCACGTAGCCGATGCGCCCGGCGCCCATCTGCTCGACTTCGAGGCGCCTGGTGTACTGCCACTCGTCGTAGCGAAGATCGTTCTCGCGTGTCTGCGTGATGGGCGTGACGATGACATCGCGCGACGCCCCGCCCGCGGCCGGCTTGACGCGAAGCAGGACCTGCTTGTCCGCCTGCTGGCGCAGGAGCTGGCTCACGTCCGGAGCGCTGAGCGACGGAATGCCGTTGATCGACTCGATGACGTCACCCTCGCGGACGTCGACGCCGGTCCGCGCCAGAGGCGCCGTTTCATCGGGCAGATCCGGATCGCTGCGGTAGATGCGCTCGACCCTGTACCCGCCCGCCTTCTCGTCGCGCGCGAACCTGGCGCCGAGCGACCCGGGCAGTATCTGATCCTGGCCGCGGCGCATGTCGCCGCCCCGGACCGAAGCGTGAAGGGCCGAGAGCTCGGAGATCATCTGCCCGACGATGTCGCTGAGCTCCGCGCGGTCCGTTACGCGATCGACGAGCGGACGGTACTTCTCGCGGACGGCCGGCCAGTCGAGGCCGTGCATCCCGCGGTCGTAGAAATAATCGCGGTGCAGGCGCCACGCTTCCGTGAACATCTGGCGCCACTCGTCGCGCGGATCGAAGCGGAACGTCCAGTCCTTGAGCGCGACCTGTTTCTTCGGGAGGTCGGGCGTCGGGGGCGCCTTGGCGCCGGCATCGAACACGTAGAGATCGTCCGCCTTGCGAACGAGCACTTTCTTGCCGTCGAGCGACAGCTCGTAGTAGCGGATGTCTTCGAGAAACGTCTCCGGTTGCGGCTTGTTGCTTTCGAGCGCGAGAGTTTTCAGAGCCTGCTTGCCGTCCGGTCCGGCCTCTTCCGACACGAAATACAGCCGCTTGGTGTCGATCGAGAGGTTGTTGTAGTTGCCGGCCGCCAGCGGCACTTCGATCAGCCTCTGCTGAATGTTGTCGAGGTCGATCCTGACCGGCTTCGGCTCCGGCGACTTGTCCTCTTTTTTCTCCGCCGGTTTTTCCACCGGCTTTTCCGCAGGCTTCTCCGGCGCCAGCTCATCGTCGGGCTGAAACGGCGACCGTTCGCCGCGCGCGAGCGGTACGTGATAGAGCTTCGTCTGTTTGTCGTAGAACGGCTCCGGCTGGCGGCTGCCCCACGGTGACCCGACGACGGAGACGAAGCTGCGGTTGGAGAAGAAGTAGATCCACTTGCCGTCCGTGCTCCAGGCCGGGCTGAAGCTGTCGTAGCGATCCGAGGTCAGCGGCGTGATCGAGCCGCTCGCGACGTTGTAGAGGAACACCTGCGTCATGAGGTTTCGCGCCGGCGCAGTGTAGGCGAGCCACTTGCTGTCGGACGACCAGGCCAGATGGTCGAAGTCTCCTTCTCGCGCATCCGCGATCTTCTTCTGCTGCTTCGACGCGACGTCGAGCACCCAGAGCTGCTGATCCTTGTCGTTATGCGCGACGAGCTTGCCGTCGGGCGACGGCAGGGCGTTCCAGCGAAGGACTTTGCCGTCGGTAGTGAGCCGCTCGCCGGCGCCGACGCCGTTCGCCGGCATGCGCCAGACCTCGACTTCGCCGCTTTCGTCCGAGAGGGCGAGGAGCGACTTGCCGTCCGGCATGAACCGGCCCTCGCGGTGCCGCACGCGCTTGTTACGCGTCGCCTCGACGAACCGGCCCTGTTCCGCGGGCGCGACGAAGATCTGGCCGCGCGCGGTCAGCACGACGCGATCGCCGGTCGGGGACAGGTGCATCGAGGCCACCCATTCCATCGGATTCCGGACCCACCGCTCCCGGAGCTGATCGAAGTCGGAGGTGAGCCGGATCTGGATCGGAGTGTCCGCGCCGCTGGCGAGATCGAGCAGGCGCAGGTCCGTGCCAAGCTGATACGCGATCCGGCCGCGCGACAACGAGGCCGACTGGATATCCCAGCCGGAATGCGTCGTGTGCTGCTTCAGGTCTTTTCCGGCGTCGTTCATCGACCAGACGTTCATGGTGCCGTCGCGATCGCTGAGGAAGTACACGCGGCCGTTCCACGGCATCGGTCCCTTGCTCGTCCCTGCGTAGTCGGCCGTCAGCGGGGCAGCCTCGGCCGCGCCACGCGGGAACCGCCAGATGTTCTGCGCCGTTCCGCCCTTGTACCGTTTCGCGTGGCTGCCCTGGAACGGCAGCCGCGTGAAGAAGAGAATCGCTCCCGATTCGTCGTACGCGCCGTCGGCGGCCTGCGAGAGCGGAATCAGATCGCGGACGCCGGTCGACGGCTTCACGCGGCCGAGTTGCGTGTCGGGCAACCCGGAATAGCGGCGTGTCGCGAACAGGACTTCCCCGGAGGGCGTCCACCCGACGACGAGCGCGTTGTCGCCTCCTTCCCAGGTCTGCCTGGTGGGGACGCCGCCGCCGCTCGACATCGTGTAGACCTCGGTGGGGCCCTCATACGCGGCCGAAAAGGCCACGGTGCTTCCATCGGGGGAGATCGCGGGACGCGATTCCTCCGACGGGTGCGTCGTCAATCGCTCCGCCGCGCCACCGCCCGCGTTCACGCGCCAGAGATCGCCTTCCGCCGTGAAGAGCAGCGTGTCGTTGTGAAGGGCGGGGAAGCGGTAGTAGCCGAGCTGGGCCGTGTTGGTGTTCGCCCCGGCGGCGGCGATCGCGAGCGCGACGAGCACGAGAGAAACAATCGTGCGTTTCATGAGTTCACCTGCGGTTCAGCAGCGCCCGGCCTGGTTTTGCGCCGGTATGCTCGCCATCCTTGAGCACGTGAATGCCGTTGACGAAGACCTGTTTTACTCCGACTGAGTACTGATGCGGTTTCTCGAACGTTGCGCGATCCGCGATCGTCGCCGCGTCGAAGACGACGACGTCCGCGAAGTGGCCGGACTGCAGCAGCCCACGCCGATCGAGGCCGAGATTCGACGCCGGCAGACTCGTAAAGCGCCTGATCGCCTCCTCGAGCGGAATGACCTTTTCCTCGCGGACGTACTTACCG
>DATAFJ010000132.1:0-16826 GCA_036257535.1 Vicinamibacterales bacterium | reverse complement strand
TTGTCTCGATCGCTGATGACGAGCGCGGCCTTCACTGGTTGACTCCGCTCGCGAGAAATCCGCCATCCACAGCCAGAACGTGTCCCGTTACGAAGGAGGCGGCATCGGAAGCAAGAAACACGGCCGCGCCGACGAGCTCTTCGATCTTGCCGAACCGCTTCATGGGCGTGCGGATGAGGAACTCCTGTCCCCGGGGCGCATCGAGCAGCGCGGCATTGAGATCCGTGCGGAAGACACCGGGCGCGATGGCGTTCACGTTAACGCCGTAGGGTGCCCACTCCACCGCCAGCGCGCGCGTGAGGCCGGCGACCGCGGACTTGCTCGCGACATACGCCGCCACTTCGAACAGGCCGACGAACGACGACAGCGAGCCGATTGTGATGATCCGTCCCGACCGGCGCGCGACCATGTCTCTGCCGAAGACCTGGCACGCGCGGAACGTTCCGGTGACGTTCGTGTCGAGGATCCGCTGCCAGTCCGCATCCGCCATCTCGAGCGAGGGCACGCGCTTCGTCGTTCCCGCCACGCACGCGAGGATGTCGACCTTGCCGAACGCCCTCATGCACTCGTCACGCAGATGCTCGAGCGATCGCGTCTCGCCAACGTCTGCCGCGACCCTCAGCGCACGGCGGCCGCGGCGTTCAATCTCACCTGCCACCTGGTCAACGAGCTCGGCGCGTCGTCCGGCCGCGGCCACGTCGGCGCCTGCCTCGGCGAGGCCGATGGCGATGGCGCGCCCGATGCCGCTGGTGCCGCCGACAACGACCGCGGAACGGCCGCTGAGATCGAAGAGAGACATCAGGAGGCGACTCCGTATCTGTAGCGCACTTGCGATGATTATAGGTGACTGGTGAAGTCATCCGGTCGCGAGTAGCGCAAGGCGGGCTGCGGTGGCGGCCTCGCCACCCCGCAGCCCTCGCGCTGAATCCTTGAGGGCGAGGTGGTCGGCGACCGCCGACTCGGGGTCGCGCCGCTTCAGTGCGAAGCCGGAACGCGCGCGAAGTAAGACTTCCGCGGCCCGATAGTCAACGCGCCGGCGGAAGTGTTGCGAACGGCGCGCGCGTTCCCGGCGCGATGCCCCGTGGAGGCGGGAGCCGACTACTTCGCCTTCTGCTATTGCGCCCGTCATGAGACGGTAACGTGCTGTCGCCGGGTCAAACCTTGCGACGCTCGGCGGCCCGCAGTAAGCTGAGCGGCGGTACTCGACATGCTCAGCGAAACGCTTTTTCGGCGGCCGCGTGCGGCCGGCATTCATATCATTCAGCAGCGCGGTGAACACGGCGCGCGCGAGCTGACGACGCGGCGGCTCGTGCTCGACGCCGGGACGGCGGCGTCGTTCCGCCTTGAAGACGAGGAGACCGTTGTCGTCCTGCACGAAGGCAAGGGGACGTGGTCGGCCGGCGGCGGGAAGTGGTCCGTCAGCCGGTCGAACGTCTTCAAGGAACGCGCGACTGCGCTCTATCTGCCGCCCCGGACCGAGGCAACCTTTGCCGCCGACACTCGCATGGAAGCGGTGCTCATGTCGACGCCCGCGTCGGCTGGCGGCGAGGTCGCGATCACGACGCCGGCCGAGGTCGAAGGCGTGGCGCGCGGCCGCGGCAGCTACTCGCGCGAAGTTCACAACCTCTTCGTGACCGATGGCCATGCGCGACGGTTGATGATAGGCGAGACGTTCAACCCTCCTGGCACCTGGAGCAGCTACCCGCCGCACAAGCACGATGGCCGCGACGGCGAGCCGAAGCTCGAGGAGGTCTACTACTTCCGCCTCGATCCGCCGCAGGGCTTCGGTCAGCAGATGCTCTACACAGCCGACGGAGAGTCGGTCACGCATGCGGTCCGCGACGGCGATGCGGTGCTCCTGCCGTACGGCTACCATCCCGTCTCGGCGCCGCCCGGCTATCGCCTGTACTACCTGTGGGGCATGGCGGGCGAGCAGCGCAAGCTGGCGCTCCACGAAGATCCGGCGCATCGCTGGATCCACGACGCGCCGGCCTGAGCGGATGGCGATCGCGGAGCGGTTCCGCCTCGAGGGCAAGACTGCGCTCGTCACCGGCGCATCGCGCGGACTCGGGGCCGCGATGGCGCGCGGCCTTGCCGAAGCGGGCGCGAACGTGATCCTGCACGCCAGCCATGAAGCGCCTCACGCCGCCGCAGACACGATCGCGTCCGAATGCGATGTGCGCGCCGGCTGCCTCACCGCCGATCTCGCCGATCGTGACTCCGCCGAGCGGCTGATTGCCGATGCGGTGGCGTTCACGGGTGCGCTCGACATTCTTGTCAACAGCGCGGGCGTCATACGCCGGTCCGCCGCGGAAGAATATTCCGACGGGGACTGGGACGACGTGATTGCGGTGAATCTGTCGAGCGTGTTCCGGCTGAGCCGGGCGGCGGGCCGGCGGATGCTCGCGCGCGGCGCCGGAAAGATCATCAACGTCGCGTCGCTGCTATCGTTCCAGGGCGGCATTCGCGTGCCTGCTTACGCCGCGGCGAAAGGTGGCGTGGCGCAGCTGACCAAAGCGCTTGCCAACGAGTGGGCCGGCGGCGGCGTCAACGTGAACGCAATCGCGCCCGGATACATGGTGACCGACAACACGCGCGCGCTGCGGGAGGATCAGGTGCGAGCGCGCGACATCACTGCGCGCATCCCCGCGGGCCGCTGGGGCGAGCCGGAGGATCTCGCGGGCGCCGCCGTCTTTCTCGCATCCGCGGCGTCGGACTATGTTCACGGCCACGTGCTGGTCGTCGATGGGGGGTGGATGGGACGATGAGCGAACGGCGGAAGGCAGTCACCGCGGCCGTCGAGCAGGCGGGGATCGTCGCGATCATCCGGATGAAGGAGCCGGACAAGGTCCGGGCGGTTGTCGACGCGATCGCCGCCGGCGGCGTGACGACGCTCGAGGTGACGATGACGGTGCCGAACGCCGTCGGGCTGATCGCGGAGCTGGCGCCGGCGATGCCGTCCGGGTTTCTTCTTGGCGCCGGCACGGTCGTCGACGCCGCGACGGCCCTGCGTGTGATCGACGCGGGCGCACAGTTCGTGGTGAGCCCCGTCTTCCGCCGGCAGGTCATCGCCGCCTGCCACGAGCGCGACGTGCCGACGATGCCCGGCTGCTTCACGCCGACCGAGATTCTCGAAGCCTGGGACCTCGGCGCGGACATCGTCAAGGTGTTTCCGGCGACGGCGCTCGGCCCGGGATTTCTGAAGGATCTCCGCGGACCGCTGCCCCAGGTGAAGCTGATGCCGACCGGCGGCGTCACGATCGACAACGCCGGCGAGTGGATCAAAGGAGGCGCGGCCGCCGTGGGCATCGGGACGGCGCTGCTCGACGCCAAAGCGATCGCGGCCGGGGACTACGCCGCGCTGACCGCCAATGCGCGGCGGCTCGTGGCGAACGTGCGCGCGGCGAGAGGACAGTCCTAGACAATGAAGGTTGTGACGTTCGGCGAGATCATGCTCCGGCTCAGCCCGCCCGGGTTCGAGCGGTTTCTTCAGTCGCCGGTGCTCTCGGCGACGTTCGGCGGCGGCGAGGCGAACGTCGCGGTCAGCCTCGCCCACTTCGGCGTCGAGAGCGTTTACGTGACGAGACTCCCATCCCACGCCATCGGCGAAGCCGCGGTGCGCGCACTCCGCGCGGAGGGTGTGCGGACCGATGCGATCCTGCGCGGCGGCGATCGTGTCGGCGTGTACTTCACGGAGACGGCGGCGAGCCAGCGCGCTTCGACCGTCATCTACGATCGCGCGCGGTCGGCAATCAGTGAAATGGCGCTGGATGCCGTCGACTGGCCCGCCGTTCTGAAGGGTGCGGCGTGGTTTCACGTGACCGGAATCACTCCCGCCCTAGGCGCGAACGCCGCCGAGGCGACGAGGCGAGCCGTAGCCGCGGCTCGGGCGGCCGGCGCGCGTGTGAGCGTCGACCTCAACTACCGCCGGAAGCTCTGGACGGAAGCGAAGGCGCGCGAGACGATGGGTCCGCTCGTCAAGAACGTCGACATCGTGATCGCGAACGAAGAGGACTTGCAGTGCGTGCTCGGGATCGAGGTGCCGGGCACCGACGTCACGTCCGGCCGGCTCAACCTCGAGGGGTACCGCGCCGCCGCGGAGCGTGTCACGAAGGAGTTCGGACCTCCCATGGTCGCGGTCACGCTCAGAGAGAGCATCTCGGCAAGCGACAACGGCTGGAGCGCCGTCCTGTGGGAGTCGTCCACCGGCACGCTGCACGAGAGCCAGCGCTATGACGTGCGGCTCGTGGACCGCATCGGCGGCGGCGACAGCTTCGCGGCCAGCCTGATATATGGGCTCGTGTCCGGCCGTCAGCCTGTGGCTGCGTTGCGATTTGCCGTTGCGGCGAGCGCGCTCAAGCAGACGATCCCGTTCGACTTCAACCGCGTCACGGTCGAAGAAGTCGATCGTCTGGCCGGAGGGGACGCGTCGGGTCGCGTGCAGCGGTAGGGATCCATGTAAGATCTAGAAATAGGTCTCAGATCGGCGGCTCGCCTGATCGCGGATGACTGATTTCCATCCCATTGTCGCCCGTTGGTTTGCGCAGACGCTCGGCGAGCCGACGGCCGCTCAGCTCAAGGGTTGGGCGGCGGTACGTGAAGGCCGCCACGCGCTGATCGCCGCGCCGACCGGCTCGGGCAAGACGCTCGCCGCGTTTCTGACCGCCATCGACGATCTGTTCCGCGAAGGCCTGAACGCGCCACTGCCGGACGAGGTGCGCGTTGTCTACGTGTCTCCGCTCAAGGCGCTCAGCGCCGACATCGTCAAGAACCTTGCGGAACCGCGTCGTGGCATCAGGCGCCTTGCGGCGGAGGCGGGCGTTACGGCGCCGCGCATCACGGCCGCCGTGCGGACGGGCGATACGACGCAGGCCGAGCGCGCGGCGATGCTGCGTACGCCGCCGCACATTCTCGTCACCACACCGGAGTCTCTGTATCTGCTGCTCACCGCCGAGCGCAGCCGCGAGATGCTCCGCACCGCGCGCACCGTCATCGTGGATGAAATCCACGCCGTCATCGGCACGCGCAGGGGCGCGCACCTGGCGCTGTCGCTGGAGCGCCTCGAGCGGGTGATCGCGGCGGCAGGCCTGAAGACCGGCCCCACCATCCGCCGCATCGGCCTCTCGGCGACGCAGAATCCGATCGAGGAAGTCGCCAGGTATCTTTGCGGGAACGACGAGTGCGCGGTCGTGGACGAGGGCCATCGCCGCCGCATGGACCTCGAAATCGAGATACCGCTGTCGCCGCTCGAAGCCGTGATGGCGCACGAGGTGTGGGAGGAGTACTACGATCGCCTGGCCCGGTTAATCACCGAGCATCGAACCACGCTCGTCTTCGTGAACACGAGACGGATCGCCGAACGGCTCGCCCGGCACCTGAGCGAACGCCTTGGGTCGGAGGTCGTCGCGGCGCACCACGGCAGCCTCTCGAAAGAGCGGCGCCTCGATGCCGAGACCCGCCTGAAGAGCGGTCAGCTGAAAGTCCTGGTGGCGACCGCGTCGCTCGAGCTCGGCATAGACATCGGCTCGGTCGATCTCGCCTGCCAGATCGGCTCGCCGCACCGGATTGCCACGCTGCTGCAGCGCGTCGGACGCTCCGGTCACACGATCGCCGGGCTGCCGAAAGGTCGTCTCTTTCCGATGTCCCGGGACGATCTCGTCGAGTGCCTGGCGTTGCTGCGATCGATCCGCCGCGGCGAGCTGGACCGGATCGTGTCGCACGACGCGCCGCTCGATGTGCTCGCACAGCAGATCGTGGCCGAGGCGTCCTGCCGCGATTACACGGAAGACGAACTGTTCGAGCTCGTCCGCCGCGCGTGGCCCTATCGCGCGCTCGCGAGAAGCGACTTCGACTCCGTTGTCGCGATGACGTCCGAAGGCTTTGCGACCAGGCGCGGGCGGCGAGGCGCGCTCGTTCATCGCGACGAAGTGAACGGGAGGCTTCGGAGCCGGCGCAGCGCGCGGTCGCTTGCGATCACTTCGGGAGGCGCTATCCCCGAAGTCGCCGACTATCGCGTTGTACTCGAGCCCGAGGACACGTTCATCGGGACGGTGAACGAAGACTTCGCCATCGAAAGCATGGTCGGCGACATCTTCCAGCTCGGCAACGCCTCCTGGCAGATTCTGCAGGTCGGATCCGGCATCGTCCGCGTGGCCGACGCGAAGGGAGCGCCGCCGAACATCCCGTTCTGGTTCGGTGAAGCGCCCGCTCGAAGCGACGAGCTCTCACGCGCTCTCAGCGATCTGCGGCGCGATGTCGATGCGAATCTTGTAGCGCAGCCCTTTAGGGCTGCCTCGGGCGACCAGGCTAAAGCCTCGTGCCACACGTCTCTCGTCGAATGGCTCGCTGGCGAAGCGGGCGTGTCCACGATTGCGACCGAACAGGCCGTCGCCTATCTCGCCGACGCCCGGCGATCGCTCGGCGCGTTGCCGACGCAGCAGACGCTCGTGCTCGAGCGCTTCTTCGACGAGTCTGGCGGCATGCAGCTCGTCCTCCACGCGCCATTCGGGAGCCGCATCAACAAGGCATGGGGGCTCGCGCTGCGGAAGCGATTCTGCCGCCAGTTCAACTTCGAGCTGCAGGCTGCCGCAACGGATGACGCGGTCCTGCTGTCTCTCGGCCCGCAGCACTCGTTTCCGCTCGCTGACGTTTTCAGATACCTCCATCCGGAGACCGCGCGGGATGTGCTGGTGCAGGCGTTTCTGGATGCACCGGTCTTCCAGAGCCGATGGCGATGGAACACGACCATCTCGCTCGCGGTGCCGCGGAATCGCCATGGGCGGAAGGTCCCGCCGCAACTGCAGCGGATGATGGCGGACGACCTGATGGCGGCGGTCTTTCCCGATGCCGCCGCCTGTCTCGAGAACATCCCGGGCGATCGGCAGGTCCCGGATCATCCGCTGGTGAACCAGACGATCCGCGACTGTCTCGAGGAGGCGATGGACTTCGACGGCCTCACAGCCGTGCTGCAGCGCATCCATCGGGGCGAGCTCCAGTGTCTTGCGCGCGACACGCCGGAGCCGTCGCCGCTCGCACACGAGATACTCAACGCGCGGCCGTACGCGTTCCTGGACGATGCGCCCCTGGAAGAGCGCCGGACGCAGGCCGTCTACACGCGCCGTGCGACCGAGCCCTCGAACGCGCAGGAGCTCGGTGCCCTCGATCCCGCCGCGATCGACCGCGTGCGGGACGAAATGTGGCCGGAGCCGCGCGATGCCGACGAGCTTCACGACGCGCTGATGACGTTCGGATTCCTGACGGAAGCGGAGCGCGCCCGCCTGTCTCCCGAACTGTTCGATGCACTGACGGCAACCCACCGGGCGACTGCCTGCCAGCCGCTCGGCCGACCGTCTGCTGCCGCTGTGTGGGTTACGGCGGAGCGCCTCCCGGAGCTCCGTGCCGTCCACGCCGGCGCTGCCGTCCATCCGGCGATCGCGGTTCCCGCGTCGCGCGCGTCGCGCAGTTGGACTCGGGAGGAGGCAATCGTCGAGATGCTTCGCGGCCGGCTGGCGCTCGCCGGTCCGACGACCGCCGCGGCGCTCGCAGACTCGTTGTCGATCACGGCGGGCGACGTCGAGGCAGGATTGCTGACGCTCGAGGCGGAAGGTGTCGTGCTGCGCGGCAACTTCAGCGGGCCGGGCGAGTGGTGCGAACGCCGCCTGCTCGCGCGCATCCATCGTTACACGCTCAATCGCCTGCGGGCCGAGATCGAGCCGGTGGCCCCAGCGGATTTCATGCGGTTCCTCTTCGCCTGGCAGCACGTGGATCCCGCCCACCGCCTGACCGGCGTCGACGGCCTGCGCGCGATCGTGGGGATGCTCGATGGCTTCGAGCTTCCCGCGCGCGCGTGGGAACGTTCGGTGCTGCCGGCGCGGATGGATCGCTACGACGCCGCGATGCTCGACATGCTGTGTCTTACGGGCGAGGTCGCGTGGGCACGGTTGTCGGTGCCGGCCGAGCGCCAGGCACGGATTGGGTCCGTCACGTCGATCGCGCTCGTTCGGCGTGAGCATGCAGACGCCTGGCTCGCGCTGCGAGCGGGGGACGGTGCCACGCAGACCGAGGCGACGGGCGATGCCGCCGAGGCACTCAGCTCTGTGGGTGTGCAGGCACGCAGAGTTCTCGAAGTTCTCGACACGCGAGGAGCCTCGTTCTCGCGAGAGCTCGCCGATCGTTGCGGCCTCGACGCCGCTGCGCTGCGCACGGCGATCGCCGAGCTCGTAGCCGCCGGGCTCGTGACGTGCGACGGCTTCGCAGGTCTGCGGGCGCTCGTCCGCGCCGATCGGAGCCTCGACCTTGCCGGGCGCTGGTCGATCCTTCGCGCCGATAATCCGCGACCGCGTGACGCCGCGGTCGAGGCGCAGGCATGGGCGCTCCTGCGCAGGTACGGCGTCGTGTTTCGCCGTGTCCTGGTGCGCGAGGCGAATGCGGCGCCATGGCGGGACCTGGCGCGCGTGTATCGCTGGCTCGAAGCGCGCGGCGAGATCCGCGGCGGCAGGTTCGTGTCAGGGATGTCCGGCGAGCAGTTCGCGTTGCCCGATGCCGTCGAACGGCTTAGAGAGATGCGCCGGACGCCGTTGACCGGCGGCAACCGCTTCGTTGCGATCAGCGCGGCCGACCCGCTCAACCTCACCGGTCTCGTGACGCCGGGTGAGAGGATCCAAGCGCGCGGCGGCAACCGGATAGTGTACGGCCATGGAGTGCCGCTTGCGGTCATGGAAGGGGACTACATCCGGCCGCTGGCGGACATTCCGCCGGACGCGGCGGGTGAAGTCGCGGCGGCGCTCGCCGGCCGCCGCGTACCGGCTGTCGTCAGTGGTTATATTGGAAAAGGGGTCTGACCCCATTTTTTCGAGAATCGTAAGAAGTCGTAACACTGCTCGGACTTCTTACGATTCTCGAAAAAATGGGGTCAGCCCCCCTACTGGAGGCCAGCATGTTTCGAGCGATCTCGCGGGCGGGAAGTGCAGGCATGACGACCGTCGCGCTGGGCGTTGCGCTCTCGAGCCAGGCGCCCCCCTCGCCGCCCGTCGCGAAGACGGAGCCGAAGACGACGACGCTCCACGGCGAGACGCTCGTGGACAACTACTCCTGGATGCGGGAGAAGGGCAGCCCCGCCGTCGCCGCGTACCTCGAGGCGGAGAACGCTTACACCGCCGCGCGGATGAAGCATACCGAGGCGCTGCAGGAGACCCTCTACAAGGAGATCCTCGGCCGGATCAAGGAGACCGACGCCGCCGTGCCGTACTTCCAGGGCGGCTACTGGAACTACACGCGAACCGAACAGGGCAAGGACTATCCGATCTACTGCAGGAAGAAAGGTTCGCTCGACGCGCCTGAAGAGATCGTCCTCGATCAGAACGCGCTCGCGGCCGGCAAGAAGTTTCACGCTCTGGGCGGGTTCGACGTCAGTCCGGACGGCATGAAGCTTCTCTATCTCGAAGATCTCACCGCGTTCCGTGAGTACACGCTCTACGTCAAGGATCTCTCGACTGGAAAGATCCTCGAATCCATCCCGAAGGTCTGGAACGGCACGGCGTGGGCCGACGACAACAAGACGTTCTTTTATATGACAGCCGACGAGGCGAAGCGGGGCAATGCCGTCTGGCGGCACATGATCGGCACGGCGCGGGACCAGGACGTCAAGGTCTTCCAGGAAGACAACGTCCTGCACGACGTCTCCGTGTTCCGGTCACGCAGCGGCAAGTTCGTCTTCATTCCCGCCGACGGCTACACATCGTCGGAGTGGCGCGTGATCCCGACGGCGAGCCCGACGACGGCGCCGCGGGTCGTCGTGGCGAGGCGGCCTAACGTCGAATACTCGGTCGAGCACGGAGGCGGGTTCTTTTACATCCTGACCAACGACAGGGCCAAGAACTTCCGAATCGTGCGCACGTCCGACGCCGACGGGTCGCTCGCGAACTGGCAGGGCTGGGTCCCGCATCGTGCGGATGCCTTCGTCGAAGGCGTCGACGTCTTCGAGAAGTTCGCCGTTGTCGCCGAGCGGCGTGATGGGCTGCGGCGGCTCCGCGTGATCGAGCTGGCGAGTGACCTATCTCACGATGTGACGTTCCCCGAAGCGGCCTATGGTGTCTTCCCCGGGAACAACCCGGAATTCGCGAGCTCGCTCTACCGGTTCAGCTATTCGTCTTTCGTCACGCCCCCGTCCACGTTCGACTACAACCTCGCGACCCGCCAGCGGGAGCTGAAGAAGCGGCAGGAGATTCCGAGCGGTTTCGAGCCGACCAACTACGAGGTGCAGCGCCGCATGGCGCCCGCCCGCGACGGCGTCCAGGTGCCGGTGTCGATCCTGCTTCGGAAAGGAACGCGCCTCGATGGCACGAGCCCGCTGCTCCTCTACGCCTATGGCTCGTACGGGGCGACCACGGAGCCGACGTTCAGCTCGAGCGTCTTCAGCCTCGTCGATCGCGGCATGGTGTACGCCATCGCGCATATCCGCGGCGGACAGGAAATGGGGCGCCAGTGGTACGACGACGGGAAGATGATGAAGAAGAAGAACACCTTCAACGACTTTATCGACGTCGCCGAGTTCCTGGTGAAGAACAGCTACACGAGACCCGATCGGCTGGTCGCGAACGGCGGAAGCGCGGGCGGCCTGCTGATGGGTGTCGTCGCCAACATGCGCCCGGATCTGTTCAAGGCGATCGTCGCGGAAGTCCCGTTCGTCGACGTGATCAACACGATGCTCGACAGCTCGCTGCCGCTCACCGCGCAGGAGTGGGAGCAGTGGGGGAACCCCAAGAACCCCGAGCAGTACGCGTACCTGCGCAGCTACTCGCCGTACGACAATCTCGAGAAGAAGGCATATCCGTGGATTCTCGTCACGACCTCGGTGAACGACTCGCAGGTCATGTACTGGGAGCCTGCGAAGTGGGTCGCGAAACTGCGGGCGACGAAGACCGACAGCAATCCGCTCTACTTCAAGATCAACCTGGCGGGTGGCCATGGGGGCAGCTCCGGCCGGTACGAGCGCTTCAAGGAGATCGCGTTCAAGTACGCGTTCATGCTCGATGCGGTCGGCCTGGCGCAGGCGCCGGCGCCGACCGCGCAATGATCCCGCCCGCGGTTCCGTGTAGCGCAGCCCTTTAGGGCTGCCTTCTCACGACGAAACAAATCCCGAACTTGACACGTAATACTGTGTGGAATACAGTAGGTATCATACAGTGTGCGTCACACACTGTGAGGAGCACAGTATAGGCGTGGATCCCGACCTGTTCGAAAGCCTTCGGCTCGAGCTCCGGCGCGGCTGCCTCATCGTCGCGGTGCTCGCTCAGCTCCGCGAAGAGCATTACGGCTACACCCTTCGCAAGACGCTGGCCGATCAGGGCCTGGCGATCGACGAAGGGACGCTCTACCCGCTGTTGCGGCGCCTCGAGAGCCAGGGGCTGCTGGTGAGCGAGTGGCGCGAAGAGGACAAACGGAACAAGCGGTTCTACAAACTGTCAACCGACGGCCGGCAGACGCTGAAACAGCTGCTGACCGAATGGAAGAGCATCAACGCGGCGATCAACCACATTCTGTAGGACATGACCATGGAACTGCTCGATCGCTACCTGCACGCGCTGAAATCGTACCTGCCGAAGGGCCAGCAGCGCGACATCCTCGACGAGATCTCGGACGCGATTCAGTCCGAGGCCGAGGAGCGGCAAAACGCGCTCGGCCGAGCGCTGAGCCACGACGAGGAAGCGGAGCTGATCAAGCGCTACGGGCACCCCATGCTCGCGGCCGCCCGCTACAAGCCGCAGCAGTACCTGATCGGGCCGACGCTGTTTCCTTATTACGTTGCGACGCTGAAGTTCGCGGCCGGCATCCTGCTGCTGCTGCACGTCATCGTCGCGATCGCCATGGGATTCACGTCGTCGAATCCAGTCGCGAACGGCCTTCGCACACTGGGCGGGCTGTGGGACGCGATTCCGTTCTGGATCGCTTTCATCACCATCGTTTTCGCGATCCTGGAGCGCAACCAGGTCAGGCTGAAGATGTTCGAGCACTGGGACCCCCGCCAGCTGCAGCCGGTGCCTGCTCCCAGGACGGGCGAGCCGCAGCGCATACCGTGGTCGGAATCGATCGTGGGGCTGGTCGCGGCGACCGTGATGCTCCTCTACTGGCTGGGCGTTCCACCGCTCGACCGTCTCGTCTTCGGCGGGGACGGCATGTCGGTCCGCCTCGGCCCCGAGTTGGGTCGCCTCCATACCCCCATCACGATGATGCTGCTGATGGTCGTCGCCGGGAACATCCTGAACATCGTCCGGCCCTATTTCACCTATCTCCACGGCATTGCGCGGCTCGTGACCGACGCCGTCGGCCTCACGATCCTGTATGTCGTGTCGCGGGCGCCGAAAATCCTCGTCATCGTGAACGCGGCAGGCGAGGGCCCGGGCAAGTACGCCCAGCAGGAGCACGATCTCAATCGGCTGATCGGTGCGATCCTGGTGATCCCGATGATCGTCTTCATCGGCGACATCATCCTGAACGTCTGGCGGCTGGCCGGCCGTCCAGGGGATCACGCGCTGCGCCAGACGCTCCACCGATGATCGCAGCGAATGGATGTCATGCGGAGACTCTATGATCGCCCCGGTCCGCCTCGTTCTATGATGCGGCCATGTCCCCAACAATCACGGAAGAGTCCACTCCCGCGGCCACCCGGGTCCTTGCCGTCGTCCTGACCGAAGAGGAATGGTCGGCGTTTCGCGCGATCGAGCCGCAGCCGCTCGAATGGCTGCAGCAGCAGATCCGCGCCCGCGTCGAGAAGGCGACGGCGGCCGAGGACGAGGATTATTAACGCCCGCCCGGCCTGAAGGCCGGGCCTACCGTGCCAGCTGGCGGGCGAGCTGGTGCAGAAACAGCCCCACGTCGGTCACGACGCCGATCGTCTGAGACGATCCGCGGTCGGCGAGCTTGGTGACGACGGCGGGGTTGATGTCCACGCAGACCACCCGAACCCACGCCGGGAGCATGTTGCCGACGCCGATCCCGTGCAGCATGCTCGACAGGATCAGCACCAGCTTTGCATCCCTGAGAGCGGCAGCGTACTGATCCTGCGCTTCGATCTGATCGGTCACCGTGTCCGGGATCGGTCCGTCGTCGCGGATGCTGCCAGCCAGCACGTACGGGATCTTCGATCGCACGCATTCGAACATGATTCCTGAGGTCAGGATGCCCTGTTCGACGGCCGGGCGGAGACCGCCCGCACGATTGATCGCATTGATGGCGCGCATGTGATGACGATGGCCGCCCCGGACGGGCGCGCCCGCCTCCAGGTCGACGCCAAGCGACGTGCCCATCAGCGCGAGCTCTGCATCATGCACCGCGAGCGCATTGCCCGCGAGCACCACGTCCACGTATCCCGCCCGGATCAACGCGCTGAGATAGGGCGCGCCGCCGGTGTGCACCACTACGGGGCCGACCACGAAAACGATTCGGCCGTCTTCCGCCTTCACGTCGCGCATGATCTGGGCGATTCGGACGACGCTGGCCTCGACGCGGCGCTCGGATGAAACGTCATTTGCCATGAACGCGAAGCCGGATCGGTCGCGCTCGCGAAATTCGGGCACCACCTGAAGCCCGTCCACGCCGCACACGACGGCCTCGCCGATCCGGAGAGTTCGCAGCTTCCGGCAGCGGGCGCGGCCCTGCTCGAGGACGATCACGGCATCCATCCGCTGGTCTTCGACTTCCAGCCAGCGACCCTGATGGCGCACATGAGTTCGCTGGTTGGTGGTCGAATAGAAATCCTCCGGTGCGCTTCCGTCTCGATCGATCAGCCGAACGAGGGCATCGCGCTCCTCTGCCGGGCGGCAGCCGAGCGGCATCAGGTCTTCGACGAGCTGGCGAAGGCCGGCTTCGTCGGGCGCGGTCACCTTCAGCCGAAGATGCGAGAACTCGTCGTTCGTGCGCCCGATTCGGAACTCGAGCACCTCGAAACTGCCGCGGCGCTCGATGACTTTGTCGAAGATGAGGGTCAGGAGATCGGAGTCGATGAGATGGCCGTGCGCCGTGACGACCGCGCTGGCGCCGAGCCCGCTCACGGAAGGCGGCCGGTCCCCGTCGATGCGGGCGGCGCGGCGAGCGGCACCACCTTGGCCTGCGTCAGCGACCCGGGGGGACCGGAGCGCGGCGAGAGCCGCAGCTTCGGCAGCAGCCGGTCGAGCGTCTGCATCATCTCCTGCACCATGCGGGGGACGCGATGGGAGCGCGGGTAGACCCAACCGGTCTCGCGGACGAGCGTATGGCCGACGAGCCGCGAGCAGTATAGATGGCCGCTTCGGACTTCGGCGGCAACCGCCTGGTAGGGCAGGATGCTGACGCCGAGGCCGACGCGCACCATCGCCTTGATGATCTCGACGTTCTCGGTCTCGGTCACGATCCGGGGATCGGTCTTCTCGCGGAGGAAGAACTCGTCGAGCACGCGCCTCGTGTTCGAGCCGGCCTCGAACAGGACGAACGGCTGGCGAATCAGGTCTTGCGGCGTCACGCGCCGCCGCGAGGCGAGCGGGTGGGCCGGCGCCGTCACGAGCATGAGTTCTTCCCGCATGACCGGCACGGTCACCAGGTTCGGATCGTCGAGCGGAAGCGTGAGCAGCGCCAGATCGGCGGCGCCCGACCGGAACTTCCGCAACAGGCGGGTCGCCGTACCGGGTGTGACTTTGACTTCGATTGCGGGATGGAGACGCCGGTATTCCTTCACGAGCGTGGGGAACACGTACAAACAGACCGTCATTCCGCCCATCAGGCGCAGCGTGCCCGTAAGCGCGTCCTGGCCCTCGCGGATCGCGGACCGCGTCTCCTCCATGTCGTTGAAGATCCGATGACTCAGCCGAAGCAGCTGTTCGCCGGCGGGCGTGATCCGCACCTTGCGGCCGATCCGAAGAAACAACGGCTCGTTGAGCTCGTCTTCGAGCAGAAGAATCTGACGACTGACGGCGGACTGGGAGAGATGGAGATGCCGGCCGGCGCCGGTGAAGGAGCCTCGCTCCGCGACGGCGCGGAGGATTTCGAGTTGCCTGAGGTCCATGCGTGACCATACGGCACGCGGGACCAGTCGTCAACAACTATCCTGAAAACTCATCGACGTCATGCCGAGATTGTATGGGTGTCGCAGGTTGTCGTCGTCCTTCTTCCTTGGTCCTTCGTTTTTCGATCCATACGCGCGCGAGATGAGAATCAACCGAAAGTTCTATTTTACATACGGCGCGTGATGCTCGATAACGAGAGCGTCACGCGATGCTCGATCGATCATCAG
Organism: Vicinamibacterales bacterium; assembly: GCA_036257535.1. Lineage (GTDB taxonomy): Bacteria > Acidobacteriota > Vicinamibacteria > Vicinamibacterales > 2-12-FULL-66-21 > DATAEE01. Next base: position 1,564 of record DATAFJ010000132.1, on the reverse strand, counting down.
TTGCGCGCGCGCCGTTGTACCGCCCGGAGCTCGAGTCCGACGCGTGCGGCGTCGGCCTCGTAGCCGACGCGAGCGGACGCCGCAGCCATGCCGTAGTCGAGCGCGCGCTCGAAGCGCTGCGACGCCTCGCTCACCGCGGCCCCGCGAGGAACACGTGCCCCGACGGCGCGGGCATCCTCACTCAGATTCCGTGGACGCTGCTCGAGCGCGAGCTGCCGGCGCGCGCGCGCGCGGCAGCGGGCAGCCGGGTGGTGGGAATGTTCTTCCTGCCAGCTGGATCGCGCGGGCTCATCGCGCCAGCCATCGAACGGACACTGTCCGATGCCGGGTGGCGGTGGCTGCGATGGCGTTCCGTGCCGATGCAGACGTCGAGGCTGCATTCCGCTGCGCGACGCTCGATGCCAGACATCTGGCAGCTCGTGGCCGCCGCGGATCGGCAGCTGCCCGACGCCGATCGAGCGCTTCACGGCGCGCGGCTTCGCATCGAGCGGCAGGCGGCGGAGTTTCGTCTGCCGGGCTTTTCCGTCGTATCGCTCTCGACCGCCACCGTTGTCTACAAGGGACTCGTCACGCCGAATGAGCTTCCCGACGTGTTCCAGGATCTTCAAGACCCGCTCTTCCAGAGCGCGCTCGCAATCGTCCACCAGCGGTTTAGCACGAATACGGCGCCGGAGTGGCGGCTCGCACAGCCGTTCCGCATGCTCGCGCACAACGGCGAGATCAACACGATTCACGGCAACCGCATCTGGATGCGGGCGCGGGCCCGCGACGCAAGATGTCTCGGCGCGTATGCCGGCGAGCGGGTCCTCGACGAGACCGGCAGCGATTCGCAATCGCTTGACGAAGTAGTCGAGCTGCTCCGGCACTCCGGGTTCAGCCTCGCGCACGCGATCTCGCGCCTCGTGCCGCCCGCATGGGAGCAGGATTCCGAGACGCCGCCGGAGGTCGCCGCGTTTCATGCCTACCAGGCCTGTTTCTCGGAGCCGTGGGACGGCCCCGCCGCGCTCGCGTTCACCGACGGGCGAGTGATCGGCGCCGCGCTCGACCGCAACGGCTTCCGGCCGCTTCGCTACCTGAAGACCACGGATCGTCAGCTCCTGCTCGGATCGGAAGCGGGCATCTTCGACGTCCCGGAGACGGACGTGACCTGCCGGGGACGCGTCGGCCCGGGCGAATTGATCGTCGTCGACACGGTGGACGGGACGATTCGTGAGACGACGAGCGTCCGCAAGGTGCTGGCACGGCAGCGTCCGTATCGACAGCTGCTCGCCCGCACAGTCGTCATGCCGCAGCGGACCGGCCCGCCGGTGCAGCGCACTGACGCCGCCCGCGGGGAAACGCTCGTCCGGCTCCAGCGAGCGTTCGGGTACACGCGCGAGGAAGTCGAGATGATCCTCCGCGTCATGGCGGACCAGGGTGAAGAAGCGGTCGGTTCGATGGGAGACGACGCGCCTATCGCGCCGCTGTCGGAGTTCGGACGAACGCTGCCCGATTATTTTCGACAGCGGTTCGCGCAGGTCACCAATCCGCCGATGGACCCGCTGCGAGAAGCCTGCGTCATGTC
>DATAFJ010000128.1:0-37359 GCA_036257535.1 Vicinamibacterales bacterium | reverse complement strand
CCGCTCGAGGAACTCTTCAGCCGATCCAAACGTGTCGACGCTCAGGCCTGTCGATCGAATAAGACGCCTCAACGCCCGCCGAATAGACTCGTCGTCGTCGACGACTGATATGGTGATGACCTCGCCCATCCGTCCCCCCGGCCCCCAGATGACGAGCATCGGCGGAGTGCCACCCCGAGGGAACTGACCTTACCAGTGATCGGGAGGCGCGTGAATTGGACCTTAGTCCGATACGGTTACGACGGTCGCGCGCCGGCAGGCATGTGATCCGCCATGCGAACGAGCTCGGCGAGGGAGCCGGCCCGCATCTTGTGCATCACCTGCGCGCGATGAACCTTGACCGTCTTTTCAGAGATGCCGAGCTCCGCGGCGACCTGCTTGTTCAGCAGTCCCGAGACGACGAGCTGCATGACCTCGCGCTCGCGTGGCGTGAGGTCGTCGTACCGGCTGCGCAGCCGCGCGTCTTCGATCAGGGTACGTTGCGTCTCGCGATCGGATTCGAGAGCCTTCTTGATGGCCTCGAGCAGCTCGCGGTCCCGGACCGGCTTCGTCAGGAACTCCGATGCGCCCGCCTTCATCGCCCTGACAGTGACCGGAATGTCGCCGTGGCCGGAGAGAAAGATGATCGGGATCGGCCGTTCCACGCCGGCGAGTTGCCGCTGCAGCTCCAGACCGTTCGTGCCCGGCAGCCGGAGATCGAGCACCAGACACTGCGGTCCGGCTCGCCGCTCGGCTCGGAGAAACTCGTCGGCGGACGGGAACGCCTGACACCGAAGTCCCGCCGACCGCAGCAGCCGCGCAAGCGCCGTACGCACCGAGGAGTCGTCGTCGACGATGTAGACGATGGCTTCTTCAGGCAATGTTCGTCTCCGCCATGGGAAGCGCGACGTGAAATACGGAGCCGCCGCCCGCTCGGGGCACGGCCCACAGCTTCCCGCGATGCTGCTGCACGATCGAGCGCGTCAACGCGAGTCCCATCCCGAGGCCGTCGGGCTTTGTCGTGAAGAACGAGTCGAACATTCGAGCCGCATCCTTCGGGCTGAAGCCGGCGCCGGTGTCGGAGATCGAGAGTCGTATTGACGTCCGCTCCCGCCAAGTTCGGATTTCGAGGCGCGCCACGCGATCCATACCCCTCATCGCATCGACGGCGTTCGTGACGAGATTGAAGACGACCTGCTGCAGCTGGACCCGGTTGCCCTGTACGAGCAGCGGGTCGTCCGACATGTCGGCCATGACCTCGACCTGGCCGCGCTCGAGTCGTGCTCGATTGAGGGCCAGCACCTCGCGGACGACACTGTTCACTTCGAGGGAAGTCGTCTCGACAGGCCCGTGCCTGAACAGCTCTCTGGTCCGGCGGACCACTTCGCTGGCACGGTTCGCGTCCGCGACCACGTCAGCAAGCGCCTCACGGATGTCCTGAACGCCTCCGTCCGTGTCGTCCAGCCATCGAAGGCACGCGTTCGCATTCGCGACGATGGCGCACAGAGGCTGGTCCACCTCGTGCGCGATTGTCGCCGCGAGCTCGCCCAGCGCGGCCGCACGTCCGGTCCGCGCCAGCTCGAATTGCGCGCGGTGCAGCGCCTCTTCCGTCTGCTTCCGTCCTGTGATGTCCGTGGCGGTTCCGCTCACACGCACCGGACCGATGCCATCCTGCGGAACCACGGCGCCGCGAACGTGGAACCACCGGATGCCTCCGTCGTGGTGGACCACGCGGCAGTCGTATTCGAAGGCCGTCGCGTGTCCGTCGCTTCCTGACTGAAGCGTCGACCTGATCCGCGCGCGATCGGCCGCATGGACGAGCTCGAGCCAGTCGTCGAGGGTCGGCCCGACCTGCCCTGGACGAAGGCCGAGATCGGCATGGATGGCGGGATCGACATAAATCTTGTTCGAGGCGACGTCCCACTCCCATACGCCGACGCGCGCCGCGGTCGCGGCGAGCACGTACCTGCGCTCACTGTCGCGCAACCGTTCCTCGGCGCGTGTGCGTTCCGTGATGTCCTGCACGATCGTGAGCCTGTGGTCGCCGTCGCAGCGCGCGATCCGCGCCTCGTACGAGCGCATCTCCCCGCGGATCGGAATCGCGTACCGCACGACCGACGGCTCGTCGTCGGTGGCGTGCGCAAACGCCCGGGCGAACCGCGCCGCGAGATCCGGTGGGAGCACGTCCTCGGTCCGCTTGCCGAGGAACTCGTGAGCCGGAAGCAGCAGGTCCGTCGGATCCTTGGCGTGGTAGTCGAGGTAGACGCCGTCGGCGCTCTGCAGAAACATCAGGTCTGGAATCGCCGTGAGGATCGCGCGCTTGCGAGCCTCGCTCTGGCGCAGTGCCGCCTCCGACCGCTTTCGGTCCTGTGCCAGCCCGGCCAGGATCATCAGCGGCACCCCCGCAACGAACAGGAAGGCCTGCAGCGAGACGACCGCCGCCGCCGGACTGTCGCCAGCAAACACGCCCGCGCTGCTGCGGGCGTTCGGCAGCCACTGGATCGCGACGGTCGTCAACGCGGCAGCGAGCCCGAAAGGACCGAATCGGACGGCTGCCCACAGCAGAAGCGGCAACGGCGCGTACAGCAACGCGGGCCGGCCCGCTACCGCCGCCGGCGTCCAGCCGAACGCGATCGCGTGAATCAGAAACAGGCCGGCGAGAATCGCCGCGAACTCGACGGCGCGGCGGGGCTTCTGACGAAGCTCCGCGAGTGCCGACGGTGCGAGCAGGAGGACCGGCGGCAAAATCACCATTGTAATGACGTTCGCCAACACCCGCGCCCACCAGGCAGCCGAGAAATCCGCCGCCCATCCCAACCACACGTACCCTGTCGCCGGGACGAGCGACGCGACGGAGGACGCTGCCACCGCAGCGCCGAGAAAGATGCCCGTGGTCCGGAGATCCGCTAGATACAGGCGGGAGCCCGAGAGGCGCTGAATGAGCCAGGCCGCCAGCCATGCCTGCGTCGCGTTGCCGAAGAAGCTGAGTGCCTGAATGGCGACCGGGAGGCCGTCTTGCGTGTGGGCGACGACATGCCCGACTAGCGCCGCCCCAAGGACGACGGCCCACGACTGCGGCACCAGGAGGAACGCGACGAACAGGACGGCGTTAGGCGGCCAGACGAACCCGATGCCGCTCTGCGGAAGCCGGAGCAGGAATCCAGCCTGGGAACTGAGGTAAATCGCGAGGGCCACGATCGCCGCCAGACCGAAGGTCTGGCGAAACGACTCGTTCGAACGGTCGGCAGAGGTGTAACCAAGGCGGACAGCGACGTCGCTCACGAACTGTGCTCCGTTGACTGCAGCCGTGATCCGTCGCAGGCCGGAAGTTGGCGCAGCCGCCAGTGTGGACCGAGGAGAACGGTTGGGAAATGATACATCGGCTCCTCCCTTCAGACGCCGCCGGGTACGGTTCGTTGCACAGAAATTACGTGACGATTTTGGGATACGATTGCGGGCCGTGCCCAACAACACAGAACGTCGGAAAGACTCCGACCGAAGACGGCACCCGCGGGGCGGGCGCCGGGACTACGATCGCGCCGGCTACTGCCCGCTGATTCTTGTGGCGGACCACGACCCCGGGAGCGCCGCCCGGTCGGAAGCCGTGCTCGCCCGGCTGCGATTTGCCGTCGCCCCGGTCTCGAGTGTCGAGGAGGCGATCCGTGTCATGCGGGCGCTGCGGCCGGAGGTCGTCGTGGCCCGCCTCAAGAACAACGAGCAGCTACGGTACGAGCTGCGGAAGGATCCACTGACTGCGGACGTGCCGGTCGTGGAGATTGCCGACGATGTGGCCGATCCCGAGCGGTTCGTCGAAGACATCCGGAACGCGATCCGGGGGGCCGGCGCGAGACGCTAACTTTGCCTCAATAAAGGGCTTCGTGCTATTCTTCCAAGGACGCTTGGCTTCCCGCGTCAGTGAGAAGTGCCCAGACCTGATCCACGCGAGCTGACGCTACAGCTCATTCCCCGCGCACGCGTCGATATCGTCGATCCGAGGCCGGCGCTGTCCGAAGACCAGCGTACGGCGCTCAACCCGTTCCAGCGGTGCCTCTTCTGGTCGAGCCACACGACCGCCGGATTCCTGGAGCGCGCGCTGGCCGCCCGCCTGGCGCGGCGTCAGGCCACCGCGGGTTACTTCAACGCGTTCCGCACGCTCTTCCCGGAAGGCGGAGAATACGAGCACGACCGCCTGGAACAGCGGACCGAGCTCGAGCCCGAGCAGCGGCTGGTCGAGCCCAAGAATGCCGATTCGCATCTGGCGTTCATCGCGGCCGGCCTCCGGACCTGCGTGAGCTTCCCGAATCGGCCAGCCGAACCGGTCCGGTTCGTCGACCTGGACGGCATGCATGCCGGACAGCCGCGGCAGCGCCTGACCCGCATCATCGGTTACACGGCCGAAGAAGAAGTCGAGCGGCTCCGCATCGAGGTGCCCGTCTCGTCGCACCCCGTCGATTCAATCAATCTGAAGGATCCCCGCCTGGGCGTGTACGAGCAGCTCACCGAGCTGATCGAACGCCACCAGGTCTCAAAGGGGCGGCTGCGGCTCGCGCTTCATGACGGCGAGCGGCACGCAGGGCTCACGGTCAACGAGTACGAAACCCTCCTGATGCGCTACGACCTCGCGGAAGTGCTCCGCAACCCTCTCCGCTTCGGGGCGCAGCAGGCACGCAACGCGCTCAAGGATCCGCGCTCCGTGCCGGTCAAGACACTCGGCTACGCCAAATACGATCTCGTTCGCGTGATCAATCAGGTCGTCGACGCCCTCGGGTTGCACGAATCGGTGGTCGAGCGGCTCTTCGCGCGTGCGCTTGCCGCCCCCGCGGCGCGTTTCCTCGGCATGAAGCGCCGCGTCGATCTGCTGATTTCGGATCCGCAGGCAGACGGACGCGGCACGCTCGTCGAGGGCACCTACCAGAGTCCGATCCTCGTGCAGTGGCACCGCGCGCCGCGCCAGGCGCGCTTCCTCAACGTGACGCTCACGAGGCTCCGGTAACTTCTACGGCAGAATTCCGACCGTGACCGACGAAGAACGCGACGAGATCCTCCAGCTGCTTGCCAGCTACGACGACATGACGCGGGCCATCATGACCCTCGTACGATTGGTGCATGCCGCTCCCGACGTGCAGCTCGACGCCAGGCACGCGAGCCTGGTCGCCGAGGTGGCGGCGGTTGCGCCGGTCTGGCGGAACCAGGCCAGGGAAGCCCGCGCCAAGCTCCTGCTCGAACGACGCCACTCGCCTCACGATCCCCCCGCCGACTCGTATCACGGCATCGAACGCCGCCGCACCTGGGACGAATAGTCCCGGCATAGCGATTGCGCCGGCGCGGGCGCGTTTGCGCTCTCACGGCGTGAACACGGAGGTTTGCGCCATCAGAACTTTCGCGCCGCGAAAGGATTTACGAGATTCGTGTCTCTCTTACCTGCGAGGAGGCTCCGATGCTACGACTCACAAGGGTCACGGCGGCGTTACTTGCCGCGATCGCGGCGGTCGGTCTGGGGATGACGACCGTGGCGACGGCCGATGATGACAACCACGGTCGGCACCGCCATCTGCGCGCCAGGCTGGCTGCCCACAACGAAGTGCCTATCGTGATTTCGGACGCCAAGGGGCGGTTCTCGGGGAGGATCAACGACACTCCTTCAGGGCCGGAACTTGAGTGGGAGCTCTCCTACGACGGCCTCGAAGGTACCGTGACGCAGGCGCACATACACGTGGGCCAGCCGTTCGCCAGCGGCGGCATCATGCTCTGGTTCTGCGCGAACAACCCCCCGATCACCAACGCGCCCGCCGGAACCCAGACGTGCCCGGCTCCACCTGCTACTATTTCGGGGACCTTTTCCGCGGCCAACGTCGTCGGACCGACCGGGCAGGCGATTCCCGTCGGGTCGTTCGAGGATGCGCTGGAAGCGATCCTGGGCGGCAACGCCTATGCGAACGTCCACTCCACGTCCGCCCCGGGCGGCGAGCTCCGGGGGCAGATTCGGTAAGAACGGCGCGATATCTGCGCGCGAACGCCGGCCGGCGTCACTGACGTCCGGCCGGCGTTCGTGTTTCGAAGTCCAGCGGATTCAGTGGCATGTCCCAATGCGCGTCGAGGATCTCGAAGCGGCGCGCTTCTTCCTTCCTGAACTTCGCCTGGTCCGGATACAGCTTCTTGATGATCTCCTCTTCCGTCGGAACGCCCGCGGCGCCCTCCCTGGCGACCAACTCGACGGCAAACGTCCAGTCCGCGCGCCCGTCGCCGTGATAGCGCGGCACGTACGTGCGGATCGCCGAATAGCCGCCTCCCTGCATCCGGGCCTTCAACACGGGATAGTGGTTGCGCTGAAAGAGGTCGAGGAACTCATCCTGGTGTCCCCATCGGACCTTGTAGAAGTACCACGTCGTCACGTCGCGGACGCCGGTGGCCTGGCTCTTCGGCGTAGCGACGGTTCCCGCGGTGCCGGGTGCTGCCAGCGCGATCACCGCCGCAAGCGTCAGTATTCTCATCGGCTGCTCCTCGTCCCGTGCGCGGCATGATCGCATAACTCCCACACGCGGGAAGATTCGTCCGGGGTGCACCGTCCAACACGGCATGATGCATAGAGTCATTCCGGCACTGGTGTCCCTGACGCTGACGGGAGCCGCCGCGCAGGCGCAGACACTGCCGCGCAAGGGCGGGCTGCCGCTGGAAGCCTTTCCAGGCGTCGACGTCGTCTACACGGCGGTTCGCAATCCCAAGGGGCCGCTTCAGCGCGCGATCCTGACGCGGCCGCAACAGACGACATCGCGGCGCGCCGCGATCCTGTTCGTGCCCTGGTTGAGCTGCGATTCGATCGAAAGCCCGAAAGGCGCAGCGCCGGGAATCGATCAGCTGCTGCAGAAAATCGCCGCCGAAACGCCCTTCGTGATGCTGCGGGTAGACAAGCCGGGCGTGGGCGACAGTGAAGGCGACTGTTCGAAGACCGACCTCGACACCGAAATCGAGGGCAGCCGCGCCGCACTCGCCTTTCTCCGGACGCACCCATGGGTGGATCCATCCCGGATCGTCATCATGGGCCACAGCTTCTCCGGCGCGTTCCTGCCGGTCGTCGCCGGCGACACGCCGGTTGCCGGCTACGTCGTCCTGAACAGCTGGGTGCGGTCCTGGTTCGAGCGCCTGATCGAATTCGAGCGGCTGCGGATGGAGCGATCGAAAACGTCACCCGGCGACGTGACCCAGCGTGTCTCCGCGCTGATAGAGCTGTACACCGGGTTTCTGCTCGAGAAGAAATCTCCCGCGCAGGTCATCAAAGAGAAGCCGGCCCTCGCGCCGGTGTGGGAGGACGAGCCGGAGCACCAGTACGGCCGGCCGGCGGTGTTCTTTCATCAGCTGCAGGCGCTCAACGCCGCGCGCGCGTGGTCGGCCGTGCGCGTTCCGACACTCGTGATGTGGGGTGAGGGCGACTTCGTCATGCATCGAATCGATCACGAGCGGATAGTAGCCCTGGTCAATCGCAACTCGCCCGGAGCGGCGAAGCTCGTGACGATTCCCTACATGGATCACAGCATGCGCGTCCCGGGCGCAGGCGGCAGCCCTGAGCTGCCCGCCTCGGCGGTGGACGCGGTGAAGTCGTTCCTGTCGGCGACGCTCGAGCGAAGCTGAAGGTTGGTCGACTCGCCGTCTCAAGGCTTGCCGTCGGCAAGAAGCGTCGCCAGCTCGTCGAGCGACCGGACGCGCTCGCACGGCTCGTCCGCATAGAGATCCAGCGGATCGAACATTACGGCCCTGAGTCCCGCGGCCCGCGCGCCGACGACGTCCACGTTATAGAGGTCGCCGACGTGAACGGTGGTCTCGCGTCGAGCCCCGAGCCGTGCGAGCGCGTGTTCGAAGATCGCCGGATCCGGCTTCTCGATGCCCACGTCGGCCGAATCGACGACGCACTCGACGGCGCGTGAGAGTCCCAGACGCTCGAAGTGCGCGCAGAGCGTCCCGTTCGCATTCGATACCACGGCGATCCGCAGACCCATGTTCCGCAGCCGAGCGAGCGCGGGGAGGACGTCAGACGGAATGGTCTCCCACAGGTTGTGCCGCGAGTGGTACGCGCGAAGCGCGTCGAGCGCGTTGGCGCGAGCCTCGCTCGCCGCGACGCCCGCGGTGTCCAGAACAAGATCGAAGTACTGACGTCCGCGCTTTTCGTCCGGAGCGGAACGGATCAACCCGGGCTCGTCGATCTGCTTCCTGACGAGGGGATCCGCGCGCTCCAGCGCGCTGGCCTCCACGCGGACGCCGTGTTCGTTAAGCACGTCCGCCACCCTCAGCCAGTTGGGAAACAGCAGGACGCCGCCAGCGTCCAGGAAAAGCGTTTCGGTGCGCACGTCTCGATCTTACAGTCGGTGTTCCGACTCGACCATCGGCTCGGAACTCAACCGCCAGTTGCCGAATCGTCTTGACACAAGCGGCCTTCTCTCAGGTAGATTATCTTCTGGAGACCAAGCGCGTTGCCGAAACGTGGAACGCCGCCTATGCAGGGTGAGCTCCTCCAGGGGACGCTCGACCTGCTCATCCTGAAAACGCTGGGCGTGGGCCCCGCGCACGGCCACACCATCGCGCATTCGATCGAGCGGCGATCCGACGAAGTCCTGCAGGTCGAGCATGGCTCGCTCTACCCTGCCCTGCACCGGCTCGAGGACCGCGGCTGGATCGCGTCGTTCTGGGGCACCTCGGAGAACAACCGGCGTGCGCGGTACTACCGGCTCACGCCGCGCGGCCGGCAGCAGCTCGTGACGCAAACGGGCAGATGGGACGAAATCGTGCGAGCGGTGAATCGCATACTCCGTCCGGCTGAATGAGCATCTGAACGATGGGCTGGACTCGCTTTCTCCGGCGCCAGCATTGGGACGATGAGCGGGCCCGCGAGCTCCAGGCCTATTTCGAGCACGAAGTCGACGACAACGTCGCACGCGGGATGACGCCGGCCGAGGCGCGACATGCCGCGCACCGCAAGCTCGGGAACACCACGCTGGTCCGCGAAGAGATTTACAACATGAACACGATTGCGTTCCTCGAAACCGCCTGGCGGGATCTGCGCTACGGCGCGCGGCTGCTTCGCCGCAACCCGACCTTCGCGATCGTCGCGATTCTGACGCTGGCGCTCGGCACCGGCGCGAACGCGGCCATCTTTCAGCTCGTCGACGCGGTGCGGCTCCGCACGCTGCCCGTCGTCAACCCGCACGAGCTCGTCGAGGTCACCATCGAGACCCACGGCAAGGGTCGAACGGGCGGGTTCATGGGCCGCCGGCCCATGCTCAGCAACGTCCTCTGGGAGCGGATCCGCGACGGTCAGCAGGGCTTCAGCCGCGTAATGGCCTGGTCGCCCCAGCGCTTCGATCTCGCGGGCGGCGGCGAGGCGCGGCCCGCGGAGGGGCTCTGGGTCAGTGGGACGTTCTTCGAAACGCTCGGCGTCCGCGCCTCGCGTGGCCGGTTGATCGGTCCTGCGGACGACGTGCGGGGGTGCGCCTCGCCCGGCGTCGTTCTGAGCGATGCATTCTGGCGGCGCGAATACGGCGGCGATCCCGGCGTGCTCCAACGCACGATCCTGGTCGACGGCCATCGCTTCGACGTCATCGGGGTCACGGCAGCGGGATTCTTCGGCGTCGAGGTCGGCCGTTCGTTCGATGTCGCCATTCCGATCTGCGCCGATCCCATACTTCGGGGCGAGCGGACCAGGCTGGATCGGGGCGACCAGTGGTTTCTATCGGTCTTCGGCCGGCTGAAGCAGGACTGGACGCTCGAGCGCGCGGCCGCGCAGCTCAAGGCCATTTCGCCGGCGATCTTCAAGGAGACGCTTCCCGCGCGCTACGTCCCCGAGGATGCGCGTTCCTATCTCGCATTTCTCTTCAAGGTCGATCCCGCCGGCACCGGCGTGTCCAACCTGCGCCAGGCGTATTCGACTCCGTTGTGGATCCTGCTCGGCGTCACGGGACTTGTCCTGCTCGTCACGTGCGCGAACCTCGCGAACCTGATGCTCGCCCGGGCGACCGCCCGCGAGCGCGAGATCGGCATCCGTCTGGCGATCGGCGCCTCGCGGCGCCGGATCGTCCGTCAGATGCTCTCCGAAAGCCTGCTCCTCGCCGTCGTCGGCGCCGCGGTTGGCCTGCTCGTGGCGAGATGGCTGAGCGGATTCCTGGTGGTATTTCTGTCGACCGATCAGAATCGCCTGTTCCTCGACCTCGCCTTCGACTGGCGCATCTTCGCGTTCACGGCCCTCATCGCAAGCGCGGCGTGTCTGCTCTTCGGCCTCGCCCCGGCGCTGCGTGCGACCGGTACTTCGCCGGCGGCCTCTGTTCTCGGCGGCCGTGGCGCAACAGACAGCCGCGAGCGGTTCACGCTACGCCGGACGCTCGTCATCGTCCAGGTCGCCGTGTCGCTGGTGCTCCTCGTCGGTGCGCTGCTCTTCGCCCGAAGTCTTCGAAACCTGCTCGCCGTCGATCCGGGCTTCCGCCAGGACGGTGTTCTCGTCGTGAACCTCGATCTGCGCCGGGCGAATGTCTCGCCGGAAAATCGCCGCGAGCTCTACGACGCGATCGTCGATCGGCTGAAGGCTATCCCGGGCGTGGACGGCGCCGCCGAAGCCGCGATCGCTCCCATAAGCGGAAACGGCTGGAACCAGCGCGTGGTCGTCGACGGAAAGGTCCAGGAAGGAGAAGTCAACTTCAACGCCGTCGGCCCTGGCTACTTTCAGACGCTTGCGACGGCCATCGTTAAAGGCCGTGACTTCACGGTCCAGGACGATCGAGGCTCGGTGCCGGTCGCCATCGTCAATGAGCTCTTCGTCAAGAAGCATCTCGGCGGCGCCGACGCGATAGGCCGCAGGTTTCACATCGAGGATTCGCCCGGCGAGGAACCGCAGCCGCGGTACGAGATCGTCGGCGTAGTCGCGGACACCTACTACAACAATCTGCGAGAGGACCTCGTGCCGATTACGTACGTGCCGGCGATGCAGGAACGGGAAATAGATCCTTACCTCCAGGTCGTGGTTCACTCCTCGATCGGCGTCGGCGGCGTGACGCCCGCAATTGCGCGGGTGATACAGGAGTTCAATCCGTCTATCTCGGTCCAGTTCACGACGATGGAACGCCTTGTGAGGAACTCGCTCACGAGCGAACGGCTCATGGCGGCGCTGTCGGGGTTCTTTGGCGGTCTTGCAGTGCTGATCGCAACGATCGGCCTCTACGGCGTGATGGCGTACATGGTGGCCAGGCGTCGAATGGAGATCGGCATCCGCATGGCACTCGGTGCGGACCGCGGAACCGTCGTGCGCCTGGTCGTCTCCGATGCCGGCCGGCTCCTCATCGTGGGCCTGCTCGTGGGCGTGCCGCTCGCCATTCTGGCAGCCCGCACGGCGAGAACTCTGCTCTACGGCCTGCAGCCGTGGGATCCGATCACGCTGACGCTGGGGGCCCTGACCCTCGGCGGCGTCGCTCTGCTCGCCAGCTGGCTCCCCGCGCACCGCGCAGCTCGCGTCGCGCCGACGACCGCGCTCCGCGAGAGCTAGCGGCACCGAAGGGCGACGGAACGCCTTGCGCGATCCGTTAGACTAACGCCTCACTTGCAGAGGCGACCCGTGCCGAAAGCCAGACTCCTCACGGCACTCCGGGGTGCGGACGCGCGAAAGATGCAGTCGTCGCTCCCCTCGATTCTCAACGCCGAGCACGACTTCTTTGCGGCCGATCACCGCGTGTTCGAACAGGCGGCGGCCTGGCGCCGTCGCGCGGCGCGGATTCGCTCGACGCATCTTTCGCTGACCACGCGCGAGCCGGCGCCGCCCGTGTCGAGCGACCGGAAGGAGCTGCTGAAGGAACTCGCCCGGCATCCGAAGCAGCCGATGGCGCTCCGCAAGGGTCACAACCCGGCTCGCTACGCGCCGTTCGACTTCACCGACTCCCAGATTCTGCCCGCCACGCCGCCGCCCGGTGCGAACCCATTCACGTTTGGTCCGGATGCAGCGACGGGGCAGATCGGCGCGTCCATCGGTCTCGGCGAGTCAGACGCCGAAGCGATCACGCTCTCGTCCAGGGTCTCGGTCGGCTTCTCCGTGTTCGCCGGCCGCGGCACGTATCTGATCGTCGCCCAGGCCGGCATTCGTGGAAGCATGACGATTGACACGCTCAGCGTCGGACCGTATGCGGAAGCCTACACCGGCCTCCGGCTGTCGGTCATCACCGGATACCGGTTGCCGGGCCAGTTCGTCACCGAAGGTGAGTTTCGATCGACGACGGACATCGGTCGGCTGAGCGCTCCATCCGGCGTGCTCGACGGACTGCTTTTCGGGACAACCAACAACATCGTCGGCGACTGCCGTGTGGCCACCGTTCTGGCAACCGTCCGCGGAAACCCGCCGCGCGCCATTCGATCGCTGGTGATTGCCGTGGAAGCAATCCAGTCGGTCACTTCCGACCATGCGACGGCGGCGTGCCAGGTGGAGATGTCGGTCGGACCGATCGCTATCGTGAAAGTCTGAACGGTTCGCTCATCCCCGCACGGCCGCGAGCACGTACGCGTGGAGAAAGTCGACCGCCGCGATCCCGCGGCCGTCGCCGTTCTCGGCGGTCGAGACCAGCACCAGCCGATCGGCTGGTGAGATGAAAATCCACTGGCCCCTGGCGCCCGACGCCGTGATCAGATCGCCTCGCGCCGCGCTGGAGATCCACCAGTAATATCCGTAGTCGAAGCTGCGCGAAGCCCACGCCGCTACGCCGCGCTCGATCCGTTCGGTGCTCTCCCGAATCCAGGCGGGCGGCAGTATCGGACGACCCTGCCAGCGGCCGTTGTCGAGCACGAGGAGCCCGAGCTTTGCCATGTCGCGCGGACGCAGGTTGAGGCCGCCGCCGGCGTGAGGCAGGCTGTCCGGCAGGCCCTGGAACCAGGATGCGCCCACTACACCCAGCGGGTCGAAAAGCTCGGCGTCCGCGAACTGGTCGAGACGCGCTCGAGCCGCTCGGCCGATGACGCCCCCGAGGAGAATCGTCCCGCCGCTCACATACTCCCAGCGCGTTCCCGGCTGCTCCCGCATCGGCCAGTCGAGAACGAAGCGGAGCCAGTCGCAGCGACAGTCGTTCAGACGCTGGAGAGGCGATCCGCCATAGTTCGACTCGCTCCAATCAAGGCCCGAACGCATGGTCAACAGATCCCGCACGGTCATCGACTGTTTTCGAGTGTCTGAATTCGCGATCGGCTGGTAGTCGGGAAAGAACCGAACAATCGGGTCGTTCACCGCGAGCAGCCCTCGATGCACGGCAATGCCTGCGAGGAGCGACGTCACGCTCTTGGTAATCGAACTGGATCGTGTGCGGCCGATCGGCAGACCAGCCGTTGAAGTACTCTTCGACGACGAGACGTCCGTTCCGGACGACGAGCAGGCTGTGTATCGCGCCGTAGTCGCGCCAGCGGATTCGGCCGACGAGCTCCGTAAGCCGTGACGGATCGAGCCCCTCCGCCTCGGGCGTCGATGCCGGCCAGTCGGTACTGGCCTGGACCGGCGTGAGCGAGGCCGGCGGCGGATCGGGCGCGGTCGGCGAGCTGGCCTCGCCGCCGCAGGCCGCCGCGACCACTATTGCGCAGAATAGCCAGCGGGACCCGCGCGGCACTTTACAACCTAGCTCTACTTAACTACTGTCTACGGTCTAGCCCTTCAACTTCAACATGGATCTGGTCCTTCTGGGTGCGCCTGGATCTGGCAAAGGAACGCAAGCCGACCATCTGAGGCGGGAGCTCGGGCTCACGCATGTTGCGTCGGGTGATCTCTTCCGCGACCACCTGCAGCGAAAGACAGATCTCGGGCTGCGGGCGAGCGACTACATGACGCGCGGCGCGCTCGTGCCGGACGAGATTACGATCGCGATGCTGCGCGAGCGGGTCATCCAGCCGGACACGGCGAACGGCGTTCTGCTCGACGGCTTCCCCCGAACCATGGAGCAGACGATCGCACTGAACGAGATGCTGGCCGGCCTCGGGCGCGAGATCGACGCAGTCCTCTACGTCGAGGTCCCCGACGAAGTGCTCGTCGAGCGGCTCTCGGGACGATTGATCTGCCGCGAGTGTCAGGCGCCGTTTCACAAGACCGCCAACCCATTCCGCGTGTGCCCTCACGGCAAGTGCGAAGGACAGCATTTGTACCAGCGCGCAGACGACGCGCCCGAGACCGTGAAAGCCCGACTGGCGACGTATCATCGCCAGACCGCGCCCGTGATCGACTACTACCGCCTGATCAGCCTGCTCGTCACCGTTCCGGCCGACGGCCCCGTGGACGAGGTCAAGCGCGCGACGCTCGAAGCGGTCAGGCAACTCGCCAGGAAAAAATGATGTTCGAAGCTGCCGAGCTCGGTCAGGAGATTCCGAAAGAGCAATACAAGGCTCGAGTTCCGACGCTCCGCACGGAGCTTCTTGAAGTACAGCGGAAGCTCACGGAAGCGCGGTTCCCTGTCATCGTTGTCTTCGCCGGCGTGGACGGCGCGGGCAAGGGCGAAACGGTGAACCTGCTGAACGAATGGATGGATCCGCGCTGGCTCGTCACGCGCGCGTACGGCGATCCCTCGGACGAAGAAAGCGAGCGGCCGGAGTACTGGCGCTACTGGCGCGACCTGCCGCGAAAGGGCCGCATCGGCCTGTTTCTGAGCTCGTGGTATTCCCGTCCGATGCTCGATCGCGTCAACCGCCGCAGCCGCGCCGCGGACTTCGACAGGCAGCTCGATCGCATAGCCGGTTTCGAGCGCACGCTCACTGACGATGGCGCTCTCATCCTGAAGTTCTGGATGCACCTTGGAAAGAAGGCGCAGCGCAAGCTCTTGCGCAAGCTCGAGAAGGATCCGCTCACCAGCTGGCGAGTCACAAAGCTGCAATGGGAGCACTGGCGCATGTACGACCGCTTCGTGGCAGCGGCCGAACGCCTCCTCCAGCGCACGAGTAACGTCGACGCGCCGTGGCAGATCGTCGAGGGCGTCGACGAGGCGTATCGAAGCATGACGGTGGCCACGACTATTCGTGACGCGCTTCGAAAGGCGCTCGCGGAGCGCCGGGGCGAACGCCAGGCGCTGAAACTCGTGCCCTCGCCCGCCGCCAAGGCGACTCCCGTCAAGGCGGCTCCGGCGCCTCCCGCAGACGCACCCACGATCCTGAGCAGCCTCGATGTGACGCAGTCGATCCCGAAGAAGATCTTCTCGACCGAGCTCGAGAAGTGCCAGGGCCGGCTCAATCGCCTTCAGCGGAAAGCTCAGGCCAGAGGGGTGTCCACGATCATGGTGTTCGAGGGGTGGGACGCCGCCGGCAAGGGAGGCGCCATCAGGCGCATCACGGGAGCGCTGGACGCCAGGTCGTACCAAGTGATCCCGATCGCGGCGCCGACCGACGAAGAGCGCGCGCAGCACTATTTGTGGCGGTTCTGGCGTCATCTGTCACGCGCGGGAAGGGTCACGATCTTCGATCGAAGCTGGTACGGCCGCGTCCTGGTGGAGCGGGTCGAAGGCTTCGCCACCGAGCAGGAGTGGCGCCGCGCCTACTCGGAGATCGGCGAGTTCGAGGAGCAGCTCGCCGAACACGGGATCGTCCTGATGAAATACTGGGTCCACATCACGCAGGACGAACAGCTGCGCCGTTTCAAGGCGCGCGAGAAGGCGCGGTACAAGCGCTGGAAGCTCACGGACGAGGACTGGCGCAACCGTTCGAAATGGCCGGACTACGAACGCGCCGTCAACGAGATGGTCCAGCGCACGAGCACACGCGCCGCACCCTGGACGATCGTCGAAGGCAACGACAAGTACTTCGCACGCCTCAAGGTGTTGAAGACCGCCTGCGACGCTCTCAAGGCTGCCCTCTAGTGCTCGCGTCACCTGGACCGTATTCCGGCAGGTGACGCGCCGCGCGCGCGCACGACGGTTGGTACGTCGCGTGCTTCATCGACTGCGGTCGGAGAGTCCCGCATGTCGATGAACTATCCACGATCAGTCGAACTCGGAGCCGGAACGAGCGAATCGTCCGACCTCGAACGCTGGGCCAGCCTGGTGACCGCATCCGTCGCCGTCGCCTACGGCCTGCAGCGCCGCACACTGCCAGGGATCTTCCTGGCGGTGGCCGCAACGCCCTTCGCATATCGCGGACTTTCCGGAGAGTGGCCGCCGTTCAAGCGGTTGCTCGCAGCTCATGAGGACACTCGCGCGGCCCTCGGCGGCGAGCGCGGCGTCCGCGTCCGCGATGCGATTCGCCTCGAGAAACCCCTCGCTGAGGTGTATCGCTTTTGGCGGCGGCTCGAGAACCTGCCTCAATTCATGACACATCTCGAACGCGTCACCGAGCTGGGAGACGGACGCTCCCACTGGGTCGCGAAGGGTCCCGCTGGAATGCGCGTGGAGTGGGACGCGGAGATCATCAACGAAGCCGAGAACCAGGTCATCGGCTGGCGGTCGACACCGGGCGGCGATGTCGTCACGGCCGGGTCGGTGAGCTTCGAGCCTGCCCGTGCCGGACGCAGCACGCAGGTCACCGTCAATCTTCAGTACGCCGCCCCGGCGGGCCGTCTCGGCGCCTGGATTGCGGCGATATTCGGCCGCGAGCCGTCTCAGACGATTCGCGAAGACCTGCGGCGCTTCAAACAGCTTCTCGAAGCTGGAGAAATGGCGCACTCATGAAGGCCGTCTGTTACTACGGCAAGGAAGACATCCGGGTCGAGACGGTCCCCGATCCCTCCATCCTGAATCCGCGCGACGCCATCGTCAAAATCACGACGACGGCGATCTGCGGTTCGGATCTGCACATTTACGGCGGGTTCATCCCGACGATGCAGAAGGGGGACATTCTCGGACACGAGTTCATGGGTGAGGTGGTCGAGGTTGGCCGGGGCAATACGCGGCTCAAAGTCGGCGACCGCGTCGTCGTGCCCTTCACGATCGCGTGCGGCCACTGCTTCTTCTGCAAGAAACAGCTGTGGTCGCTCTGCGACAACTCGAACCCGAACGCGTGGATGGCGGAGAAGATCAGCGGGTTTTCCGGCTCGGGGCTTTTCGGCTACTCGCACATGTATGGCGGCTACCCGGGCGGTCAGGCCGAATACGCGCGCGTACCGTTTGCAGACATCGGACCCGTCAAGGTACCGCCATCGCTGACCGACGAGCAAGTGCTGTTCCTGTCGGACATCTTCCCTACCGGATACATGGCTGCGGAGAACTGCGAGATCAAGCCGGGCGATACGGTGGCCGTGTGGGGGTGCGGTCCCGTTGGCCAGTTCGCAATCCGGAGCGCGTATCTACTCGGCGCCGAGCGCGTCATTGCTATCGACCGGTTCCCGGAGCGCCTGGCGATGGCTGCGTCACATGGCAAGGCTGAGATTCTCAACTACGCCGAGGTAGACGTCCCCGAGGCGTTGCGGGTGCTGACGGGCGGTCAGGGTCCCGATTCCTGCATCGACGCCGTTGGGCTCGAGGCGCACGGAACCACGCTGGACGCCTGGTACGACCGGGCGAAGATGTCGATGTACATGGCCACCGATCGCCCGCACGCGCTCCGGCAGGCGATCGGAGCCTGCCGCAAAGGCGGAATCGTATCGATTCCGGGCGTGTACGGCGGCTTGCTCGACAAGTTCCCGCTCGGCGCGGCGTTCGCCAAGGGCCTGACGCTCAAGATGGGTCAGACCCACATGCACAAGTACATGCCGGCACTGCTCGAGCGCATCGAGCGCGGCGAGATCGATCCGTCGTTCGTCATCACCCATCGCGTCGCGCTCGACGATGCACCCGCGATGTATCGGACGTTCCGTGAAAAGCAGGATGACTGCATCAAGGTCGTAATGAAGCCGGGCGAGCGATCGCCCCGTCACGAGTCAGAAGGAGAACAACATGGCTGAAGCCGGAACACTGCACGACGCTTTCTTGGAGGAACTGCGCGATACGTACGACGCCGAGAAGCAGCTGACCAAGGCGCTGCCGAAGCTCGCGAAGGCGGCATCGTCGGCCGATCTGCGCGCGGCGTTCGAATCGCACCTCCGTGAGACGCAAGGACAGATCAAGCGCCTCGAACAGGTGTTCGAGAGCCTGGACGAGAAGGCCCGCGGCAAGCACTGCGATGGAATGGCGGGCATCATCGAGGAAGGCAACGCGATCCTCGAAGAGGACTTCGAGGACGCCACGATGGACGCCTGCCTGATCGCGGCTGCGCAGCGGGCCGAGCACTACGAGATGGCCGCCTACGGCACGCTCGTCGCGTGGGCGAACGGCATGGGCCACAACGAGGCGGCGCGGCTGCTGCAGGTCACGCTCGACGAGGAAAAGGCGGCCGATCAGAAGCTGAACGCCATCGCCGAAGGTGGCATTAACGACGAAGCCGCAGATGCCGCCCACCCGTCTGATGACGAAGACGAGGACGAGGAAGAGCG
Source organism: Vicinamibacterales bacterium (assembly GCA_036257535.1). GTDB lineage: Bacteria > Acidobacteriota > Vicinamibacteria > Vicinamibacterales > 2-12-FULL-66-21 > DATAEE01. The sequence continues at coordinate 18,998 of DATAFJ010000128.1, read as the reverse complement.
GCCGGCGCGGTCGGGCCGCGGCGCGGCGGCGATGCAGAGGCCGCAGCCGGCACGCCGCCGGAAGCGCTGACGCGGCGAAACGACGCTACACGGGCCGGGGGATAGGGGCCCCCGGATCAGGGGACCGACCCGCTGGGAGCTCGTTGTTCTCGGCTGCTGCCCTCTCGGTCAGCCGCGTGAGAACCGACGGCGCCCAGCGGGTGCTGCTCTGCCATCCCGGATGACGGTCGTCGCCGGCCTGCCCGGCCGGTGACGGCAGGAACCGGTTCGTCAGGCTCATCACACCCGCCATCACGTTCGGCATGACGGCCGCGGCCATGACGGCCATCCGGGCCGGCCAGGTCACCACGAGCTCTGCATCGCCCCGTCGGGCCGCGTCCACGATCTGCGCGGCGGCACGCTCCGCGTCTATCGACATCAGCGGGAGCGAGTCGGCAATCGCGAACCACGTGAACTCCTGACGGTGCCGGCCCTTGAACCAGGCATTGAATGGCGATCCGGTCCGCATCAGCCCCGGGCTGACGGTCGTGACGAGAATGCCGTAATTCGCGAGCTCGGCCCGGGCAGACGTCGAGAGACCCGTCAACGCAAACTTGCTGGCGGAGTACGGCACGAGATGCGGAACGCCAATCTTGCCGCCGATCGATGACACGTTGACAATGCGGCCTCCACCCGCCCGGCGCATATGGGGAATCGCGGCGCGCATCGTGCGGAGTGGAGCCCAGAAGTGCACCGCCATCGCTTCCTCGAAGTCGGCGATGGCCATGTGCTCCATCGGACCGACCTGGATGACGCCGGCGTTGTTCACGAGGACATCCAGCCGGCCCTCTCGCGCGACTACCGAGTCGACAATGCGGTCGGCATCCGCCTCGCGTGCGATGTCGGCGACTAGGATCGACGCGTCTACGCCGCGGGACTGAAGGTCGGTTCGCGCGCGTTCGAGCTCCTGTTCGTCGCGGGCGACGATGGTGACGCGCGCACCGAGCCGGCCGAGCTCGCGCGCGATGAGCAATCCGAGCCCGCGAGACCCGCCCGTGACGAGCGCCACGCGGCCGTTGAGATTCATCGCGCCGCGGCGTCGCCACGCAGCAGCCGCAAGCGCGGCGCCGAGCATCAGTCCGCCAGCGGCGAGAGTCGAGTTCCTTCGAGTCACAGCGTCACCTCATCTGCGTGGGGGAACGATCCGAGAGCCAGGCGAGCAGCCGCTCGAGCGGCCAGCAGTTCACGATGCGTTCGGGGGAGATTCCGGCCAGCCGGGCGTGCGCGATCGCCGTCTCGGCATAGCGCAGTTGCGCTGTCGTATGCGCGTCGCTGTCGAGCGCAAACAGGCAGCCCGCGTTCCGCGCCCGGCGCGCAAGCGTGAAGTCGAGGTCCTGCCGGGCCGGATCGCCGTCAATCTCGACGGCCACGCCCTCAGCCGCAGCGGTCTCGAACACGGCGTCCCAGCTCGCCGCGATTCCGGCCCGCGAGCTCGACATCCTTCCGCGTGGATGAGCCAGGATGCGGACCGCGGGGTTGCGAATCGCACGTGTGAGCCGGGCGGTCTGATCATCGGGCGAACGGAGTTTCGAATGCGGTGCGGCCAGCACGAGCTCGAAGCGCGCGGCCTCCTCCGCCGTGAGATCGAGCGAGCCGTCGCTCGCGATGTTCGCCTCGATGCCCTTGATGAGCCTGAACGTCCGGCCGTGCGCGGCATTGATTCGATCGATTGCGCGGTGCTGCTCGTCCGCCTCCGTCATCGACATGCCGCCCGCGATTGCCAGGCCGTACGAGTGATCTGTTACCGCTGCATATGAATATCCGCGTGCGATACAGGCCTCGGCGATTTCGTCACAGGTCGGAACACCGTCGCTGGACTCGGAATGCATCTGCAGGTCGCCGCGATATTCGTCCCGGCGGGGACCGCCGAGAGACTCGTCGCCGAGGATACGCACGACCTCGGCGGGGCTGAGAAAATTGGCCCGGAGCTGGCGGCGGCGCGCGATGTCGGCTGCCTTGCCGCTTGCCGCCACGGCGTCGTCGACGGATGCGGATCGACCGGTCTGGAGCACCTCCAGGATGACCCGTGTCGATGCGGGGCCGATGCCGGAAATCCGGGCGAGCGTACCGTCTGACTCGATCAACTCGGTCAGCGGCCGCTCCAGAGTCAGAACGGCGGCGGCGGCCCGTTTGTATCCGAAGGTCTTCTGCGGCGACGTCTGAATCGCAGCAAGGTCGCGAAGCAGGCCTCCAACGACCCAGTTCACGTCCAGATGCCCTCCTTCGCCGGGATGGCAGCAACCACAGTGCCAGCCGCCGTCTACGCGCCGATCTCGCTCGGCAGCTCTGGTTCGCTGGCGGCCTCGTCAGTGACGAGATCGGCGACGACCGGAAAGTGATCGGATGCCCTGACTGCGTCTGGATGCCGCACCACATCGCACGCGAGGACCCGCCGTGCATATGGTTCCGGAATGAACACGTAGTCGAGCCGTATGTGCGGATCGGCTGTTGGCAGCGTTGGCCCGGGCTCCGTCGGGTGCTTGAGCCGGTACGCATCGACGTAGCCGGCATCGACAACGGTTTGGACCGTCCGCCACCTGATTCGGCCGCCGGTCACCCAGACGAGGGGCCGCAGGCGGAACGGCAGGCGGTGAATCTCGAGCGACTCACCAGGGGCGACGGTGTTGAAGTCGCCGCCGAGAACGTGAAACCCGTGCTGATGGCGCTCGACACTCCGAAGAAGGGCGCGAAGCTCCATGACGCGTCGGCGTTCGGTCCACGCGGCGTGCACGGCGCTCAAGTGCACGCCGAACAGCCGCAGCGTTTCACCGGCCGGGACGACTTCGATGAACGCGTGACGCGAGATCCGGGGCCGGATCCACTCGGAGTACGCAACCGGGCGGCGGCTCAGGAACCCCAGCGACTGCCGCGCGAACGCCCGCCAGTCCGCCATGCCGGTCGCCTCGGCGAGCCGCTCGACGATGGCAGGATCGGTCGCCTCCTGCAGGAGCACGAAATCGGGAGCGCATGCGTTGATGACGTTCGCGATCGGATCGACGCGGCCTCGCCCGCCGTGCTGGATGTTGTACGTCAGCAGGCGGAACATCAAGACTCAAAGGCGCGTCGAGCTAGCATCGAGAGACAGGCCTTCGGGCTTAACGAGGAGCGTGAGGTACGGCTGACCGAGCAGGTCGCCGCGAAACTGGACCACAATCTCTCGTGATGCCTGGATATTGACCGGCCGTTTGACCAGGTCCATCAGCCTGCGGCGCAGCGGCACGAGATCTGGCGCGATGTCTGGATCTTCGTCGCTCAGCGGACGTGAATGAACGCCCGGCACGAAGAACCCCGTCGCCATGAAGAACTCAAGTGGTGGCTCTCCGACGAGCGTCACGTCCAGATCGCTCGTTCCCGGCCCGTCGCTGTCGAACGGTGCCTTGTCCTTCCAGCGCATGCCCGTCACGGCGCTGCCTCGAAGAATCACCGTCGTCCCCGGCGGAACGACCTCTTCGATAGCCCGGCAGAACTGTTCGTAAAGCTCGGGTCGTCCCTCGAACGCGAGCCTGATCGCGTTGTCGCGCTTCTCCTGCTCCGTAATTCCACCCTGCTCGTCATTGTTTGGAACGGGGTCCGGAACCGGTCTGGTCACAGGCCGTTCGTACTCAAAGATTGCGCCACGCGGCCGCAGGTCAGCGGTTCGCGCGCGGCAGCCTGAACGCCGCCATTTCCTCACCGTTGCGAACCAGTACAACGTCGCCGACGAGGGCCGGATGGTTCCAGGTCTTCCCTTCGATCGCCGGAACGCGCGCGACCTCGGTAAATTGATCCGGCGTCGCGCCAACCAGCGCAAGCTCTCCTTCTTCAGACAGGATAAGGAGCAGATCCTGGTCGGGGAGCAGGATGAGCTGTCCGTTGCCGTACCTTCCCCCCTTCCACTTGCGCTGGCCGTCCTCGAGATCGATGCAGGACAGGATGCGGCCGTCGAAGCCGAAGGCATGGCCCTTGTGAACGACGAAGTCATTGAAGTACGGCTTCAGACCCGGTGACGTCCAGCGTTCTTCGACTGTCCACCCGTCCGGCTTCTGCGAGACCGCTATCCGGCGCACACCGAGCCCGCCCGTGCCTCCGCCCGTGCTGACGAGAAAGTTGCCGCCCGCAAACAACGCGGGCTGGACGATGCTGGAGCCTGGCCACGGGTATTCCCACAACAGCGTGCCGTCGGCCGGCGCGACGCTCGCCACACCCTCGGCGGTGATCTGCACGACCTGATCGACGCCGTCGACCGTCGCGAGGTGCGGCGAGCTGTAGCTGTCGCCCGTCGCCTTGCCCATCCACCGGGGCTTGCCGGTTGCGCGATCGTACGCGGCGAGGCCGCCGGCATAGACGATGACGGCATCCCCCACGACGAGCGGCGAGCTCGCGATGCCCCAGTAGGGAACCTTCCCGCCGGTGTCGGACGCCGCGTTGCGCGACCAGATGACGGATCCTGTTGCGGCGTCGAGCGCGTTCAGGAGGCCGGTGGCACCCATCGCGTACACGCGTTCGCCGCTCACCGTCGGCGTGGCGCGTGGACCCGCGCCGCCGTTCGACTCCCAGAACCGGATGCTGTCGGTGTGCACCCACACGGGCTCGCCGCTCTTCGCCCTGTAGCAGGCGACGATCTCGTTTTCACCGCGCTGCTCCTGCGTGTAGAGAAAGTCCCCGCGCACCGCAAACGAAGACCAGCCTGGTCCGATCGCCCGTCGCCAGAGTTCCACCGGCGGCGACGTGGCCCAGTCGGTCCGGATTCTGACGTCATCGGTGACACCGTCGCGGTGTGCTCCACGGAACCCGGGCCAGGTGACGGCTATCGCGGGCGGCATCTCCGCCGGCGTGGTGGCCGGCGCGGCCGCTGGCGGCGTCACGGGCGTGGTCGCCGGCGCTGCAGGCTCGTTTCGTGCTGCCGGCGAGGGCGGAGGTTGTGCCGGTGGAGCCGGAATTACCATCGCCGTCCGCTCGCTGCCAGCCTCTGCGAGGAGCCGTTCCTCGGCCGTCGCCGTCCATCGCCACTGGAATTCCGCGGCGCCGTCACCGGCGACACCGTCGGTGCGCACGAGCGTCCATGCCGCGCACGCGATCAGGATGATGGCCACGAGCGCAACCCGACGGGCCGCCGGGGCGAGACGACGGGTCGCCACGACCCAGATCACGAGGGCCAGGCCCAGGACGGGGATCGAATAGAAAGCGAGCATCATCCCCATCATCCCGGTCCTGATCGACTCGTGGACGACGAGCGAGGTCGCGAGGGTTGCGCCAATCATCACGGCAAGGACGCCCAGCCGCTCGGACCAGCGCGCGCGGCTGAAGAACAGCCACCAGAGAAAGATCAGCAGGCCGCCGAGAACGCCGCCCATGACGGCGAACATCCGGCCTTCGGGCACGACAAGCGGCACCACGATGGCGGTCAGAACCATCAGGGCCGCGATGATCGCGCCTGGCCAGAGACGAAGTGGCTTCGTGACGCTTGATGCGCCGGTTTTGAGAGCGGTCATGACGCCAACAGCCTAACTCCTGGCACGGCCGGGTGCGCGCTTTTCTCTGTCCGCGGCGGACAGAGTGTCCCGATCGGGGCAACCTGCACACCGGCGGCCACCCGCGGCACTATTAGTTGACCGCCGATGGCATTCGGCCTGGCCGGGGCGGTGGGACCCGTTCTGATGGGGCGCGCCTTTGACGCCACAGGCGCATATGACGATGTCCTGAGTGCGATGGCCGTCGGAGCGCCGCCGCCGCCGGGCTGACGCTCACGTTGCCGTCGTATCAGCCTCGAAGCGGCGGCGCTGCCTCCGTCGTCTAGCGGCGAGCTCGGCTGCCCCTGCTGCCCGACAGCGAGGCCATGGGTCCGAGATCCGAGGCGCGCGCCTGGGCGGCTCTGAATCCACGCGAGTCGCGCCGGCCCGAGGTTCCGAGGCTTCGCTCGGTGGCGTTGAGCCGCGCGATCCGATCCGCCGGCGACGGGTGCGAGGCGAAGAAGGTCTCGACCGAGCTCGGGTCCCGGCGCTGCTGCGCGCGAAGGAGCTGCATCAGCTCCGCCATGCCTCCCGGATCGAAGCCGGCGCGCCGCATGTAGATCATCCCCTTCTCGTCCGCTTCGCGCTCGTCGTCGCGGCTGAACTTCGCCATCGCGGCGTTGGCCGCCACGACGGCGCCCACCTCCGCGATCTGCGCGCGGCGGCCGTTGCCAAGCAGCGCGTCCAGAAGGCCGAGGCCAACGTTCGCAGCAAGCGCCTGGCTCACGCGATCGGCGGTGTGCCGGTTGGCGATGTGCGCGACCTCGTGCGCCATGATCGCCGCAAGCTGCGACTCATTCTGCGCTGCCAGTATCGCGCCGCGATGTACCCACACCGGACCGCCAGGCAACGCGAACGCGTTGATTTCGCGGGCGTTCGCTACGGAAAAGCTGTACGGATAGCGCGGTCCGTCCGCATGCGCGGCGATCGTGCGTCCGAGATTCTGGATGTACGCCGTCACGAGGCGATCGCGCACCTCGGGCACCTGCTGGCGGATTTGCGCCTGCGCCTGGCGCCCGATCTGAACTTCCTGATCGACCGAGATCAGACTGAACGCTCCAACTCCGGTAGCGCTCCCCGCGCCGAGCGCGATCAAAAGCACGACGGTTGGGACACGAGTCTGAGGTTTCATGCCCCGGTTAGGGGCAAGGCCGATGCCAGGCAAAGTCGAATGAAAACAGGCGGTTTCCGGGCAATTCTCGCGCGGTTCAGCCAGGTCGCAGCCGAGGTGACCACTTCACGTGACGCTGCAGGAGGAGTAGCGAGATGGCCAACGCATGTGCTGGTCAGCGGAAGTTCTCTACGATCATTATGTCGCTCGAGACACCGTCGAGCTGCGGGTAAAGCAGTCGCCGGCCGTCGCGTGAGATTGCCAACGGTCCTCCCCACGCAGCCGGTCGACCCGGGAGGTCTACGACGCGCAATATCCTGGCGCTGGCGAACTCGAAGAAGTCGATTCCGGCGCGGGGCGGGGCGGGGTTGATGAAGTAGATGCCCGTGGGGCTCAGTCCCCACGCATCGATGAACTGCGGATCTAGCGGCGGCATACCCACGAGGCGGCGCTCATCACCTCCAGCCGTCGAAACCGAGTGGATCCCGCGCTCGCTGGTGTAATAGATGCGCGCGCCGTCAGCCGACGCCTGGGGCGCGAAGCCGCCGCCCTCACTGGTCAGCTGGATCGCAGCGCCACCTTCTACCGGGACCTTGAATATCTGAAAGGCGCCTTTAATCCGGCCGCCGAAGTAGAGCCATTTCCCATCGATCGACCAGGCGGGCTGGGAGCTGTCGTCTACACCGGTGGCGACACGTCGGTGCGGACCGCCTTCGGACGGGACGACATAAACTCCGGAGAGTCCCTTTTCTCGAGAGTCGAACGCGATGAAGCGTCCGTCCGGCGACCACTCAGGTGAGCCCGTCGGAAGTCCTCCAAATGTCGTGAGAGCCACCGGATTGGAGCCGTCGCCGTCACTGGTCCAAACCTCCATCGACCCCGAGCGGTCGGATGTGAACGCCACGCGGCGGCCATCGGGCGAGAAGGCCGCATACCCGTGGAATCGGGTCGACGAGAGTCGTTTTTCCGGCGGACCTGCGAGCCGGGACGGCGCCGCGAGAGGTACTTGCCAGAGGTTGATATTGGAAGGGCCCCGCCCCGCATACGCAAGGCGCTCGCCGCCGTTCGAAACAGCCGGCATGGCAGCGCCTCGGCCAGCCAGCAGCGCCTCGGGCGGACCACCAGACTCGGCGACGCGCCACAGATCCCCATTGGCAGCGTAGATCAGGCTCTCGCCGTCCGCGGTCCAGGTCATGCCAGTGAAATCTCCCTCCACGCGCGCAACCGGCCGTGCAACGCCGCCAGCCGTGGGCCAAACAAAAAGATCGTTGAGTTGAGTGGTCACCTTGCAGCCGACGGCGAGCGATCGACCGTCGGGCGAGAAGGCGGGAACCCATGACCACATGCAGTCCGGGGACGGATTGCCCCACCAGCGCTTCTTCAGCGTGGTTATGTCGATCTGAGAAACCCCCTCCTGATCGGAGGGCCCCCGATCGGAAAACGCCACGGACTTTCCGTCCGGCGACCAACTCAGCATCGCCTGAACGTAGTAGGAAAGAGGCGCGTCCGCCAGCTTTCGCTCAGGACCTCCCAGCGCCGAAACCAGATAGATCCCGCTCTCTCCAGATGCCAGTCGCGCAAAGGCGAGCTGGCGTCCGTCGGGCGACCACGCTGGAATAACGAAATCTGCTGGATGTGTCGTCAGCCGCAGCGCCTTCTCGCTGCCGATCACTTTCACATATAGATCGAATTGATCGCGCGGCCCTTCAGGCGACCAGGCAAACGCAATCTGGCTCCCGTCAGGGGAAAACGTCGGCGCGATCTCCTGACCGGGAAAAGTCGTAAAGGGCACGGCTTGTGGTGCACCCGCAGGTAAGACTTGACCGGGCTTCGCGCGATAGACCCAGAGACCTGCGGCGGCGATGACGACAGCAAGGGCCACCAGAAGCCAACCTGGTTTCGCTCGCACAATCGGAACCGGGTGCGCGTCTGTTGCCCCGGCGCCGCGGGCATCCAGCGAGATCGGCGCGGCCGGCAGATCGGTCGGGGCAACGAACCGGTAGCCTCGCTTCGGAAGCGTCTCGATAAAACGGCACGAATCGGCCGAGTCGCCAAGCGTATCGCGCAGCCGCTTGACGGCGGCATTCAGTCCATGTTCGAAGTCGACGAACGTATCGTCGGGCCACAGGCGCCTTCGTAGTTCCTCCCGAGTCACGATCTCACCAGGCCGCTCCAGCAACACCGAGAGCAATTGCAACGGTTGTTGCTGCAGCCTGAGACGTACGCCCGATTTTCGCAACTCGCCCGCACGCAAATCGAGCTCGTAGGCGCCAAAGCGTACCAGGCGGCGCGGGTCGGTCGAGACTTCCTTCATCGACCTCGGGTTGTGTGGAGCCGCCAGTGTAGCACTCGACCAGGACCCAGGTTACCCGCCACTCGATCCCGTTGCAACGAAGGCAGTTGCCAGGTCACTCACGCGTCCGACACCGGTCACCCGCCCGTCATTGAGGTAGCCATTTCCGGACCGCACCGTGGCACTCCGCGCACTCGCGGAGGTGCTGCATGGGCAATTACTTCGGTGTCATTCTCCTGGCCTGCCTCACCAGCGTCGGAATCGGACAGTCCTCCTCCACCGTCGCGACAAGCTTTCGCTTCTATTGCCATACCGGCTACACGGAACGGGACTGCGAGACCCAGCTGCGGAAGCTCAGGCAAGTGCTCGCTGACATGGATCTGGCCGGGCTCGGCGAGTGGACGTGGTTTCTCGTCAAGTCCGACGACTGGAAGCCGATCCTTCGACGAGTCGATCGGGATCCAGACAGCCCGGCGTTCACCATCCTCGAGAAACGGCAAACGTTCCTGGAGGAAGCGCTGTTCAAACCGCGTGCGGACCGGAGCAGGCGGCTGCTCGAGAAGTGGCGGGTGCCGCTCGACGAGCTGCTGGCCTTCGCGGTGGCGCACGAGCTCGGTCACGTGCTGTGCCGCGAGATCGATGAACAGAAAACGATTGAATACGCCGCGCAGCTGCGAGCCACAGGCAGAGTGCGGTGCTCAGGCAGGCGCCAGCCCGCCGTACACTCTCGCTTATGGGATACTTCGCGCACAGATGCGCGGACTGCTCCTCCTCGCAGCGGTGGCGCTCACAGCGGCGGGCCAGACCGAGCCGTCGGCCGCCGACCTTCTCAAGACACACCAGTACGATCTTGCCGGCGAGGGCAAGGCGCTCCTCGAGAAAGAGGCCAAGAGCGCATCCTTCTTTCTGATCGGTGGACTCCACGGCGACAGGGAAACGCCCGCGCTGGTGGATTCGTTGTGGCCGACGATCGGGTACGGATATCTCGCGGCCGAAATGAGTCCGTGGGCCGCCGGCCGGCTCAAGGCGCCTCACGTGCGCGGCAGCGACGTCGAGGAAATGCAGCCACAGTCGCTCGTTCGCGCGCTGGCGGAGGCGAATCCTCAAAATCGTGCGCTGCAGTCGATGGTGGAGTTGACGAAGGACGGCTACAAACGCGCCCTGGCGCCGCAGCTCATGGAGCTCGCGCGCACCATGGGCGAGGTCACGGACGTCACACCCGGCGGCATATCGTTAGAGCAACAAGTACTCAAGACGCTGGAAGTGGAGGTCGAACGGTTCAACCGCAAAGGGAACGATCGCATCGCCGCGTCGATTCGGCGCGAGACGGTGATGAAGGAGTTCTTTCTCGCTCACTACCGGGCCGCGGGCGGCAAACCGAAAGTGATGACCGTCTTCGGGCAGAACCATCTGCACCGCGGCATCGATCGCCGCGGGGTCTCGACGCTCGGCAACTTCATCGCCGAACTGGCGATAGCCGAAGGCGTCCAGTCCTTTCACGTCGTTCTCTTCGCGGCGGGCGGCAAGATCAACTACTTCGGCATCCGCGAAATCGATCAACGGAAGGACGATCCAGCCTTCGGCGTATTTGCCTCGGCCGCGCGTTATCCGGCAACCGTCTTCGATCTACGGCCCATCAGACGCGCGCTTCACCAGATTCCTCTGGAGAAACTCTCCGCGACCGACGCGGGTCTCCTCTACTGGGCCGATTCCTACGATGCCATGGTGTGCTATCGCGAGGTGACCCCAACCGCTCCGTAAGTCGCCACGAGGCTACCTGGACTTCTTTCCTCCTTTCCGACTGCGTCTTTTCTGTACTTTCTTACGGCGACGGCGTTTCTTCGGACGTACCAACGTATCGTGACGTGACTTGGCCAAGATCACGCTCCTTTAGAATCCCGGCGTCAGGCTGAAGCCCCAGACCCATCCCTTGCCTGGGCGCTGGAACGGATGCGCGAAATCGACCTGAGCAACGGCGAATCCGAAGAGGCTCGCGCGGAACGATACGCCGGCGCTCGCGACCGGTTCGCGGTTTCCGCCGGCGAACGATGGTCGATCCGCCTGCGTCCATGCCACGCCCGCATCGGCAAAGAACGCGACTTCGACGGGCACCGGTCCATACATCGAACCGCCGACGCCGCCGAACGGCCGCAGCAGCGGGAAGCGGAACTCCAGGTTGCCGATGAGCATTCGCGAGCCCAGCAGCCGGTCGTACACGTCACACGAGCCCGCTGGGCCGACCGTGCACTCGCTCGCGCTGAACGAGCCGTAGTTGTAGCCGCGGATCAGCTCCGGGTAACCCATGAAGAGCGGCAGCAGCAGCTCGTCCTCGCCGTCGGCGCCGTAGCGGCCGTAGTGCATGACGCGTCCGGCGATCGTGTAGAAGCGCGCCGGCATGAAGTAGCGCCGGAAGTCCGCGAGCGCTGACGTATAAGTCAGCGTGCCCACCGTGGGCGTGACTTCGAACCGCGAGCGAGAGCCGGCCACTGGACTCGTGGCGCCGAAGACGGAGCTGTCGGTCACGAACGCGGCACTCATGCTCGTGAGATGCAGCGGTTGCGCGAGCGAGGTCGTCTCATGCGAATCGTCTATCTGATCGCCCGAGCGAATCGAGTAGGCCCGTGTCCGGACATCCTGCTCGAACGTGACGTGCTGATACCCGGTGCCGAGCTCGAGCCGCCGCGCCTTGTCGAACGGGTATGCAACGGACCCGCTCGCGCCGCGATGCGTCTCTCGGTAGATCACCTGCTGCTCGATGACGGCCGGCTGACCGTTGACCGTTCCCACGCCGGATGCGAGACCGCCGACAACGTACGGCAGCTGGCCACCGGAGAGCCCCCAGTTCCACCGGTGCGTCAGGTTCGTGTAGGCGGCAAACGCGCCGGTGTTCTTGTAGATGTCGCTGAAGGCGCCGCCGTAGCTGTTGACGTCCACGGCCGCGTAGAGATTGTGGTTTCCGAGCGTGTCGCTCATCGTGAACGATATTCCCCCGCCATACATGCCGCCGAAGCGGGTGACCCCGGCTGCAATATACGGCTGGCCCACGGTGTCGACCGTCAGCTTCGGCTCGTACGGTGCGACGGCGTCTGCCGGAGCCGGCTCGGGAAGCCCGGTCACGGGATCGACCAGGTACGCGACGACCTCTCCGGCCTCGCGCGCCAACGGCGGAAGCCCCGCCGCGGCGGCCGAAGATTCAGCGACGACATTCGATGCCTGAACGGGCGTGCCGCTCAATGCCTCGCGACCGTCCAGCAGATAGACGCCAATCCGGCCTTCCTCGTAGCCGCTGAACGCGAGGCGGTTGGTATCGAGCGACGTCGAGATCGCCGGACTGAGAGCGGTGATGCCCGTCGCACCGGCATCGAGGTTCGTCAGCCGCCGCAGCTGCCGATCGCCGACGTTCATCGCGTATACGTTGGTGACGCCCGTTGCGTCGGACAGGAAATAGACGTTGCGCCCGTCCGGCGCCCACTGCGGGTTGATGGACTTCCCGCGCTCGAAGCTCGGAAGCGCATCGATGCGGCCCGAGGCGACGTCGACGAGCGCAAGACCGAGCCGTCCCGCCTGGAGCTGCGACAGGTTGGTCGAGTAGCGATCGGTCACGAACGCCAGCCGGTCTCCCTCCGGCGACCAGGCCGGCTGCAGATCCGCGAAGGCATCTTCGGTGATGCGGCGCAATTTCCCGGGCTCGAGCTCGTAGATGTACAGATCGGATCGTCCGCCGCTCGTCGCCGAAAACGCGATGGACCTGCCGTCGGGAGACCACGACGGGCTCAGGATCTCCCCGAGCTGCGGGAACGGAATGTCACGAACGCGGCTGCCGCGATCCACGTCGATGATGGCCAGCACCGGATCGCCGCCACGGATCGCTCCGAGCGCGAACTGCTTGCCCTTCGGGTGCCACGTCCCTGCCGACGAGATGAACTGGATGCTGCTGAAGTGCGGATCCGTGGACGTGCTCACGAGCTTGCGGATGATCTTTCCGGACTGAGGTTCCGCGAGGAACAGATCGATCGAGAGGAGGTCGCGGCCGGAGAGAAACACGATCTGGCTCCCGTCCGGGCTCAAGACGGGCGACACGGCGAGCGCGCCGCGCGACTTGTCGTCGGCAGTCACCCCAAACGCGGAACGGCTCGCCGGCCGCGCCGCCGCGAGAACAGGCGCGTACTGCTCGCGAATCGCCTGGTGCCACTGGTTCGAGATCTCCTTGTCGTCAAGTCCCACGGTCTTCTCGAAGCCGGTGGAGGCGGTGCCAGCCACGAGCGCCTCGTCGAACACCGATCGGATGATGTCGTCGCCCCAACGCCCTGCGGCATACGCCCAGAACGCCTGGCCCCAGCGGTACGGGAAGTAGTTGAAATCCCCGAGCTGACGAAGGGTGGGAAGCTTGCCGTCACCCCGCGCCGCGTCGCGGATCCACATCGCCGTGTGCGGATCGACCGGACCAATGGACAAGTATTCCGCGAGGCCCTCGATGAACCACAGGGGCAGCCGCTCGATGCCCTGGCCGGTCGACTGGCTGGGATCCGTCCTCGCGATGTCGTATTGGAAGGCGTGCACGAGCTCGTGCCCGAGGACGTGGTCCGTCTCCGCCAGCGTGGCGGCGAGCGGCATCACGATCCGGCGCTTGAACCCTTCCGTCACACCGCCGGTGCCCTCGCCTATCTCACCGGAGACGACGTTCGTCTGCTGGAAGTCGGGGCTCGAGGCGTAGAGCACGATCGGCTGTCGCGTCGACAGGTCGTGCTGGAAGACACCGGAGAGGCGCGTATACCAGCGCTCCGCCATACGGCCGACGTCGGCCGCCGCCTCCCGCTCCTCGGCATAGAAATGGATATCGAAGTGCTGAGTCTTGAGCACCTCGAAGTTGAAATCCTTGTACTGGACCTTGTTCCGACCGAAGTACTGGGCTTCGACGGACGATGCGGTGAAGACGGCTAACAGGAGGCCGACGACGGCCAGACGAGGGAGACGTCCGGAACGCGGCATTGCCACTCCATTTGGGTAAAAAAGGCGCCAGGCCGCGTTCTGCCAAAGTCGCGCCAACTGTCAGGGGTCCGATTCGAAGGGGTGAGACGGGGATCAGACCGGGTTTCGTCCACGGCCCGGGACGTTGTGTAATCTCAGGGCCACAGTGCCGACCGGTGCCTCAGCCGAATCGCGCGCACGTCCGACGCCCGTCGCCTTGCTGTGGTGCGGCGTCATCGCCACGCTCGCCCACACGCTCCTGGCAATAGGTGAATTTCCCGACGGCACGCCCGTCTATCTGACGCTCGTCGCGACGGCGTGCGCCGCCTATATCGTCGCGCTCGTCCTCATCACGCGCTCTCCGGCCCAGGCGTCGCGGACGACCTGGATCGTCCTGGCGCTCGCCCTCGTCATGCGCCTGCCGCCACTCTTTCCGGCGACCGGGCCCGGCAGCGACATCTTCCGGTACGTCTGGGACGCACGCGTCCAGCGAGAGGGTCACAATCCGTACGCGGTGACTCCGGCCGATCCCGGGTATGCCGCGATTCACACGCCGGATACGCGCCTGATGCACCACACGCACATTCCGAGCCCGTACCCGCCGGCGGCGCAGCTGTTCTTTCGTCTCGTCGCGGCGGTGAGCGAATCGCCGCGCGCATTCAAGGCGGCCGCGGCGGCGGCGGACCTCGGGACCTGCCTGGTGTTGTTGAAAGTCTTCGCCGCGACCGGGCGTCCGCAGTCCTTGCTGTTGATCTACGCGTGGCATCCGCTCGTCGCTCTCGAAGGCGCGCGAAACGGCCACTTCGACGCCGTCGGCGCGCTGCTGCTCGTCTCGGCATCGTTCGCGCTTCTGAAAGGAAGGGCGTTCGCCGCGACCCTTGCCTTCGTGACGGCCGTGTCATTGAAATTCCTGCCGGCAGTGCTTGCGCCGCTGTTCTGGCGGCGGATCCGGGTGCGGGATGCCGCCGCAGGCGTCGCGCTCCTCGCCGCTCTCTACTGGCCTTTCGTCGGGGACGGAGTGAATCCGATTGGATCTCTCCCGAGGGTGATCAATCGCTACCGCTTCAACGGACCAGCCTACGAATGGCTGTCAGCGATTGTCGGACCGTGGGCCGTGGCCTGGATTGCCGTCGCGGCGGGACTGATAGTGGCGGCGGGATTTCGACTGAGAGGGAGACCCGACGCGCCGGCGGCCTGGGGATGGCCGATGGCTGTCGCGCTCGCCCTCGCGCCGCTCGTTCATCCCTGGTACCTGGTCTGGTTCGTGCCGTTCCTGACGACTCGCTGGACGATGCCGCTGCTCGTCTGGAGCATCACGATTCTTCCGGTCTACCTCGTCTGGGCGTTTCCACCGGGATCGCCGTGGGCTGTGCCCGGCTGGCTGCTCGCGATCGAGTACGGCGCGATTGCAGCGACAGCCATCGTCATCTGGGCAACTCGTGGCCGACGGCCTAGTCGGCGAGAGTCTTTGCCAGCTCGTCCAGAACCGCCTTCTCCCCAGGGGAAATCTTAGAGGTCAGGCCGAGGAAGCCGCCAGCCGCCTCCGCGACGCTGCGTGCGCGCTCGATTGCCGACGCGCGGATCTCGTCGCGTTCCTTCGGCGAGAGCGACGGCCAGAGCGCCCGCACGTGACGCTTCCACGCTTCCACGAGCTCTGCACCGGGCCGCTGCGCCAGCCAGCGGGCGAGCATCTGCCCGGCGACGCTGTCGGGCGCCAGACCCTGGGCGGCGGCGGCCTTCAGAACCGCGTCCCGCTCGCGCGGCTCGATCTGGCCGTCAGCCCAGGCGACGGCCGCGAGCGGCACGAGTTGCAGCGCCAGCACCGTCTCCGGCTCGAGTCCGAGCGCGATGAGGTGGTCGATCAACGCATCGTCGTCTACACGCACGACCTCGCGCATCGCCGCACGACGCTCCTGCTCCCGGGCCCGGTCACGCAGCTTCTGCAGGAGCCGGGCATTCTCCTTGGCGAAAAACGCATCCTCGAGCGTGCGTGCCGCGTTGTTCAGATTGTCGCGTTCCAATTTGTTCTCCTCATCCTCAGGATTGGGGGGTGCTACCACACACGAGTCTATCAGGCGGGCTGGACAGATTCGCCAACAGGCCACAGCTTTGCGTTCGGACCGGAATCAGCTCGGTCGGGTCGCAGCGCCAACCCGCTCGGCCAGCTCGAGAAAGATCTCGCCCCAACCGCTGCTGAGACTGACCTCTTGAATTGGCCCTGTCGGCGCGAACAGCAACGCGACGTGCTTCGGCTCGGGCACCGCACCGTTGGAGACTGCCGCGATCAACGCGTCGATCTCTCGGAGAGCGGCTTCGCCGTCTCGCCAGGACGACCAGTCGAAGTTGTTTTCCGGTCGGGCGAGAAGCGCCCGCGTCTCTCGCAGAGCCTTCAGCAGCGCCTCTCGGTCCACGGCGTGACGCTCAGCGAACAATGAATGGGAGAACGGAGAGACCAATCAGGACCGGTCCCCAGTAATGCATCGGAATGAAGAAGAACCTGTGCTCACCCCCGATCGTCAACTCTTGACCGGTAACCTTATCGATGACGACCTTGGCGCCTCTCGCGTACACATACTTTCCGAGTCCCCAGATGATCACACCCGAGAGGGCCAGGGCCAGCGCCAGGGGCCACGCTTCGGTCTGGTAGAACCGATCGTCTCCAACCAGTGCTTCGGTCACGACCTCCATGGCCAGAGACGCACCGAAGGCGATGACGACCACCAAGAAGCCCCAGCCGCTCCAGATGATCATGCCGCTTCCTCTTCGTCGCTGCCAGCCGCCA
The DNA here is from genome assembly GCA_036257535.1 of Vicinamibacterales bacterium. Lineage (GTDB taxonomy): Bacteria > Acidobacteriota > Vicinamibacteria > Vicinamibacterales > 2-12-FULL-66-21 > DATAEE01. Next base: position 2,316 of record DATAFJ010000128.1, on the reverse strand, counting down.
TCATCACCACCGGGCCGTTCATATGGACTGCGGCTGGCAAACGTATATCACTGCAAGATGGCCTTCGGCGAAGCCAGAATGGCCGGGGGGCCGGACGAACCCGTGCGCCGCCCGGGCTTCTCGGTGCTATTGCTTCACCAGCTCGACCCGCCTGTTCTTTGCCCGACCTTCTTCACCGTCGTTCGCCGCGACTGGCGACAGCATGCCGACGCCCGCTGGTTTCAGTCGCGTCCCTGCTATTGCGTGTTTCGCCGTCAGTTCTTTCACGACCGTGGCAGCGCGGCGCTGCGAGAGGCCGATGTTGTAATCGAATCCGCCGACATTGTCGGTGTGGCCGACGATGTGGAGCTTCAGTGAGGCATCCTGCTTCAAGAGCTTTGCGATCTCCTGCAGCGTCGGATCCGATTCAGGCTTGAGGTCCGCCTTGTCCGTGTCGAAATAGATGCCATAGAGCGCCACGTGGCCGGTACTCGAGATATCTTTCGCCATCGCCGCCGCATCGATGGTGACCATGCCCGTTTCGATTGGCACCGCATCGATGACGTCGAGCAGAATCACGGGGTGATCCTGCGTTTCCTTGTGGTGCGTTGCCCTGTTGGTCGCGACGTACACCGAGACATAGACGTCACCTTCTGGTCTGGAGCGCTTCGCCGCCAGATATCGTTGGTTTATCGGCGAGTCGAGGGCGTATTCCGAGACCTGCCCTTCGGGCCTGCCGGTGCCGCGCGGCGGTGTCTGGCTGAGGCGCTTATCGAGCGTATACAGATAAAACGTGGCGAGCCAGCCATCATCCAGGCCGCACTGCGTCCCGCCACACGTATACAAGGTGTTGAACCCGTTCTTCTTGAGCTCCAGCTCGTAGTTTCGCACGATTTCGAGCGGCGAACGATCCTGAGGACCGACGTACAGGATGCGCGTCGCCCTCCCCTCGACGCGCTGGTTCTTTGCAGGCTCGAACGTTGGGCTGAAGCCGCCGCCAGCCGCCGGTCGTTCACCGGTTCGTTTCAGCGCGCCGAGCGGAACGACGAACTCGTCGAACTTCCGAAAGTCATAGCCGATGATGACCGAACCCGCGTAGCGGGACACCATCGGATGATCTTTGCTGCCCTTGACGTCCGACAGCTGGGCAAGAGCCGCTCGCGACGACACCACGAAGAGGACGGCCGCGACCACTGCGAAGGTCCAGTGAGCATGAAGGAGCGAAGGGTTGTCGAGAGCAGAGTGCGGCAACATAATCACACGCCTAGTGGGATCCGCCGTCGGAGTCGGCGGCAACTTTGGCGGCAACGATGTGTTCCATCGCGTCCTGGATACGAGCGAGTGCCTTGCCGAGCTCGCGATCGAACGTGTGTTGAGTGTGGCGCGACACGTCTCCGGCCGATGCCGCTTCGACCAGCGCACCTGCTTTCTGCAGCGCCGCCAGGGCTTCGTCGAGTCGCGTGTCGTAAGCATGCACGACCACGACGCCGAGACAGATTCCCGTGGCAAACGCTCCAACCAGCAAGGCCGCCTGAATCGGCTGTCGACACGAGTTTGCCTGACGCCGTACAGAAAGCTGGTTCATCGGATTCCTCTTTCTTTAGCGCGCCCTTTAGCGCGCCGCCGGCAGCGTGTCGGGGCCGCCGAGCAGCAGGCTGGTCCGTCCTGTGAAGCGATCGACCACCTCGAGGGTCACCGCCCATTTGCCAGGCGGATCCGGCTGCGGGTTGAACCCGACGATCTCCGCCCGAAATGTGCGCCGGCTCAGTGCGGCGAGAGTGGTGTTCTCCTGATCGCTTACGACAAGCTCGACGGACCCGATCGCTCCGGGCGCAAGCTGCAGCGGCCGCTCCTGGACGAGGCTGCCGCGCCGGTCGAATATTCGGACGACGAAGTTCCACGGGGTGTCGTTCGGATTTCCGATCTCGTTGGGATTTCCGATCGCGTAGATGTTCACGAGAGCGCGCTCTCCCGGTGCGATCCCGACAGGGCCGAACCATACCTTGTCTTCGGAGTCCTGAATCGCGAGCGCGCGATCCCCAAACAGGAACAACGGGGCCGCCAGCAGAGCGAGAGCGACCAGAGCGTGAGTCCGGCGTGAGCGAAGCATGCGCGCCTCCCTGTGCGTCTTCACTTACTCAAACGAAAACGGCACGAGGAAGGGGCCAAACTGGGGGGCTACCGAAAGCCCTCGCGTCGGAGGGCGTCGAAGAGGAACGCGCGCGCCTTCTGCCACTCGCGCTTGACCGCCCGCTCCGACATGTTCATCACGGCTGCAGTCTCCTCGACCGAAAGCCCCCCAAAGAAGCGCAGCTCGACGACCCGCGCCGGACGCTC